>KB912776.1 GCA_000383815.1 actinobacterium SCGC AAA027-J17
CAATTGATTTGATAAAGTTTTTAGTAGACCAAAACATCCTAGTTTCACTTGGTCATTCAAATGCCACTAAGGCCCAAGCAATCGCCGGTTTTGAGGCTGGCGCTAAGAGCGTTACCCACTTATTCAATGCGATGCCAAAGCCACCAGAACAAGGTTTAAGCGATGCTGCAATTGAAAGACCAGATGTAGTTATCCAGATAATTGTTGATGGCGTGCATGTTTCCGATCAACTTTTGTCCCAAACCTTGCCAAAAATCAAGGACCGCTTCATCATCACAAATGATGCCGTTGCTGCTGCAGGATTAGGAGAAGGAAATTTCACCTTTGGTGATATCAGCGTCGTGGCAAAGGATGGTCAGGCACGCAGCATTGAAGGAAAATTGGCGGGCGGTATTGCAAATATGGCTGACTCAATAAAGCGCTTAGCCACACTTGGTATTTCAAATGAAATTGCAGTTGCAAGTGCAACTACCAGACCTTGTGACTTGATTGGGGTTAGCTATGAATCAGTTGTTAACCACTTTAACTAATTTTTCAAATATTTGATCGATTTCACTTTTGACCTGAGTGCTTAGAATTGTTCTAACTGGACCTCGTTGACGGGCTGAATCAAAAATACCCTGCTTAACAAGTAAGTATTTTTCAACTGCAACGTAACCATCAATATTTTGCTGAAATGCAACTAACTGCGAGACTAAATCGTGAATCCTCTGAGCAAGCTCCAAATCATTACTTTCTAAGCAATCCCAAAGTTTAATGATCGCCCAAGGTATTTCACCACCCGGCATCGTGCCCATTAACCCGAGTGGATGAGTGTCTAATAAATCGATGCCGCTTTGACCTTCAAATATCTTTGCTTGCCCCTTTGCGATTTCTTGTAAGGCAGCAGCTCGCTCTTTAACCGGCTTTGCCTCCGGCTTGAATTGAACTCGATCGGTTCCATATTTTTCAATTAGATCTCCGTATAACTGAAGATCTAATGGTTGACCCATGTAATTACTTGCATCTTGAACAATCAATGGAATCTTCACGGCTTCAATTATTGCTGCGTAGTAGGTATAAATTTCAGATGAGGTTGCAGGAAATGATGCTGGGGGTGTTGCCATAAGAGCGGTAGCACCATCTGCCTCAGCTGATCTAGCCAGTGCGGTCGCAATTGCAGTGCTCTCACCGCCTACGCTGACAATTAATGGAACTCGCTTATCAACAATTTTAAGCACTACTTGCCATTGCCCTCGGCGCTCATCAGCAGTAAATCGCATTACCTCTGAAACCATTGCTAGGGCTAAACCTTTAACACCGCTGGCAATTAACCAATCTATCTCTCGCTTTAAAACATCACTATCAATATTGTCGTTTTTATCCAAGGGAGTTTGAATTACGCAATAAACGCCTCGCTCCACGGCACTCCCCCTCCAGAGTTAGAAACAACTTTAAACTCAATTAATTCTTAAGCGCATCCTTTATATTATCTAAATCAGATTTTCTCATAGTATCTAAAAGATAAAAATCAATCTCCTTTACGCCCAGGCTTACTAAGGCATCTACCTTTTGTAACAAATTGTTAGCACTTGTGCAATCTGGATAAGTTGGTCTAAGTATTGCGGTAATTTCTGGAGCCACATTCTTTAAGTAATTAGAGGCGAGGTTAGCTACCTGATCACTTTGCGGCCGGTAAATTAAAGGTTCATATCGATTAATAATCTGGCTAATTTGAGAATTATCTATACCAACCTGCCAGCTATTTGAGATCGCATCTTCAGAGCTCATATCCAAAAGTGGCGATTGATCCACAAAATTTAAGGTGATCTCAGCTTTTCGAGTAACTTCTGCTATTTTTTTATAAAGATTAGCTACAACTTGTTCCCGGCTAGCAAGGTATTTAAGAATTGGTTCGCCAACAATCTCAGCTAGTGTTTGTTTATCTAACTTGCGACCAAGCCAAGGATCCTTATCGTCAAAGACTGCCAGTAGCAAAGATGAAACTTTTGCTACTAAAGCAGCTAGATCTGAATTCTGCTCCTCGTAGTTTTTCTTGCAATAAGTACAAAAACATAAAGCAAATAGGAATTCGGTAATCGAGCTTAACTCTATGAAAAATCGCTCATGGTGCTCACCATGTCGTGCGCCATGGAAATGTAAGGACTCAGCTCGAATGCCACTAATGCCTCGGCTAGCTAAATCTCGCGTCATGCCAAGTGCGTATTGAGCCACCGCTGGATTTGCCGGGCAAAGCTCTGAGAGAAACTTATTGCCTAATACATTGGTAACTACCGAATCTGGATGAGCCATACCAATCGCTGAGTTATGCATGTATACAGCCCAAGCATTAACTTGAAAGTCATTCTCACCGGCAACCTTAAGTACTGAATCTAAAACCTGGTTGGTAGGTAATTGATCTTTTAGATCCGGTTTAATGGCATTTGCTTCATAGGCTTGGTTATCAACTTTGTAGTAATGAAACCCATCCGATAAGTACTCAAGTTGAGGACCTTGGCGAAGTAAAAGATCGCGACTGCTGTGGTAATTAAGCGCTAGGTTTATTCCAGAAAACCCATAACTTTTTAACTCTGGAATAACCTTTTGTGCTGGCTCTCTAAAGAATGTGTAAGCAAGGGTGAAAGCGTTTGATTTAATCGCACTCATTTCACGCTACCGGCAGTTAACCCACCAACTAGATACTTCTCAATCGAGATAAATAGAATAACTACAGGGATAATTGCAATTATTGTTGAGGTAAACAAATACTCCCAAGCAATGTCATATTGACCAATAAATTGAGTCAGTCCAACCGGTAAAGGCTTTTTATCAACTGAGCTAATAATTGTCAGCGCTATTGTAAATTCATTCCAGGCTGCCACAAATGTAAAGATGATTGCCGTAACTACGCCTGGTAGGGCAATTGGAATAGTTATCTTTCGTAACGCTTGAATTCTTGTGCAGCCATCAATTAGCGCAGCCTCCTCAATCTCAGTTGGAATGCTTGAGAAAAAGCCAGCCAGTAACCAGATTGAAAACGCAAGATTAAATCCAGCATTTAACACAATTAATGCAATGTATGAATCTAACAGTTTAAAGAAATCGACTTCTCTAAATATTCCAATGATCAAAGCAGTGGGTGAGAACATTTGGGTTGCAAGTACTAATAGTAAGAATGCCCCTCGCAGTTTGAACTTATACCTTGCTAAGAAGTAAGCCGCTGGTAGTGAAACTAATAAAACCAATATGGTTGCGCAGATCGCAACAATCAAGCTTGATTTAAGAAAGCTAGCAATTGGTGCGTGTGACCATACATCAATGTAGTTCCGCCATTGCCAAACTTGAGGCAAATGTGTGGATGGCGTTGCATATAACTCATCATGGGATCGCACCGATGTTAAGAACATATTTATATAAGGGTAAACAAAGAACCAAGCTAGAAAGTAAGCACCGGCCATGGTGGCCACTTTCTTTGGAGTAAATTTCTTTGCCTTTAGATTTTTCATATTTCAGTCCTAGTCGCCTTGGTAACTCTCAAATAAAGTCCGACAATCATCATGATCACAATAAAGTTAAATACTCCAAGCGCTGTTGATTGGCCCATGTTCGACTCAATAAATGCCAACTTATAGGCAAGTGTTGTGGTGGTATCGGTGTCATAACCAGGTCCACCGCGAGTCATAATCCAAATAATTGGAAATGAGTTAAACACGTTAATTAAATTGATAATTGTGGCAATTAGAAGTGCATTTCTTAACAATGGAAACTTAATTTGACGATAGATCTGCCAGTTACTTGCCCCATCAACTGAAGCAGCCTCAATTATGTCATTTGGTATTGATTGCAATCCAGCTAGAAGTACAAAGGAAGTAAAGGGAATGGATACGAAAACAGCTACCGCCATTAGAAAATAAAATGAGCTACC
The DNA here is from genome assembly GCA_000383815.1 of actinobacterium SCGC AAA027-J17. Classification (GTDB taxonomy): domain Bacteria; phylum Actinomycetota; class Actinomycetes; order Nanopelagicales; family Nanopelagicaceae; genus Nanopelagicus. The sequence continues at coordinate 3,905 of KB912776.1, forward strand.
TGGGTTATTTACCCAATCAACTGGCTCACTGATCAAGCCCAATTGTGTCAGCGTTAAATTCAACTCACCGGAGTAAGCATCTAAAATCCATGTCCAAATCATTGATGTCATGACCACTGATGCAGCCCATGGGAAGATCAATGCCCAGCGCACATACTTGCGACCTGGGAAATTTTGATTTATCAACTGTGCAGTTGGCAGTGAGAGAATTACAGTGAAGAAAACAATTCCAAAAACCCACAAAATAGTTCTTCGTGCTACCGGATATATGTCTGGGTTGGCGAGTAATTCGCGGTAATTTGTTAAGCCATTAAAGTCGAGCAAGCTTCCGGCTGCAGAAATGTCAGTAAAAGAGATCCGAACTAATTCAATTACCGGCCAGATCACCACAAGGGCAATCAATACCAGGGCCGGTCCAATCCAAGGTAGAGCGCTTGCTAAGGAAACATCATGAGTGGCAACCTGCTTTTTTGATTTAGCCGCAGTGCTCTTTGCCAACAATCTGCTACTCAAGGCTCCTCATTTCAAAACAAATATTTGATTTCAATCATACTAAATGATTTATAAGTCAGACCTGAGAAAAATTCTCAGGTCTGACTTATAAGAGATTACTTGGTAACTACCGTTAGGTAATTACTTAGTTCCTGCTGCTACAGCTGTTTTCTGGAGTGAATCCAAAACGGTCTTTGAATCCTTTGTAATGCCAGTACCAATTTGTGTGGTGATCTTGGCAACTACTGTTCCCCATGAACCTAGAGTTCCTGGATAGAAAATAGCGTTTGGAAGCTGCTCAATGAATGGAAGCAATGATGAATCCACTTCAGTTGATGCTGACTTCGTTGCAGGAATGAAACCACCGGCAGCCTTTAGGAAGCCTGCGTAGTTTTTGCCTTCAAACAAGAAGTTTAGATACTTAGAAACAGCATCTTGGTTTCCTGTCTTCTTAAATGCCATGAAGTAATCCTGAACGCCAAGAGTTATTGGCTTCTTACTTGCATTGGCAGATGGGAATGGTGCAACACCGTAGTCAACCTTGCTCTTGTAATCCTTCAATGTTGAAGGGAAGAACACGGAAGCATTGATCATCGCTACTTTGCCTTGGCTAAATAGCTTGAATGCATCGGTACGGTTAGTTGAAGCTGGGTTTGGTTGTGTGTAACCAGCCTTTACCCAAGCCTTTAATTGATTCAAAGTTTCAAGATTAGCCTTTGAGTTAATAACCCACTTGCCTGCGGCCTCATCAAAGTAACGTCCACCATTTCCGCCAGCCCAGATTTGGAACTCAGCTTGAGCCTCTTCTGAACCTAGTGGAATTGCTAATGGATAGACCTTTGAACCGTACTTAGCTTTGATCTTCTTTGAAGCAGCAGTTACCTCAGCCCAGGTTGTTGGGATCTTGGTATTGCCAGCGCCGTAGAAAAGAGCCTTGTTAATAAAGAACATACGTGCTGATGCTAGATCTGGAACAGCATACTCAACACCGTTGTACTTTGAGTTATCGCGGAAAGCGGTAACGAAGTCAGAAAGTTTAGCCTCAGTGAACAGGTCGCTGGTCTTATATAGCAGACCTTCGGCCGCAAACTCTGAGAATGTATTTAGGTTCAGCACATCTGGATATGACTTGGTTGAGATATAAGTACGTCCCTTAACCAAGATGTCATCCCAACTTAGGTTCTCATGTTCAACTTTGATGGTTGGGTTAGCAGCCATAAAGCGAGCATTTAGATCCTTGTAGTAAGCAGGCATATCATCTGTGTAGTTAGGTGTAACAACTTTAATTGTTACGGTGTTAGCTTGTGCTGGTGCAGCTGTCAAAGCACCTGCAACCAATCCAAGTGAAGCCAGCGCAGCAAAACTACGCGTGGTTAGTTTTTTCATTTATTCGTCCTCCTAGGATCCCACGTGCTTGTGGGGGAGGCTTAGCCCACCACTATTTTCAAAATCAAGCAAGTAGCAGGCTTGGCTGAGAAAATAACGCTTTTGTTTTAATGGGGCTAATAATGAGCCCCAACCTGTCCTTAACCTACTTTTCTGACTCCAACCCCAGGAGTTGCTTGGGTGCGCTGGCCTTGCTTTAAAGTTGCAATGCCACTAATCCAAACCATTTCAAATCCAGCTGCAGGCAATCTAGGTGTCTCATATGTTGAGCGATCCAAAACAGATTGATCATCAAATAAAACCATATCTGCTTTCATGCCAACTTTAATAAAACCACGATCTGTTAATCCAAGTCGCTTTGCTGGTCTGCCAGTCATTCTTGCTATCGCACCATGCATTGTTAAAACTTTTTCTTGCCTGGCATAAACACCAAGATATCGAGCGAAGGTACCAAAGCCGCGTGGATGTGGACGATTGCCAGTTAATATGCCATCACTACCAACCATGTGGCGAGAATCTTGCATAATCGCTCTCACATTTGGTTCATGTCCTGCAAAAATTACGCAAGATGCCTTGAGCTCTTCATCAATAATAAAATCTAAATAGAAATCTTCAACTTTTTTATCAACTAACTTAGCTGCTGAAACTAAATCCATTCCAACAAACTTGAGATTATGAGGTTTTTCAACTCCGGCAATATTTATCGCCGGCCAATTAACTACCCCGCCTTGATTACCATCACTGCCAGATATGGTTAATTCATGAATCACTTTAAGGCGATTGTCCATTACCGCTAATCGCTTAATAGTTTCCTTTGAGCCACCTGCCTGTACCCAAGAAGGCAGCAATGCATGTAGGTAGGTTGAGCCAGCTAAGTATGGGTAGGTATCTAAGGTGACATCCACACCTTGTTTTTCAGCAATTTGAATCTGTTCAAATAATAAGTCAGTTTTCCCATGAAAATTTGAGTGGCTCATATGACAATGAGTTAGATGAAGTGGGGATTTAGATAATTTAGCGATATCTAAACACTCAACAACTGCATCTAGGAATTTAGCACCGTAATTACGATGATGTGGGGCGTAGTAACCACCAAACTGTGAGACAACTTTGCAAAGCTGCACAATCTCATCATCATTTGCATACATCGCTGGGGTGTAGGTAAGTCCTGCTGATAAGCCAAAGGCGCCTTGTTCCATCCCCTGCTGAGTTAACCGCTTCATCGCTGCTAACTCATCAGCTGATGCATACCCTGGTTGATTACCTCTGACTAACATTCGAACTGAACCATGCGGAATTAAATATGCAACATTTACCGCGCATCCTTGATCAACTCGAGCCAAATACTCACCCACGGTGTGAAAATCCCATTTGAGATCTTTTGGATCTGAGTTCCAACCAAATAGCTGCTCACGTAGTTCAAGAAGGCTCTCTGGATTACTTGGCACATAACTAAGTCCATCTTGGCCAACTACCTCAAGAGTCACGCCCTGTGTGACCTTAGCTAAATGTTGTTTATCGGTAAGTACTGCTAAATCTGAGTGTGCATGCATATCAATAAATCCAGGAGCGAGAGTTAAGCCAGAGCCATCAATTACCTTGCCCTCTTCAGCACCTTTTAATATTGAACCAACCTGTGAGATAACACCATTTGTAACTAAGAGATCTTGGCGAAGCGCGGGCGTATCACAACCATCAATTATCTCTGCCCCTCGGATGGTGAAGGTATTTTCACTCATTTGTTTTAATCAGAACCTTCAACCATCTTAAACATAGGTGCATAGCCAGCTAACAATCCACCATCGACTACAAACTCACTTCCACTAATCCAGGCCGCCTTATCTGTTAGTAAAAATAAAACCGCCTCAGTTACATCAGCAGGTGTTCCAACTCGACCAAGTGGATACCAAGGTTTTAATTTTTCAAAAATTTGTGGATTTCTATCCACCCGCTCTTGCCAAGCATCGGTAGCAATTGTTCCTGGCACCACAGTTGTGCAGCGAATGCCATCTGGGCCATATCTAACTGCCACAGTTCTAGTTAACGCGTGTATGCCAGCCTTTGCCACGCTATAGGAATCACTGCCAATCATCGCCTTGGCATTTACCGTGCCAATATTTACTATGCAGCCAGCCTTGCGTTTAATCATCCCGGGCAAGGTGGCTTTAATTGTTAAAAAGCTACCGGTTAGTGTTACAGCCAGTGTGCGGTTCCAGACCTCAAGCGAGGTTGCTAGCAGATCTTCTGGATCATGAATCATTGCATTATTAACTAAGCAGTCAATCTGACCAAAATCTTTTTCAATCAGGGCAAAATTCTTAATGATCTCACTCTCTGATGAAACATCGGTCTTATAACCCTTAGCTGTTATGCCCATCGCAGAGATCTCTTTAACTGTTGCATCCAGATTTTCTGCAATCAACTCAACTAATGCCACTTTGGCACCGCGAGAGCCAGCACCTATTGCAATCTGGCGACCAATTCCTCGACCAGCGCCAGTAACAACAACTACTTTGCCCGCTAAATCTTGTGCAATTGTCATATTATGAATTTCAGATCGCTACTACAAAATCAATTTCAACTAATATATTAATTAAATCTGAACCAACTGTGGTGCGAACTGGAAACGGAGCTGAGAAAAACTCCCGGTAAACCGCATCATATGCAGCGAAGTCTCGATTAACATCTTGTAAGTGAGCCGTTACCTTAACAACATCTGCAAACTTTGCACCCTTTACATCCAAAATCTTTTGCAAGTTTTTTAAAGTCTGTCTAGTTTGCTCAGCTACCCCACCATCAACAATCTTGCCGGTAGCTGGATCAACTGGACCCATGCCGCAGGTATACAAGAAACCGTGGGCAGCTACACCGTGTGAGTAAGAACCACCTGGCGCTGGTGCTTGGCTGGCATTGATATGTTCGATCTTCATTAGCTCTCCTTAGGTTATTTTGCGATTAGAAAAATGTGTACAAGCAATCTACAACATCATAATTGTCGTTGACTAGTGGAATCAACCGCCATTTATCAAATGTAGTGCAAGGGTGAGAAATACCCAACCCAATTAACTGCGATACTGCAAAATCCTGCTTACTTCTTAAGTAGCCATGCTGGTCATTTAACTTCTCAATCTGACCAGAAAAACCGGTTAAGCCAGCTGCATATCGGGCAAAGGGAATTGGATTATGCAGATCATTGCCAATATCTCTTTTGCCAAGATTTAGTACGCCAAAATTTTGCTCTGGTGAACTTATTATCTGTGCCCAAACCTCAATAGCTGCGTCAAAAGTTTGCTCTGAGTTTCGAAATGGATATATCTCTTCATAATACTTACTGTCGTGGGTGACATAACCCCCACTGCGCAGTAGCAAAATCTTTGGTTTAGCAAATTTATTTAGCTCATCAGCGACAATCTCAAAGTAGGCGCTGCCACCTGCGGTAATAATAAATACTTCATCGCTCTTGTATGAATAAGCCAGATCAGCTGCTGCCACAATCTTCTGGCAAAACTTACTTATTTTTTTCTCACCTTTTTTATTTCTAGCTGCCTGTGGCACCGCTCCCTCAAAGCCGGTCACACCACGTAGTTTCAATCTACTATCTGCGGCAATAGCGCTGGCAATTAATGCCACATCAGCTAACTCCCTCACACCAGCGCGTCCATCATCGGTGCCTATTTCAATAAATAGGTTTTGTTCTCCTTGGTCTGGTGTGTATTTTTTTACAATCTCCAACCCGGCTAAAGAGTCAACATAAAATATGATTTCAGCCTGCCTGTCTTTATTGATCTTTGAGATAGCACCGATCGCCGCCGGATCTAATACCTCATTAGCGATGATTAAATTTTTAAATCCATACTTTAAAAAGATGCTCGCCTGCCAAAAGTTAGCAACAGTTAGTGCGGTTGCACCTGCTGCCACCTGCATCTGGGCGATTTGCGGTGACATGGTGGTTTTAACATGAGGGGCAAGTTCAGCGCCAACTGATTTGCAAAATTTAGCCATCTGCTCAATATTGTTTTTTAGGGATTTTTCTTTAATTGCCATGATCGGAAATTGAAAATTAGATGTGAAAAGATTTGGTTTTGTGGCTAAAAACTGTTCAAGGGTTTTCCCATAGGAATCTATCGGAAAACCCTTGAAGGTACTTTCAATTACTTTACTGCTAAAACTCTGCTCCACCCTGAAACATTATCAAAGATAAAGCTTTTTGCTCTTATCAGGAGCAGCCGGAGGTGTTTCCGCAACCTTCGCAGACAAAGCAGGAGCCGGCCATTCTCATTTTGACTCCACATGTCATACAAAGTGGTGCATCTGATTTAACCCCAGCCATCTTCTCAAAGAGCTCCATTGATGATCCAACGGATGAGTTATCAACTGGTGCCTTTTCAATCTTTACCTCTTGTTTTTTGCTCTCAACTTTTTTTGTAGGAGCGGTGATTGCAGCAGCTTTTTCATCAGCTGTGTACTCACCACTTTCAAGGGCGCGAGCGCGCTCTGCCGCTGAGTGAATACCAAGTGCTGATCTTGATTCAAATGGTAGGTAATCCAGGGCAAGCCGGCGGAAGATGTAATCCATTACCGATTGCGCCATTCTGATATCAGCATCATCTGTCATACCAGCTGGTTCAAACCTTTGATTAGCAAACTTCTCCACAAAGGTCTCTAGTGGAACGCCATATTGCAATCCAATTGATACTGCAATTGAGAAGGCATCCATAACACCGGCAAGAGTTGAACCCTGCTTGCCAAGCTTTAGAAATACTTCAGCTAGAGCGCCATCTGCGTAGGCACCAGAGGTCATATAACCTTCGGCGCCTCCAACAGCAAATGATGTGGTTTGTGCTGGACGAGTTTTTGGTAATCGCTTTCTTACCGCATTGTGTGCAACCTCAGTTGATACCGCCTCATCCTTTTTACCCTTTGAATCAGATAGAGGTTGTCCAACCTTGCAATTATCACGGTAGACCGCAAGTGCCTTAAGTCCTAACTTCCAACCTTGGTAGTAAACCTCTTCGATCTCAGCCACTGTGGCATCCGATGGCAGGTTAACTGTCTTTGAGATCGCACCAGATAGGAATGGTTGGCAAGCTGCCATCATGTGAACATGGCCCATTGCGCTAATTGATCTAACACCCATTGCGCAATCAAAGACTGAGTAATGCTCACTCTTTAATCCTGGGGCATCAATTACATTTCCATTCTCTGCGATGTACTCAACAATTGCTTCAATTGTCTCATCGGTGTAGCCAAGTTTTTTAAGAGCTAGTGGCACAGTCTGGTTGACAATCTGCATTGAACCACCGCCCACCATCTTCTTAAACTTAACTAGCGCAAGATCTGGCTCAATACCTGTGGTATCGCAATCCATCATTAATCCGATGGTGCCAGTTGGAGCTAATACAGATGCTTGCGCGTTGCGCCAGCCATTTTTCTCACCCAATGTATTTCCAGTAGACCATTGCTTAATAGCCTCACTCCAAACATCTTTATCCAAGGTTGAGACTGATTTTGCAGACTCAGTTGCATTTTGGTGTTTGCGCATCACCTTGGTGTGTGGGGCAGCATTTCTGGCATAACCATTGTATGGACCAACAATTGCGGCCAATTCCGCACTTCGTCGGTATGAGACACCAGTAAGTAATGATGTGATCGCACCAGCTAAGGCACGTCCACCATCTGAGTCATATGCAAGACCTGATGCCATAAGGAGTGCGCCAAGATTTGCATAACCAATTCCTAATTGACGGAAATTTCTTGTGGTCTCACCAATTGGGGCGGTTGGGAAATCTGCAAAGCAGATTGAGATATCCATTGAGGTAATTACTAACTCAGTTACCTTGACAAAGTTTTTAACATCAAATGAACCATCAGCTTTTAAGAACTTCATTAAGTTCAAAGATGCCAAGTTACATGATGAGTTATCTAGTGACATGTACTCAGAGCATGGATTGGACGCATTGATCCGGCCAGTCTCTGGGTTGGTGTGCCACTCATTGATGGTGTCGTCATATTGAATACCAGGATCAGCACATGCCCAAGCTGCCTCTGCCATCTTTCTAAATAATTGTTTAGCATCAACACTCTCCACAACCTCACCAGTTGAGCGAGCAGTCAAACCAAATGACTCACCCTTTTCATAGGCGCGCATAAAGGCATCCGATACTCGAACTGAGTTATTAGCATTTTGATATTGAACAGAGACAATATCTTTGCCACCCAAATCCATATCAAAGCCAGCATCGCGAAGGGCGCGAATCTTGTCCTCTTCGCGAACCTTGGTCTCAATAAACTCTTCAATATCTGGATGATCAACATCTAGAACAACCATCTTGGCAGCACGTCTTGTTGCTCCACCTGATTTGATTGTGCCAGCAGATGAATCAGCACCTCTCATAAATGAGACTGGGCCAGAGGCGGTTCCACCTGATTTTAAAAGCTCCTTTGATGAGCGAATTCTGGAAAGATTAAGACCAGCACCTGAGCCACCTTTGAAGATAAAGCCCTCTTCTTTATACCAATTAAGAATTGACTCCATTGTGTCATCTACTGAGAGGATGAAACATGCTGATACTTGCTGAGGTGCATTTGTTCCCACGTTAAACCAAACTGGTGAGTTGTATGAAAATATTTGGTGCATCAACATATGGGTTAATTCATGTTCAAAAATTTCAGCATCGGCTGGGGTGGCAAAGTAGCCATTTTCTTTTCCAGCTTTTGTGTAGGTCAAAACTACGCGATCAATTACCTGCTTTAGCGACCACTCACGATTTTCTGCTCCCACAGCTCCTCTAAAGTATTTAGTGGTAACAATGGTTGAGGCATTTACTGACCAAAACTCTGGGTACTCAACACCTTTTTGTTCAAAGATAACCTCACCAGATTTCCAGTTGGTCTGAACAACATCACGCCTTTCCCACTTAACGGTGTCATACGGGTGAACTCCAGCGGTGGTGTAGATACGTTCGATGGTAAGACCTTTTCCAGTTCCGGTCTTAACCGCTGCTGGCTTATTCACTATAGACATTTACTTATCCCCTTAACTAGTTGTTTAAATTCTTTTTTTCACTTCTTTTAAAACTTTTTTATCTACTTAACTTTTCTAAACTACTTATCTCTACTTCTTATCTACTTAACGGGACAGGAAATTAACCTCTTGCCGGGGAGGGCAGCTTTAATGCTTTTGAATTTCTGGAAGGTTCAGCACGAAGGAGTGCTATCTCGCCTTCAAAATCTTCTAGGGAGGAAAAACTACGGTATACCGAGGCATATCGTAGGTAGGCGACCTCATCGAGTTCTCGGAGTGGCGCAAGAACTGCCATTCCAACCTCTTGGGCCTCAACCTCTGCCACACCATCTGAGCGAAGAGACTCTTCAACTCGTTGGGCTAGCAGTGCTAAATCATCATCATTGACTGGTCTGCCCTGGCATGCCTTGCGCACACCATTGATGACCTTCTCTCTTGAGAAGGGCTCAGTAGCACCTGATCTTTTGATGACTAGAAGAATGGAGCTCTCTGCGGTGTTAAACCGTTTGCCACAGCTTGTGCACTCGCGCCTTCTACGGATCTGGTTTCCCTCATCCGTTGGGCGTGAATCAATCACTCTGGAGTCTTCAAAGCGACAGAATGGACAGATCACGAGGGGCTTACTCCTTTTTTCTAGCTAAGCGGGGGAAGAGCACATTAGCGGAAAACCACTACTTATGGAAGCCATAAGCGTAATCGCCCCTATATGTTGGGTGAACCATAGACCCGCTCTTTAGGGTTTAAAAGCACCTGAGTCGGCGTGTTTAGCGAAATCTTTTCTAACCCGCTCCCCCTTTAGCCCAGGTGGGTTATAAAACTGGAACTAGCAACTTACTGCCGGCGGCCACATCAGCGCTTTTAAGTTGATTGACCTCCACAATATCGGCAACCACTGAGGCGATATCACCTTCACCTGCCACCAGGGCTGCGATCGACCAAAGGCTCTCACCTGGAGTTACCACAACCTGCACATACTTACTCTTGCTATTGCTTGAATTACCAGTGCTATCACTAGCTGATGAGATGGAGCTAAAACCAGCGCCAATTACTACTAATAAGGATATGGTTGAAACTGTTCTTGCTAGCCGCTTTGCCTGTCTTGCCTTCATCTTTTTCTCCCTGATAACTAGTGTTCGAGGGGATTCGAACACCTGTTCTATAGAGTATTAAACACTACCCCACTGACAATGTCTACTTTAAATCGAACAAATGTTTGATTTTTTCCAACTCTTCCTATACCCTTTATCCATGGCTAAAAAGAGTGTTACTGAGCTTCCCGATGGTCCAGCCGATGACAATGGGCTAACCCCACGGCAGTTAAAGATTTTGTCAGTTATTAAGCGTGCAGTTGAGAACCAGGGGTATCCACCCTCTATGCGAGAGATCGGTAAGGCCGCAGGTCTTGCCTCCACCGCATCCGTCACCTATCAACTGCAAATTCTTGAAGAGAAGGGTTGGATCCGCAGGGATGCCGCCCGAGGAAGAGCTATTGAGATCACCCTACCTGGTGAGGATGGCCAGGCCGCCCCACAAGATAAGACCCGTCTTATTCCATTGGTTGGAAAGATCGCAGCTGGAAATCCAATTTTGGCAGAGCAGATAGTTGAAGAGGTACTACCACTTCCAGAATCTTTAGTTGGTAAGGGTGATCTATTTTTACTTCAGGTCAAAGGTGATTCCATGATTGATCTTGCAATCTGTGATGGTGATTATGTTGTTATCCGCTCCCAAAAAACTGCGGAAAAAGGTGAGATTGTCGCTGCCATGATTGATGGTGAGGCAACTGTTAAAACCTGGTCGAAAAAAGATGGCCACTTCTGGCTCCTGCCAGCAAATGATGATTTCACGCCAATTCCAGCAGATGATGCAATTATTTTAGGAAAGGTAACTGCAGTACTTCGTTCGGTGTAACTAAGCAGTGAAATTAGTTTTGCTAACAATTTAGCGTAAGGTTATCCAATGCGCGCTCTCTTTATTGAACATGATCACATCTCACTCGGTGGGCCAATCTGGCGAAGCCTTGAAAAACATGGGTATGAGATTGAGCGATTTTTGATAGTGCCTGAGGAAAATTACGACTCCCCAAATGTCACCACAACCTTTCCAAACTTTAATGAGTATGACCTACTAGTTCCAATGGGTGCTCCCTATGGGGCGTATGAGGATGATCGAATTGGTAATTGGTTACTTCCTGAGTTAGAGAAGTTAAAGGCAGCTCATAATGCTGGTATTCCTATTCTTGGTATCTGCTTTGGTGGTCAACTAATGGCAAGGGCGCTCGGTGGCTCAGTTGCTAAAGCACCAAAGGCTGAGGTTGGTTGGTTTGAAATAGAGTCAAATGATAAAACTTTAATCTCATCAGGTCCCTGGTTTGAATACCACTGGGATAGATGGCAAAGCCCAAAGGGGGCAACTGAGATTGCAAAGAGTGAGCTGGCAAATCAAGCATTTGTAATGGGAAGAACTTTGGCATTGCAATTTCACCCAGAGGTAGATCCGCAAGTTTTAGAAGCCTGGCTAAGTAGGCAAAGTGGTTGTGTTGAGATCACTGGTGAGGGTGTTGATTTAGATCAACTTAGAGCCCAAACTAAAGATCAAGAGGCGGGAAGTAATGCGCGGGCTGCTGAGTTAATTGATACCTTCTTGCGCCGGGTGGCAACTGCTGCGATAGTGCCGGTTAATTAAATAATTTAAATGATCAAGTGAATAGGTGGGTGAAAAAGCGTGTGTAGATTGCTCGCCTATCACAGTCCCAAATCAACCACCTTTAATCAATTATTGGGGGATGATTTTCAAAGCTTTGTTGAGTTAGCAAATCAACATTGTGATGGTTGGGGTATTGCCACCTCATCATCTAGTAAAGCTAAGTTATATAAGGAGCCGCTGGCTGCTACTGAAAGTGATCACTTTGAAACAGAGTTAGCAGCAAGTGATTCAGCTATTGCGCTATTACACCTTCGCTGGGCAACTCCTGGCTTAGGAATTAATCAAAACAATACCCATCCCTTTACCTATCAAGATATAAGCTTTATGCACAATGGCTCAATTACCCCATTTGATTGCTTAGATTCACTGATTGCACCTGAGTATCTATCCCTAGCTGCTGGCACCACCGATTCAGAGCGTTACTTTTTATATCTATTAACCCAGATTAAAGCTTTAGGCTTTATTGATGGAGTGCTAGCTGGCATCTCCTACATCAAAACCAATTGTGATTACACCAGCTTAAATATGATGATCTCAAATAAAGATACCTTGATCTGCCTTTGTCTATACAACCTAGATCGAGTACCAGAGCGGTTTAAATCCACTCCTGAGTANTACCAGATCAATTACACCACCATCAATGGTTGCGTAGTAGTTGGCTCATCTGGCTGGAATCAAGATAATTGGAGTGAGCTTAAAAACTCAACAGCTTTAATCGTAAACTCTGATCAAAGTTATAAAGTAGTTAATCTTTAATTCTTTATTAAATATCCACCATCTGCAGTTACGATGGAGCCAGTCATAAATGATGACTCTTCACTTGCTAAAAAGTAGATCACTTTCGCTATCTCATCCGGTGTTCCCACCCGATTAAGCGCATGCATACCCTCAACAGTTTTGCGGTATGCAACTGGATCAGGGTTTAGATTCAAACCTGCAACAGTAAATGGGGTCTCAATCCAACCTGGCGCTACAGCATTAACTCTAATTTCAGGTGCTAACTCAAGGGACAAAGCTTTAGTTAGTGAATCAACCGCCCCCTTAGTAGCAACATACGCCGCATATCCGCTAGTTCCAATCTGGGCTGAGATTGAGCTCATATTTACAATACTGGCACCTTTTACTTTGCGAAGAAATGGCGTCATATGTTTTATCCCCATCACCATCGCCACCACATTAACCTCAAACATATTTAGCCACTCACTCTTTTTAGCCTCAGTGATTAGATCAAAGTAATTTCGCCCTGCGATATTTATCAAACTTGAGATCTCTAACCTGTTTTGCTCAATTACTCCTGAGATCTTCTGCCAGGTTGCCTCATCTGCCACATCACCTGTAACTGCAAAATCACACCCAGGCACCTCTTTATTATCTGTTCCTAAAACTTGAAAGCCACGTGATTTAAATAAGGCAGCGGTTGCTCCACCCATGCCGCCGGCAGCACCGGTGATAATTACAGTTTTCATATTAGCCAATCTCAAGTTCGACAACTGCGCCGGTAAATGGTGGCAGTTTTATTGTCGATGAGTCAACTGTAATCAAATCCCCGATCTGAAGTTGAATAGATTTAAGTTGATACTTGGCCACATTTTTAACAGTCAACTCTTTATCGGTGAAGTTAACTAAGCTAGCGCTGATCTTTTCATCTTTCTCACGTGAGATTGCAAATAAGCCATCTGGATAAATATCCTCAGTCCACCACTTTATCTCACCGGTTAACCAAATCTTAGATCGCTTAACCCCGGCAAGTTTGGGAAGAAGTTGTTCAATTCCAATCTCACCTCCAGAAAACATCATAAATGGACCAGGAAGTGAGCCAAAGATAAGAGTTAAAAGCTTTACCTTTGTAATATCAAATTGTTCACGCCGCCACTTTTTACCCCAACTTGGCCACCAAAATGTGTCATGTGAGTCGATGTGGTGAGCGGTTAATGATCCTGCTGGTAAAAACTTATCTCGCTCTGCCACCCAGGCAGCTAGCTCCCGTGCTCCTCTTATCCCCCAAGCAGATTGGGCAGTGGGATCTGAGATTGCAGTTACCAACCACTGTTCATCGTAGTTGTAATTTAAATCCATCGCCTGTCTAAATACATGACCAGATGGCTCGGTATATAACAAAGATTGTGGATTTATCTTTTTCATTACTGGGCGAAGTCGATCAAACAAACCAAGGCAACCTAAGGCAGATGCTCCTGCTCTACCCCGTGCCCAGCTGGCCCAATTTGGAAAATCATTGTAGGAAGGGGCATCAAATCTAAAACCATCAATATTTAATTCATTCATTAAAAACTCACAGGCTGAAACAAAGTAATCCTGCCAAGATGAGCTTCTAGCATCAAAGGCTTTGGTGTAAACACCTTGCACTTCACCCTTTGAATTGGTGTAAAACCAATCTGGGTGCTGTGCAATTAATGGTGATACTGCTGGGCTTCCCTCATACCAATACTTTTCAAAATCTAAAATATGTCTAGACCAGGCAATTAAGTAATTGTGCCAATCCTTAACATCGGCATTAAAACTATCTCCGGTTTCAGAGGTAATTAACTGCGCAAATGGTCCACTTCTTACCCCATCAGCTGCGATCTTAATAATCTCTTTATCTAATACTCCATGTAGCAAGATATCTAAAATTACCTTGATCCCAAGTTTGTGCGCCTTGGTAACCAACTCTTTGATCTCATCCTTATTGCCGTAGGAGGTATCAATATCCCAAAAATCATGGATGTTATAACTTGGATATGGCTGCTTTGGCATTAATTGAATACAGGTAAAGCCAAAATCTGCAATCTGCTCTAAATCATTAATTAAATCTCTCACCTGCGGGTATGGCGAGTATTTATTAACCTCATTAAATACTGAAAAGCCAATCTGTGCCTCATAAATCATCGCCCCATCAATCCACTTTGGTGGATTATTTGGTGAGACATAACCATCACGCCTCATCCAATCTTGAAAAGTTGGCGCAAATTCATCATAGACCGGAGTAGATAGATCAAACTTTGCAATCTCAAGCTCAACTCCTGCCACCACAGATAGATCTGAGCCAAAGTTGGTATCAATCTTTAACTGCAGCTGATTATCACCATTGTTTTTTAAGGTTAATTGCGGAATCTCAACTCGATTATTTGGCCAGATCACAACTTGGCCATTATTTTTTGATCCCAAGTGGACCACAGAGCTAGAGCCACGAAGGCCACCAACTGGTGAGATACCAACCTCAGTATTAAGAATTGAAAGCGGAACATCCTTACGCAACCCATTTCCAGGCATATTAACTACCCAGTTATCTTTTGGTAATTTAATTTGAAATACCAGATTAATATCTCGAATTAATACCTCTTGTCCTCCTGGAAACCAGAGTGCAATTGCCGCTGATGCTGATTGTCGATCTAATCGATAGATTAATTCAGCCTTAACCTCACCAATACTTACCGGCTGATGCCAGGAGATGCCATTAAAACCTTGGCCATAAATTGGCGCACCCTTTGCCACAACATTGGATTGATTTTTGCAATCAAAGTACTCAAGGCCGCCAGTTGCAGCTCGCCTTTCACCACCACCTGTTTGAATATTTAAGGTGGTTTCAAAGCTAACAGCTCTTACCCCAGTTGGGGATATGTAGGAAAGTCCAGTTAGCAGACCAGATTTATCATCCACCTCAAAGGAGTGAGATGACTCTTTGTGGTTTAACTTCACAAAATTATCTAGTTAATCTGCCAGAGAATTTTCTATGACCAAGGAGTGATAAAACAATTACCACACCAAAGCCAAGTGAGGTCCAATAACCATCAAGGCCAGTTGCCACCACTCCTGTTTGAATAAAGACCACAGTTGCAGCGCCAATTACCAAACCACCGATTGTTCCCTTACCGCCAGTAACTGGTGTGCCACCAACAAAGACAGCAGCAAGTGTTGGAAGCAGGTAACCCTCACCCATGGTTGAGAAGTAGGTGCTATTTAGATAAATACCTAAGATGCCCACAATCGCTGCACACACACCAACTAAAACAAAACATAAAATCTTTGTGCGCTCAATATTTACACCCATCGCTCTACCTGCCTCTGGGTTATCTCCTGCCACTCGAACATGTAAACCAAATTTATGACGGTGGAATAACATTCCCAATACCAAGGCAATACCAGCTAGCCAAAACATCTGTGCTGGAATTGGGCCGAATGAGCCAACCAAGATAGATCTAACTGCAGAGTCATTTAACTCACTAAAGGTTCTAACCTCACCATTATTTAGCACATTGGTTAAACCAATTAAAGCAAAGTTCATACCTAAGGTAGTAATCAATGAGGAAAGACCTAATTTAGTTACCAAGTAACCATTTAATAGGCCGCAAGCTAAACCAACTGCGATACAAAATAGGGCGGCTAGAGCAAAATTAAAATTGGTCTGCTGCAAAGTCCAGGCAAAAGCTAAACCTGCCAATGGAATAATTGATGGAAATGCTAGATCGATCTCACCAGCTGCGGTAACAAAGACCAAGCTAAGTCCCATAATGGCAAAGAGTGGAAGGGATAGGAAGATCGCAGTGTAAATACCAACGGTTAAGAAAACCTCGGGGGCTGCGGCAATAAAGATAACCATCATTAATACAAAGAACATAAAGGCGCCAAGTACTGGCCTAAACCGCTCTGGAATTACATAACCTTTTTTCACTTTACTCATGATTTAATATCCTTCTTCGCAAATTTGTGTAGTAGTGCGATGAAATCATCAGCACTCATTGATCCCTTTGGTCCATCAAATACGATCTTGCCTCGTTCTAAAATTACAAATCGATCAGCCACCGCATGGGCATCCCATGGGTTGTGGCTAATGAAGATTACTGATTTGCCAGATTTCTTAAGGTTTCTAACAAACTCTAAAACCTCAGCAGCCTCAGTTAGTGCCATCGCTGTGGTTGGCTCATCTAAGATCACTAATCTAGAATCAAATAAAATTGCCCGTGAGATCGCAACTCCTTGGCGCTCACCACCAGATAACTTGTTTACTGATGATAGTGGTGTCCACACCTTTGAGGTGTAGCCAATCTTTCGCATTAAAGATTCAGTCTCTTCGATCTCTTTTTTGCGATTGATAATGCCAAAGCGATTTGTAATCTCTCGACCTAAAAACACATTGTCATAAATTGATTGTTGCTCAGATAGTGCTCGGTTTTGATAAACCGTCTCAATCCCTCTAGCTCTAGCCTTTGCTGAGCTCCAATTGTTAACCACCTGGTTATCGACCATTATCTTGCCGTTTGTATCTGGGGCCTCAGTACCGGAGATGATCTTGGTAAGAGTTGATTTACCAGCTCCGTTATCACCAACTAAAGAGACGATCTCACCAGGGTAGAAATCTAAATTAATATCTTCAAGGGCGTAAACATTGCCATATGACTTATTTACATCTACTAACTTAACAATTGGTTGATTACTCACAGTGTTATCAAACTCTCTATTAGTTGAGTTGTCTAGCAGTAATAAAAAAATGAGCAGGCAGTAGGAGGGAAATCTGCCTGCTCAAGTTTTACCTAGGTCTTAGCGGAATCCTGCTGGAAGCGCTGCGACTGTCTTGTAGTTATCTACAGTTACAAATCCTGCAGAGGTATCAACACTTGACTGGCTTAGACCATACTTCTTAGCCATGCATAGTGAGATAATTGGCATGTAGCCCTGCTTAAATGGCTCTTGATCAGCACTTAGCTGAATGAAACCATCAGCAAAACCTCCAAGTACGGTGGCGCCAAGGTCAAATCCTGCAACCTTTACATCGCCAGCGTTTAGACCTGCTGCATTGAAGTAGTTCTTCATATTTCCAAGAACTGGACCTGCAGCAACGATCAACTTAAGGTTTTTTGTCTTCTTGATATTGGCAGTTAACTGCGCAGTTACCAAGCTTGGGTTTCCATTGGTATCACCAAGTGGCTTTAGATCAAGTTTTGTTACCTTGATTCCAGCCTTGGTCAATGTAGCAACAGTGCCATCTTCACGATCTGAACGGCCTGGTACGCCAAAGGTTCCAATAACAATTGCAGCATCATTACGCTTTAAGCCAAAATCCTTCACCGCTCTAGCAGCGAGGTTATTACCCATCAACTTAAGATTTGCACCGGTGAATCCGGAGTTTAAAACGGAAATTGATTTAGGTGCTGGCACGTTTGAGAAGTCAACAAGAATGCCTTCCTTCTTGGCTAACTTTGCAGTTGGCTCAATTGCAGCATCTCCTGGGTGACCCATGAATGAGATTGCATCTGGCTTCTTTGCAACCTCTTCTTTAAATTTTTGCACCATAAGTGGAAAATCCCACTTTGATTCAATAATTGTTACATCTGCGCCAGTATCAGCAGCAGCTTGGCGGGCACCCTTTTCTAAAATGTCAGAGAAAGGATCTGAAGTTCCACCTTTGAAATAACTAATCTTGACTCCAGAGCACCAAGTACCAGCATTTGATGGAGCAGCTGTGGTGATCGCAAGAGTCAATGAACCAAGTAATGTCAGAGCAGTTGCAATTGCACCACTCTTACGTTTGGTAATCATGTTTACACTCCCATCATTCTTTAGTAGTCTGACCTGTCTGATAGGTCGGATTAGTGCGAGATACTTCTCTCCTATTGGAAGGTTGTCAATAGCGACAAAGGATTGGGTGGATACTTAACCAAAATGTTATCTGGCAAGAAAATTGCAGTAAGTGGCGCCTTAGGCGGCATTGGTCTGCCCACACTTAAGCACCTGTCATCACTGGGCGCCCAGTTAATTGCCATCGATATTCAATCCACAGATGAAGCAAATAAAGTTTTAGCGCAAAATCAACTTACCAACATCTCCTACCAACAATTAGATATCACCGATGAGGCAGCTGTTGCCAGCTTTGGCAAAGCGCACTTATCGACCAACCCAGCAGATGCTTTACTTAATCTGGCAGCGGTAGTTACTAGTGGAGATTTAATTACACAAAGTAAGATGAACTTAACCCGCGGCTTTGAGGTAAATGTAATTGGCCAGATACTTTTAACAAATGAGTTTGTTAAATCTTGGATTACAAATAAAGTTGCTGGAAATATTGTATTTACTAGCTCCTGGATTGATCACATCCCCTGGCCTGGGGTCACACCATATGCAGCAAGTAAGGCAGCGGTGGTCTCAGTTGCCCGAGGTTATGCCAGAGAGAATGCTAAGTATGGAATTAGAGCAAACATAATCTCCCCTGGAATTGTTGATGTAGGAATGGCGGCAAAGCAGTGGCGGGAGGAGCCTGATTACCAAAGAAGGGCAAAACGAGCCATTCCGTTAGGTAAATTGCAAACTCCAGAAAGTGTCGCCCAAGGGATTGCCTTCTTACTCTCTGATAACTCAACCTATATGAGTGGCTCTAATCTATTAATTGATGGTGGCGCATCCTTATACCCATTAGATCCTGAGGAGATTTAAATGCGCTCCTATACCCAAGATGAGTTAGCAAGAGAGTTAACCAATAAATACATATTAGGTGAGGTGCCAAAGGATGGCTTAATGCCCTCTGCCAGAATCTTGGCGGAAAAGTATGGGGTATCAAGATTATTTTTACGTGAGGTTTTAGCAGGGCTTCAACGACAAGGATTGATTAAGGCTGTGCCAGGTCGTGGCGTCTTTGTGAGAAAGCCACATATGTTAGATACCGCTAAAAATGTTCACACTACATTGCGTCAATCTGCCGCTACTGCCAGAGATTTAATTGAGGCAAGAGTAAATATTGAGGAGCAAACTGCATCACTTGCTGCCCTTCGTGCAACAAAAGAGGATATTGCGCAGATGGATAAGGCGCTTGAGAGATTTGATAATGCAACTGAACTTCTTGCAAGGGCTGAGGCAGATATCGCCTTTCACTCACTTATTGCTAAGGCGACCCAAAATCCAGTGTTGCAGGTTATCTATGGCTCAGTTACCACCTTAACCTTTGAGATCATGATCAGATCCCTTGCCGATCCAAAGGTTTATGAAAAGGGTGCACCTCTTCACCACACAATTTTAAATGCGATCAAAATAAAGGATCCAAAAGCTGCAGCAGAGGCGATGGGCAAACACCTACACCTAGCAGAGGACACATATGATGCTGATTTAGATATGCCACTTAGTGAGGTAGCAAATCGGGTTATCAAAGAAAAACTTGGCTCCTCCCGCACCATCCATGATGTTTTAGATTCAGCATTTAAAAACTACTCTTTGGATATCCATAGGTAACAAATATGAGAATTAATAAGGTTGAGGCGATCACACATCCAGATTTTCCAAATCTAATTCATGTGAAGGTAAGCACCGATTCTGGTGTTTATGGTGTGGGTGAGAGTTACTACTTTGGTAAATCAGTGGCCGCCTTTATTACTGAGTTTGCTGGCCCTGCCATATTGGGGATGGATCCAAGTGAGATTGAAAAGATCTCTAGAAAATTAACCACCTACATCGGAGCTTTAAGCTCAGGGGTTGAGACTAGAGCTAGATCTGCAATTGATATCGCACTTTGGGATATTGCTGGCAAGGTGGCAAATAAGCCGATCTATCAATTACTAGGTGGTGAGGTTAGATCTATTCCGATCTATAACACCTGCGCAGGCAGTGGTTATATGAGAGCTTCAGATCAATCATCTAGCTCCTGGGGAATTACAAAGGAGGCTGATAAGTATGAGGATCTGCACGCCTTCTTAACCGATGCTGGCCTGCTAGCCCAGCAGTTACTGGCTGAGGGAATTGGTGGGATGAAGATCTGGCCATTTGATACCTACGCTGAAAAAAACAATGGCGCAGATATATCAGATGAGGATTTAAAGCAGGCACTAATCCCATTACAAAAGGTAAGGGATGCTGTTGGAAATAAGATCAACTTAATGCTTGAGCTGCACTCACTTTGGTCACCAAAGGCTGCAAAGAAAATCTTTGAAGCAACCAAGGAGTTAGAGCTAACCTGGATTGAAGATCCAATCTACCCAGATCTACTAGATGATTACGCACAGTTGCGAGGTAAGGGTTATGCCCCAATTGCAAATGGTGAGACGCTAGCAAGTGTTAGCCGGGTAAAGGCATTACTTGAAAAAGATTACATTGATGTATTAACCCTAGATCTTGGTTGGTGTGGTGGCTTTACCACTGGAATTGAGTTTTCAAAGCTTGCTAGCAAGTACAACAAACAGATAGCACCACATGATTGCACAGGGCCAATTGGTTTAATCTCCGGCACACATCTATCCACCGCCCGGGATAATGCGGTAGTTCAAGAGACGGTTCGGGCGAGTTTGCGAAGTTGGTATCCAAAGATGGTTAAGGTATTGCCTTCAATAAAGGATGGGATGATTACTTTGGATAATAAATCAGGTCTTGGCACAGATTTAACAGATGAGTTCTTAAACTCTCCTGCCATCATGATCTCAACTACCAAATAATGCTAGGTGAGATAACCTCCTTTTCAACCGCCTTAGCAAATGCCTTCACCAACACCCTTGGTGGCAAATCAACCCAGCAATCATCCTGGCGCAACACATTACGTGGCTCAACCACAATTGCATTTGCACTTATCTGTCTGGTAATCGCATTTGATTTAAGCTCCCTTACTCTGCGTGTGGTATTAATTGGAATTGCAGCCGGCTTTACCGGCGGCCTTGGTTTGCCCCTTATCTACCAAGCATTCTCAGTTGGCTCAGTCTCATTTGTTGGCCCAGTTGTGGCATTGGTGCAATCTTTTAACTTAATTCTCTTTGCCGTCATAGTTAAGGATGAGGATCTATCTGCCCTCTTTCCAATCGCAGCACTCCTTGGCGCAATAGGTCTTTATCTTTGCTCTCGCCAGGGGGGCAGTAATCAAAAGGCTACATTTTATGTATTTTTCTTAACCGCATCAGCTGCCACATGTTTTTCTGGCTTCTCATTTATTATCACCCTAATTGAAACAAGTCAGATCCTGCCAGCACTCTTTGGCGCAAGAATTGGAGTACTTCTTATCTCACTTATCTTTCCACCAAAGACAGATAAGAAGATCCTCACCAAACCAACTAAATGGCGCAAGTACGCACTCTTATCTGGTGCCTGTGAGATCACTGCAAACCTATTATTTATGATCTCAATTAATAACTTAGAGTTAAGTAAGGTGGGAATCTTTATGGCCTCTGCCCCTGCCCTATCTGTCCTAATTGCCATAAAGCTGCTCAACCAAAAACCCTCCCTGATTAACTGGGCAGGAATTGCTGCCACTAGTGGGGCGCTGGCCTTGATTGCGGTTGGGTGAGGGTGGTTTGGCTGCGTGTTCAGAAAATGCTCGGATCGTGTGTATGAAATGGCGGCTATAACCCCAACTTGCCGATGTTTGACTAGAACTAAAACGGATTTAATGAGTAGCCATTAATTTACCAAATAATTGCAAAAACATTCGATCTTGCCCATCATACAATAATGAATAAAACTACAATTAGGTGTGATTAAAAAAATGCTACAACGCTTAGTAATTTTTGATTTAGATGGAACGCTGGTAGATGTAACTAGCGTCAGACATTACGTGGAAGGTAAGAAAAAAGATTTTGATAAATTTCATAGTGAATCGCTTGCTTGTCCACCCTATAAAAAAGTATTGAGTTTAAATGAAACTTTGCAAGAATCATCAGACATCTACATAGCAGTCTTGACTGGTCGGGAAGAGAAATATAGAAGTCTGAGTGAACAATGGCTAGATATAAACAAAATTTCATATAGTGCTTTACTTATGAGGTCAAATCATGATTTCAGGAAAAATGTTGAAGTCAAAAAAGAAATTTACGAACGCATTAAATCAAATTTCTTGCCATATTTAGCTATCGACGATACCCCTGAGTTGCGCGATCTTTGGAGGCAAGTTGGTTTTTCAGTAGTTTATGATCCGATGGACTTTGATCATAAAAAATTATCACCGTAAACTGGATTAGGCAAGTCTCACGCCAGTAGCAGTAGCAGCTTCTCCCTTATTCAATTTCTCATTCGAATCAGCAGAGAAATAAATCACAGTTCCGCGCTGCAACTTGTAGAAATCATTTTTATCTGCAAATTGCTTCGCTTTAAATCTGATATTTGAGGCAAAACTAGGATGTTTAATAAATCCAAACCCATCAAACAAGGTAAGTATCTGGCCTCGATACTCAATTTGATCAAGATTCTTCTGGTTTAATGAATTCGAAATTAGAGTTTCCATCATTCCATTTGAAACTAAATAATTCTTGACTGATTCGCTAATTTCACTTAGCTTAATCATCATGTCAATGTTTTTTTTGCCTAACTTGTTGTCAGCCATAATTATTTCGGGAAATTTTGCTATTTTCTCAAAGTATTTTTCATAATCTCTATAGATAGAAAGATTCATATCCTTGGCCTTAAGCAAAACAATTAAAACTGATCTGACGATTTCTGAGTAAGTCTCAGTTAAGAGATAGTCTCTACTTCCGTCGATCCAAGCTCCTTCAAATTCTATAAATGCTTGATTCAATAATTCTAAAGCTTCACCAAAGTTTTTTTCTTGAACAAACTTATATTCAGCATACCTTCTGTAAGATGTTATCAAAGAAGTAGTATGAATCAATAAAGATCTAGTGTTTTTAACGAAAAGAGACTTTTTAATGTTTTCTATAGCTTTTTCAAAATCGCCAAGTTGAACCTCCAAATTCCCCATTAAATGAAGAATTTCATAATCGGGAATGATCTCATAGCATTCCTTTGCTATTTTATAAGCACTAGCTAGAGAGTCTGGGTTATTAGATTTTTTCAGATACTGAGCAAGAAAATATTTTACTCTCGCAAGCTCCTTGGGGTTAGGAGCCTTTTCTATAGCTTGATCATAAATTCCAAGAACTACACTCGATTCATCCGTGAATGATCTTATAAATGCTTCAACTCTACTTACTTCCCAAAAATCAGGAGACAAGTTCCTTAGATTCTTAATTGTACTTAGAGCTAAATTATGCTGGTATCTATTTTGCCTCAAAGCCTCTTTCAACATATTAGCAATCGGAATATCATCAGCACTTCGTAGTGACATATAGTATGGTGAGAAGAAAGACTCGTTATCGTTGTTAAGAATATCACTAGATTGAGTGCTTAATTTATCCAAAATTTTCTTCATTTCTCGAATTTCATTTGGATTGAAGTAATCAATTTTATTCAAATATTGTTGGAGTGATTCTGTAATGTAGATCTTTTCTCGTAACGTTGAGTCAATAACTTCATTTCTTATTAAAGCAAAAGTTTTAAGCTCTTTAATAGCTAAATAAATTTGGTCTGTTGTTATTGCAATTTTGGAACTTTGTTTTACTAAAAGGCTGAGTATTTCCTCAATTGTTACTGATTTCTTTGCGAGGTATATAAACAAAACAATTTTTTTTGCGCTCATACTCATTGAATCAAGTACGCTCGATATACAGAAATCAAAAAAATCAATTTCTTTCTCATCTAGGATTTGCTTTATTGGAATACCTGCGGCAGCTGATTGCACAAACCACTTAATCGCCAAGGGATTACATCTATATCTATTAACTATTGCCTTTTTTATTTCAAGATTAGTTTTTTCTAACACCTCTACGTCTAGCGACCTTACAACTGAATTAAGTAAATGTAACGCATCTGTTTCGGACAATGTATTTACATCAAAACGACGTTCTAGTTGTCCCAATCCCTGCCTACTTGTAAGTAAGAATTTAACAGTAGTGGGCATTTTGTCGTAAAGTTGAGTGACAAAATCATCTCCAGTTATAGTCTCAAGGTTGTCTAAACAAATCAGCGTTCTTCTATTTTTAAGTAGATCTGCGAAATCCGCTGAGTCATCTTTTGATAAAACTCCTTTAATAGCACCTATTGCATCGCCAATATTATTGATCGCGTTTTTGATTTGCTGAATGCCTTCAATGCCAAGATATTCAGTTTTTAAGCTAACCCATAAAATAGTGTCAAATATTGGTTTTTCAGATTCAACTAAGTTATACGCCACTTGTAATGCGAGTGAAGTTTTACCCACACCACCGGCGCCGGTAAGTGTAAGAATTGTTGTTCTCTCATCCTCAATATAGGAAATAATTTTCTGAAGATCCTGTTTGCGCCCTATTAGACCAGTATCATTGAAATCAGGTCTCGGTAAATTGTTGAAAACTTGAGTATCTTCATTTTCAAGACTAATTTGTACGTTTAATTGATTTAGCGCAATTTTCCTCTTTGCGTCTATAAAATTCTTCCAGTAAACACTCTGTAAACTTGAAGTGATGTTATAGAAATTTTCTAAGTCCTCGTTACTCAAGGGTCTTCCGTGCATAACTCTGTTTCTCAATTTAACCAAACTGCTGAGATTAGAGCGAAGTGGATCAAGGTCGGACTTAAGATCTGATGGAATTTTGTTCTTGTGAGTTGAAAATATCTCAAAATAATCTCCAAAGTCTAGACACTCTAAAGGGGAAATTTCTTTGTTATATTCATCTTTTTGTCGCCTTTGAATCTTAAGTTCAAAGTTTTCTACAATCTCTTCTAAACCTATTGTTGGCTCGAGAAATTGTGATATACACTCCTTAGCGTCAATTTCTATTGCTCTAAGAAGCGCGAATAATGTCTGATCTAGTGCCAATGCCATCCCTAGAATATAGCCTTCTAACCAGCAAAAAGGCGAGATCCGCAAGTAAATCGCGTTGGTTAGACCCTTGGATAAGCGAATCGTTTTATAGTTGAAATAAATCAATAACACCTTGAATTGATTGAGTTTCACTAAAATCTTTTTAGAGAGTTAAAGTAATTGGGTTATATCTAGTCAAGAACCTCTAGTCTTGATACCATTTAAGAATGGAGAGCCTGAGCCAAAAAATTCAACAGGTGGTTGGAAGCAATAGTGTTTATTCAATTCCACCTTATCAGAGACAGTATCAATGGAATGAAGATCTATGGCAGGCACTAGTACACGATGTAGCGGTCATGCAAGATGTACCCGAATCCGAACCTGCGCACTGGCTTGGAATTTTGCTCCTCACCGCAGATGAAACGGTTCGGTTTCCAGATGATGATTCACTTGCCCGATATTCAGTTATCGATGGTCAGCAGAGACTCGTTACTTTAGTAATTTGGCTAAGCGCATTGTATTGGCATGCGAAAGATAATAAGCAAGAAATAAATTTTGATATTCATAAAATTTCGAAGCTAAACCCGCAAAAAGTTGATCAAGCGCCCCTCAAAATTGTTTTAGATAATACTTGGTTAGATCGATCTGCTGAAACTTTTAGGAACTCTCAAGTTTTACAAGCATATATGTACTTCAGATTTGTTCTTTGGTTGGGCGAAGATGCGCTTATGGAGGAACAGGCAATAAAAGTACCCAAGTTTATCCAACCGGACGAAACAGTGTCACTAAATGAAATCTGGAGTAAACACTTAAATTCTAGGAGAGGCAAAGGTTTACAGCGAAGCGCACAGGTTAAATCCCAAAAACTGATTGACTCTACTAGGCGTAATTTGCGAGTTTTCACCCTAATTCATGAACCACTAAAGGATGAACCACAAGCGATAATTTTCGATACATTAAATGGAAATAGGGTTCAACTAGAGGCTCTAGACCATGTGAGAAATTCTGTTTTTGTTAGATTAGATACACAGGTTGCTTCAAAAATATTCGATGAACATTGGGAGCCAGCAGAACATGTACTTAGAGATTTGAAGCTAAAGCGTCAACAACCTGGTGTCAATTTCATTTATGACTATGTAATTTCAAAAGGAGAAAAAAAGAAGCAAGGAACAATAAACAAGAATAAGGGCGCAGCACACTTTACTAGAATGACGAAAGGTTTAAAGGATCAAAATCTTTCCGACTTTATTGTTAAAGATTTAGTCTATGCAATGCGTGTATGGCCGGTTGTAGTTCGCCAGCGAGATTCAGTCGAATTGGATGGCACCCAAATCAGAATTGATGAGAAGATTTTGGAATCTATTTCAACGATTAGAGAGTTGAGCTCTGGTCCAGTAAATCCACTAGTACTCCTATATCTTGGTGCGCACTTAAAAGGTGAATTATCATTAAATGAAGTATTGGCTAGATTAAATTTGATTGAAAATTATCTGGTTAGACTCATACTTTCAAATGAACCACTCTCTCCTTTGAGATCAAAAATGATGGATATATGTGGAAGTATTGACGAAAAGCTCGATGAAACTTCTCTACAAAAAGCACTTATTGACAACGGATGGGTTCGAGATGAAGTAATCGAAAACAAATTTGAAGAGCGAAATATGTATGAAGAAGCCACTCCGTCTGCATTAGGTGCGATATTTAGAGGTATCGAAGTTGAATTGAGCGGTCAGGGAGCAAATAAGTTCAAGGTAGCAAAAAAGTATTACACGATTGAGCACATCTATCCAAGAAAAAACACTAAATGGAAAGTTGACCTTAAAAAATGGAAAACAAATGAGGAAAGAATGAAGCCATATCTTCACACTCTTGGTAATTTGACTGTGGTGACTGGCAAGCACAATTCTGCTGTAGGAAATAAAAGTTTGAAAGAAAAACAGGCGTATCCTAAAGTTCTTGGAAATAGTGCACCTTTACGAATTCATGCAAGCTGGGAAGATGCTGGGCAATGGACAGAATCTGAAATTAAAAAACGGAGTTTGAAACTCCTCAGTAAAATTCGGGAGAGATGGCCAGATATTTCACCTTATTAATATCGAGTTACTCAAATTTCGAAGTTTTGCTACGATTTCTAAAGGGTAAAATTTGATCCTGTAGTCCGCTGCTTCGAGGTAGTAAGCGAAGCCCGATAACCTGCTTTTGTCGCTAGTAGAAAATTTCGCTCTGAACAGATTGATTAAGAACATATCCGATAAGTTGCCGCGTAGCCTTTGTTAGCCCCACTAACAAGCAAAAAATACTTCAATTCAAAATGCTGTGGCTAATCTCCAAGTGCTTGGACTGTTAATCTTTTTATCCAGTTTGGAGTCTTGTAATTAGTCTGTTTTTCAATTTCTAGCCAAAATTCTTCCATCATTAAATCTATTGCCATCCAGGATTCCCAACTCGATAAGTTTTCGTTCGGCTCTAAAGTTTTATACGGAACACGCTCACTTGGGTCTGTCGCAATCGCATAAAATACTCTGCCTGGTAAGTAAACAATATCTTTACGCTCCTTGCGGCCAGCCGGTGCGAATGGACGAAAGTAAGAGTCTCTCGAGATCGGGGATATGACAGCAACCACTCCTGCCGTGAAACCTGCGAATTCAGGACGCGTAAGAAAATTCTCTAGAACATCATATGTCTCTGCACTCGAATTCGAGTTCATCGTATTGTGCTTATTTTTGACTTCGCACAACATTAATTGCTTGCCTCGTCTACCAACCACATCCGGCATATCAGTACCAGACTCATGTGAAATCCATCCCGGTAGTTTTCCAATGATTGATTGTTGTAGGTCGCCAATGTGATTCATTAAGTTTTTCTGGCGTGTTCGCTGATGTTCCGTTGCTTTCCATTCAGCTTCAGACTTATACCCGTTTATTGCCGACTCGAGGGCAGCAGCGAAAGGATCTATAAGATTCGCTTTCGAGGCTTTATCTCCATCGAAATTTTTCGTGCGGCTAAGCAGGCTCTCAACCACATCAGCCAAATCAAACTTGGCCAAGTTAAATTGTGGCGTCATGTCTCCATGGTAACTCCAGATTATTCAGAAGACTAGGTTTCTAAACAAAAAGCCACTATTTAGCTGGCACACCCCGAGTAATTGTCATTGACCGCTGATAACCTCTGCATATGGCAAAGGTTATGCAAGAAGATTTAGTACCCGTTCACTTGGCTGCTGAGCAACTAAAGGTGTCCTCAGACACCATTCGGCGATGGCAAAAAAAGGGACTCATCAAGGCGATTATAGGCGCACATGGCGAACGCCTATTTTCAAAAGAGGAAATTTCAAGAGTAAACAAAAAGGGGTCTGCGTCAGATAAGCCATGGAAAGTACTACGCGCGCCAAAATCAAACCTGACTTCGATCGAGCTGTTTTGTGGTGCCGGTGGACTTGCGCTGGGAATGCACAACGCAGGTATTAATTCCCGCCTTCTTGTGGACTTCGACAAAGATTCAATTAAAACTCTTCAGCAGAATAGACCTGACTGGGAGTCTGTATGTGCAAGTGTTCTAGATATTGACCTGAGTGAATACAAAAATCAGATTGACATCATGGCAGGTGGATTTCCATGTCAAGCGTTTTCTTACGCTGGAAAAAGTTTGGGATTTGCTGACACAAGGGGCACGTTGTTTTATGAATATGTTCGACTAATCGATCAAGTTAAACCTCGGCTTGTAATAGGTGAAAATGTTAAGGGTCTGCTAAATCACGACGAAGGTAGGACTTTATATGTCATCGTTAGCGAGCTTGAAAATTTAGGTTACAAGGTGGCATACAAACTGATGCGTGCTCAATTCTTGGATGTGCCTCAAAAACGTGAAAGATTAATTATTTTTGGTGTAAGGAATGACATTTTATCGAACATCTTTTTCCCAGTTGAAAAAGACTACACAATAACAATGAGAGCAGCTCTAAAAGGTGTACCAAAATCTCCTGGGCAGGTCTACAGCGAATCAAAGCGAAAAATTATGGAGTTAATACCTGAAGGTGGCTACTGGCGTGACTTACCAGAAGATTTGCAAAAGGAATTCATGGGTGGCAGCTATCATTTAGGTGGAGGAAAGACTGGAATGGCCAGAAGATTAGCTTGGTCGGAGCCGTCATTAACTTTGACATGTAATCCAGCACAGAAACAAACCGAACGTTGCCACCCTAAAGAAACCCGCCCACTAACCGTACGTGAGTATGCACGTATACAAACTTTTCCAGATAATTGGGAATTCGCTGGAAGTGTTTCATCGCAATATAAACAAATAGGAAATGCAGTTCCGGTAAATCTTGGCTACCACGTTGGCTTGGCAGCAAGAAAAATCCTTGGAGCACCTTCAAAACTTGCTGAAGAACCAGCTCAGCTACGGATTATAAATGAAGATCTTAAACTATTCTGACCCCATAAATAGTTGGAGATTTTCTAATTCCATCTCCTGCCCTCGTGGATGACCAATGGTTTTGCAATTTGTTTAGTGGCTTCGCATTATATTTCTGATCAGGATGTAGTTGGAACAACTATTTGTAGAGTGCTTGTAACTGCAGCTGTGCCTCTATATCTCATCTCTTACTCATTCGTGACAGCAGTCTGCTACCTGCCACTGACAGTTACTAGGCCTATACTTTGAGCAGGTCAAGAACTAAGCGTTAAGCCCTTTAGCTTGCTTAGTACCAACCGCGCCCTCCGCGCACGGTGGTTCTAGAGGAAGACCTGCTGATGATGAAAGACACCATCAGATGAGCAGGAAGTTAAACAATGGGATCCATAATCCTTACCGGAATATCACATGGAAAGCATCAATTCTCACTTACTTACCCAGAGGTTGATGGCGTCATGATCTGTATGGCGCATTGTAAGTGTGGCTATGAAGTTGAGATTAAAAACTTTAGAAACTATGGCGGGACAAAAGATCTACAAATGAAGTGGGAGAAACATATTGGGACTTGGAAGGGGTGGGTTTAGGAGTTAGCTGGCCGATCCTTGTACTTCTCCTCAGCTTCTGCCATTGCTTTATTTAACATTTCCCAATTTGCTGCCTCAGCTTCTGCATCTTCTCTATCACCATAGATTTCTTGCCATTGCTTGTAAACCTCTTGAGTAATTCGCAATCTTTCTGCACGAGGAATTTTCATTTACTGGCCTTTAAACTTGAGTATGGAATGAAGCATTTCTATAGTATTCCGAATTGCATTTTGATATTGTTTAAATTCTTTTGCTCTGTTGACGTAATTTTTCCATCACTCAGAGCTAATTTCTCAATGCCAGATAAGTATTCATTATGAATTTGACGAACTTGCTCAGCTCCTAGCCCTCCAGCGCCCGCTATTTTTGAAAGTTGTTTGGCTTCTTCACCAGTGATTTTCCCATCACTTAAGCATTGAGTTAAGAGCTCTGTATAGCGCATAGCAACCTCACTTGAGGCAGTTTGGCCAGATTCTGGCAATTTACGCATCATGTTAGCGAGCCAACCGATTTCACCCTTCTTTAAATTTGAAACACGAGTTTTAATCTTGAGACCTGTTGAGGGCAACTCAAATTCAGTGGGTTTGTTGCTGAACTTTAATGATCCGGATTTTTTCAACAAAATTGGTAGAAGTTTTGCCAGCAATCGAACGTCACCTAAAGCTGTGTGTGAGTCTTCTTCTGGGATCCCAAAAAAATCGAGAACAGTCGCCAATTTATAATTTGGCAGATCTACTACTTGCCTAGCCAGCCAAAGCGTATCCACACAAGGAATTGATTTAATGCCTTGGCCAATTCGCGCAAACTCAGCGCCCAGAAAACCATCCTCAAACGCCGCGTGGTGAGCGACAACAATGGAATTAGATAGACGGGATAACAACTCTGGCGCAAATTCAGCAAATTTTGGTGCATCTAAAATGTCTTCTGGTTTTATATGGTGAATAAATGTTGGACCCACTTCTGAGTTCCCTGGATTAATCAGGGTTGAAATTTCATCAATGGCATCGCCACTCTGGGTAATTCTCTTTACTGCAATTTCTATAATTCTATGTTGGCTTTTATCTAAACCGGAAGTTTCAAGATCGATAATCGCAAAAGGGATATCAAGAACATTTCCGGTTTTTAAACTTGCATATTCAAATACCGCACCGCGTGCTGATTCTTGAGCAAAGCCTGATCCTTGAAACTTTTTAAATGCTGATGTGGTTGAAGGAGCAGCTGTGTTTTGCGATCGCTTTTTTTCCGTATTTTTCCAAATAATATAGAAAATGATTACAATCAGCCAAAAGCCGCCAGTTACTGCCAACATAAGTAAATTCAAAAATATTACGGATTTTTTCATTTTATTGCTCTCTTGACCGGCGGCAGCACCAGCTTTGGTTTATCTGTAGCACCCTCTGCTAACTCATCCTTTATTGCTTTGATGGTGGCCGGAATTCCCTTTTCATAGGAGTAAAGGGCGAGTGCAAATAAGTGTGCGAAGGCGTAACCATTCTCGGGGGAAAATCTTATGCCTGAGGACTTTTGCCTATTTGAAACACCAAAGATGAAATCATCTCGATCTGGGTTGGAAAAGGATGAGAGTAGTTTTGAAAATACCCACTCAGTAGTTGCAATGGGCCCTGCAAAGATAAGTCTTTGATTGGTTAACTTAACCATTCCCTGATCCTTATCCATCTGCATCTCTTCCCCTGGAATCATCCTGCCTTGAAAGGAGCCGACCTTAAAGCGAATACCTGCAACTAAGGGAATGGAAAAGCCTTGGGAGCCGCCACTAAAGGTTGATGGTGTTCTACCTGCCACATGATAAATACCTTGACCAGTCCATAAAACTAACTCACCTTTTTTCTGCGCCAATGAGTGATCATCTGGTTCATTGCCAGTTGAGGCGTTGGTGAAGATCTCTAATGCTTGGGTGAGAACCTCATTCTCTCTCTCCCATTCATAGAGCTGGCTTTCATAAACAGCCTTTGCTCGTTTTGCTGCTCGCTTGGCTTTGAACTTGGCAATAAATCCCATGGGTTGATTATCTCTTTACTTTGAGTAATTTCATATCTTTATTACCTTATTGATGATGTTGGCTGGCGTGGCAGATCCCCTTAAATCCGCCTCAACATTGTTTGGGATGCCATTGATCTGCGCACTTGCCACAATTGAAAGCTGGGTTGCGATATCTGCCATGAAGTAGAGGGCAGAAGCCCCTGCCTTATCTAAGATTAACTGCCCTTGGGATAGACGCTCATCTGAGTACTTTTCTCGATCATTATTATCATCATCTAAGACATCTAGTAGGTATTGTTTAACAGAGAGTGCAATTCCAGTGGAGTTATCCTCTGCTTGGATTAGCTCTTTTAACTCCTGATCTAATGATGGTTTAAATAACTTGCGCC
This sequence comes from actinobacterium SCGC AAA027-J17, assembly GCA_000383815.1. Classification (GTDB taxonomy): domain Bacteria; phylum Actinomycetota; class Actinomycetes; order Nanopelagicales; family Nanopelagicaceae; genus Nanopelagicus. The sequence continues at coordinate 36,473 of KB912776.1, forward strand.
TTTTTTCTCTGCGCTTTTCATTACGGGAAAACAACCACCAGAAGAATAAAAATAAGAGTATGAACTCAACCATAATTTCTCCACCTTCTCGTATCTGCTGAAACTACTAAATACTATCCACCTCCACTGTCAGTAGTTGGGGCTATCTTTAAAAGATGAATAAAGCGCTAATCTGCCCAGTTTGTGGTGGGGGTGATTTAAAGGAGATTATCTATGGTCTTCCTGATCCTGAAAGCTTTGATTTTGAAAAGTATGAGGTTGGTGGCTGTTGTATTACCCCAAATGATCCAAAGTATCTATGCCAGTTATGTGGAGCAGTTGGATAAGGTGAAGTGAGGATTAATTTACTTACTCAGATCTTAAAAGCTCAACTGCAATCTTGCCAATTATTGGATATGCCTTACTCCACTCAACTCCAAAGAGTGATTTAAATCCATCTTCAAAACCTAAAACTGTTGTCTGCTTATGAAGATCTAGCAAGATGGCAGGTCCCTTAAAGGCAACTAAAACCTCCATAATTCGACTCCCTAAGTTATAGGAGTAGTAATTATCAACGCCTCGCCAATAATCTTTATTGCCTTGCATATCTAAAAATCTATCCACAAAGGCTTGGTTTACTACTGAGTTTGAACCAGAGATATTTCGCGCATCAAGTTTTCGCCACTTCATATACTCATCGTAGGAGGCGTGTGACATAGTTAAGTTTTGTACCAGGCTAGCACCACCTTCAATAATCCAAGATGGTGGCCACTCTTTAATTTGAGTGCCAGCAGGTGTTGAGTGGGCACGTTGCATAGCATGGAAAAACTCATGGGCATCTAATTGACCAAGTGTCCAACGGGCCTCACCCATTGGATCCCCATTTTTTGTTCTAGGAACTCCTTGCAAGATAAAGGCGACGCCATTATTTGCAGTCACCTGCTTTGCGCCAAAGCAATCATTTGAGCAGTTGCTGGTAACTAATCGACCATTCTCATTACGATCTAACTCTTTGTAAGCATTTGCATCAACAATTGATTTAATCTTCTCCTCTGCCCAACCCATATCCTCAATTGAGTACTGGATCAGATAAACATCATCTGGGGTTTTATATGAAGAAAATGCTCTAGAGACCAAGGAGTAGGCAATCTCTGGGGTTTTATAACCTGGCTCCTGACTCTTTGGTCCGATAAATACTGTTACATTTTTAAGATTTGATTTACCCCGGGCAATCTCATCTGCAGTTAGTTTCCAAGCGGTATAGGGGATGTGTTCACGGTTTTGATATAGCTCATCAAAATCCTTAACTGTAATCACCTTTGGTACAAAGGCTGTGGTTGGCTTTTGGGCAGGTGTGCTTTTCTTTACCGCAATACCCTTACTCCAAATAAGTTTGCTACCAGATTTAATACATTTGTACTTACTTCCTGATGAGATTGTGCTTTGACCAACCTTTTTACAGGTAGCACCTGGCTTAACTGAGGCTGATGCTGTTGAGGCGTTTGTGGCAACGGTAAGGGTCAAAATAAGTAGACCAGTTAATACCTGCTTCATGCCGATAAGGGTATCAATATCTAATGGGTGAATAAGTAAGGGCAGGATTACTGTTGTTGGTTTAACTCCAAAGCTTGGTAGATAAAAACTGTTAAGGATTTAAAAGGGTAAGCGCAGCAATTGCTGCATCAAATCCTTTATCCTCTTTTGATCCCGCTGCCCCAGAGCGAGCTTGTGCTTGAGATAGATCATCACACATTAAAACACCAAAGCCAACTGGTTTTGATCTACTTAATGAAACATCCATAACACCTTGGGTTACTCCTTGGCAGATGTAATCAAAGTGTGGGGTCTCACCCTTTAGTACTAAACCAACAACTACAACTAGATCTGCTCCCTTATCTAGAGCTAATTGAGCAGCAAGTGGTAATTCAAAGGAGCCAGCAACATAGGAGATCTTAATCTTTTCAATACCACCACTTTTTAATCCCTTAACTGCGCCATCAATTAATGATTGGCAGATCTCTGGGTGCCAAGAGGATGAGATAACTTGGGCGACAAGCTTTGAGTGATTACCAATCTCAACCTTGGGTGCATTATTTAACATTAAGTGATCCTCCTAATTTGTGTTTAAGTAATTGCGCTTTGCTATTTAAATAAGCCAGGTTGTGCGCAGTTGGTGTGGTGATTAACTCAACCCTTGAGTACTTAATCCCTGCTTGATCTAATGCTTCGGTTTTGGCTGGGTTGTTTGTTAATAGCTTTATGCTATTTATGCCAAGTGCCTTAATAATTGCAACTGCATCAATGTAACTTCTCTCATCTGCTAAGTGACCAAGAGATAGATTTGCTGCCACCGTATCAAGCCCTGAATCTTGTAATGCATAAGCTTTAACCTTTTCTGCCAGCCCAATTCCTCGCCCCTCATGATCTTTAAGGTAGATAATCAAACCAGAGCCTGATCTTTCAATCTGATCAATAGATTGTGATAGCTGAGCGCCACAATCACAACGAGCAGAGCCAAATACATCACCTGTTAAACACTCAGAGTGAATACGGGTTAATAGATTCTCCCCAGTTATTTTGCCAAAGGATAAAACTGCATGATCTGCACCATTTTGTGAGCGGTAGGTAGTAATTTGCCAATCTTTATCTGCCATTGGCAGCTTTGCCCAGGTAAAGCTGGTGGCTGCTTTTTTGATCTCAGCCTTTGGTGAGTTTTCAATGATCTCCTCAATTGAGATCTTCTTTATATTGTGTTGGTTAGCAAACTCAGTAAGTAATTGCCCACGCATCATCGTGCCATCATCATTTACCAACTCACAGATCACAGCAACTGGATATGTGTTGGTTAAATTACAAAGTGCCACCCCAGCCTCAGTATGTCCGGCACGCTCTGCTAATCCACCATCTACTGCAACAAGTGGAAAAATATGACCTGGTCTTAAAAATTGATCACTCTTTGCATTATCACTTGCTAGAGCACGCAAGGTATTTGCCCGCTCCTTAGCACTGATTCCAGTTGTGCGATCTTTAACTGAATCAACTGAGACGGTAAAGGCGGTGGTGTGGTTATCCTCATTATTTGCCACCATCATTGGCAGCTTTAACTGCCTAGCAATATCACTTGTAAGGGCAGCACATATCACCCCTGAGGTGTGACGGACCATAAATGCAATCTGCTCCGTTGTAATACCACCAGCTTGGCCAATTAGATCACCCTCATCCTCGCGATCTTTTGAGTCGGTGACAATTACAAATTTACCCGCCTTAAAATCAGCTAACGCATCTTTGAAATCACTCATTTATCACCTGCGCTTTTTTTATTTACTAACCGCTCCACATACTTAGCCAAGATATCAACCTCAATATTTACAAGATCTGCTGGGGACTTTTTACCCAAATTTGTTAACTCAAGAGTTTGTGGGATCAACCAAACTGTAATTGTGTTTTTACCATCATCAAGCTCACCTACGGTGAGGGACACCCCATCAATTGCAATTGATCCTTGGGGAACTACATAACGCATCTTCTCCTCTGGAATTGTTACAGAAAGTGCTACCCATTTTTCAGCAGGTTTAATTTCGGCAACCTTGCCGATGCAATCAACATGTCCTTGCACAATATGACCACCTAGGGGTTCACCCGCCTTTGTTGCTAGCTCTAGATTTACTAGATCACCTTTAGTAAGCGAACCAATTGCAGTTAACTTTAAGGTTTGCACCATCACATCAACACTAAATTGCTGATTATCAAAGGCTGTAACAGATAGACAGGTGCCATTTACCGATACAGAGTCGCCAATTTGTATCTGCCCACAGATCTTGGCATCTTTAATGGTTAATTGTGCATACTCACTACCTTTAGTAATCGCCTCTACTACCCCAAGGGATGAAATTAAGCCGGTAAACATCTACTTAACCACCTTTGCATAAAGAGTGGTTTTAATATCACTGCCAATCTTTTCAACCTCTTGAACTTCAAAATCTATTCGCTCATTAATTGTGTTGATGCCAAGCGGGGAGACAAAGTTAACTCCATCCCCTAATACAGTTGGTGCTTGATATAAAATTACCTCATCTACAACATGTGCTTTAAGAAGGGCAGAGATAAGGGCAGGACCTGCCTCAACCATCACCCGATTAAAGCCACGTTTATTTAACTCACCTATTAATCGATCTACTCCATAATCTTTTATCAGGGTTAGATCAGCTCCTCTTTTTATTAACTTTGAATTTGGTGAGATCTCGCGTTGTCCAACAACAAAGATGGCAGGATCTTTGCCTTGCCCCTTACTTGTTAACTCTGGGTCATCTGCTAATACAGTTCCAGTTGAGGTAATAATTGCATCAACTTGCGAGCGCAGCCTTGCCACATCATCCCTTGATTGCTCAGATGTTATCCACTTTGAAGAGCTATCTGCTGCTGCAATCTTGCCATCGAGTGTGGCTGCTATTTTTATGATAATCCTTGGCCGATTTAATTTAATCTTTGTTAACCAATCACGGTTGGTATCAGCTGCATACTCTGTAAGTAATCCGCCCTCAACCTCAATACCAGCATCTGCTAATGCCTTTGCCCCACCTTGGGCGATTGGGTTTGGATCATTAAGTGCGAAGTAAACCTTTTTTATCCCACTTTTAATTATTATTTGGCTACAGGCTGGGTTTTTACCAATGTGATTACATGGCTCAAGGGAGAGATATAAGGTGGCTTTTGTTAGATCAACCTTGGCATTGTTAATTGCAATCACCTCAGCATGCTCTGCCCCTAGGTGAACACCTTGAGAGATTAATTTATTATCTTGATCTACTAATACTGCGCCAACTATTGGGTTTGGAAAGGTGTGAGATAAGCCAGCCTTTGAGATAGTGATGGCATGGTGTAACCACTCTTGGTGGATTGAGCTAACACTTTTTGTAGCTAACACCTTTTATTAACTGCCTCTCCCGTAGAAAAACATATTGTTGCGTTTTTCGGGATGGCAAGGCTTTGGGCTAAATGCGCAAATTACGCATGCCCAAATCGATGTTGAATCTCTCTCATCCGGACTTTAACCGTCGGTTTAGGAATTTCACCTTATCCACCAACCAATGGCTTTGGTTGGGTCGCAGACTTTAACTGCCGGTTCGGAATTACACCGACCCCGAAATACAACAGGGCAAATCTTACTCTCTAGGTGTTGGGATTGGTAAATCTAAGCGCACATAGGCTGCTTACTCTTAAAGGCTAAAGCCTGCCTGCTTACTTGGAGTAACAAACAAGATTAGGTTGTAGATCGGCACCAAGATAAACCAACCACTCTTGCCAACATCATGAACCCGTCTTACCGCAACAGCTAGAGTTGGAATTAATGTGCCAAAGGCGATGATATTTGCGCCAAGATCACCAAATGATAATTGGGCAATAATTACTGCGATGTTGGTGGTTAAAATAAAGTACCAGTACTGAGATCTAGTAGATACCCCAGAAAAATCGGCGTAACGGTTTAAGCCATCCTTTAATGCCAGCCAAAATGCTGGTTGATTTTGTTCCACAAGATAAAACTACCCCACACTTTGCCAAAATCAGCGCTACCATCATCCTTATGATTAAAAGAGGCTTAGAGTTAACTCGGTATGCGGTGGTAATTCCATCGGTGGCTGCGATCTTAGGCGCCCTACTTTTGATGGTGCAGGGCTCAATTGAGATGATGGTGGTGATCTTTGAGGCGATCTTTGAATCCTCATCCTTAAAGCAAAGCATTGTTGATGTCTTAACAGCGGTTGATGCCATTTTGCTTGGCACCGTTTTGTTAGTTATTGGTTACGGCTTGTATGAGTTGTTTATTGATACTGAGATTAAGGTGCCGGCCTGGCTTAGAGTTGATGATTTAGATGATTTGAAATCAAAGTTAATTGGGGTAGTAGTTGCCATTATTGCAGTGGTCTTTGTTGGAATCTTTGTTGATGCTAATCGGGCAGATGAGATTATTGAGTATGGGGTTGGAGCAGGAGCATTAGTTGCCGGCCTTGCCCTCTTTGCCTTTGCTACTAAGAAAAGTAAGGAAAAGAAGTAAAGCCTTTATCTTTTAAAAGCTTTTCTTAAGTAAGTACCTGCCCCTGTGCACCATATCGCCCAGATAACTAAGGGTGGTTGGAAAAACAATCTAAGTAATCGCTTTTGATCTGTATCTAAGCCAAAGGCATCTATCTGATTTAAATATTGATTTATATTTCCTGGAAAGATTAGTATGAAAAATAAGCCAACTAATAGACCAATAAGTTGGCGGTATTGGGTGAGAAAAAAGGTGGTGGTAATTAAGGCAATACCCAGCGCTATCTCAACAACACCGGAAGACACAACTACAAAATCAGGATCAAGTGGCAGATAGGTCGGAACCTGGGCTAGAAATTCCTGCCGATTTGAATCAAGGTGGGAGGCACCAGCTGAGGTTAGAAAGGCACCCAAAGTTAACTGCAGTAACTTCTTAATCAAAGTAGATACCTCTCAAGAGCTGTTCTGATCAATACTGCTCTAATTCTGCCGCTTTTTTTCTTACCTTTTTAACAATTTGCTCAATACCTCGATTGGTCAGAGCTCTACCAGATAGATCGTAAACCAACTCCTTCTTAAGATCTATATCTTTACCTAGGCGATACTTAGAACTTCTTGCCATCAGCTGCTCACCCGAAGGTGTACTTCTGCTCTGCTGTCTCCCCTTTTGCCTTTATTAGCTCTTGAATCCACTTAAGAGATAGATCTGGATTTTGTTCTGCAATCAATGCAATCTGGATTTGATACTCAATCTGGCTTGGCCCAGAGCGGTCTGCACCCTTGGCTATTCGCTTTGTACCTGCCATTAATTTATCCAATCGCTTCACTGGTATCACTAATGCTTGACTTGTTATCCGTGTCAAACGCTTGTAATCAAAAGCCTATCTGAAAATAAAGGTAAATTAGAGTTTTAACAACCTTGTAGCACTACGAATACGAAGAGTTAACATAAAGCTTAGTTGAATAGATATAAAAGAGCGGAAAGTAATTGCCGTTGTTGGTCAAACAAATAAGTAGCACTTTTGTTATTTGTGCTACTATATTTAGATGGCGATAAAAAGTAAAACAAAAAAGCGTATTCCTAAAAATAGGGCTGCGCGTAAAGAGCCATCAATGATCGAACAAAAGATTCAAGAGCGGTTGACTGTTGGTGTCAGAGAACTTCGCCAAGATGCATCTGGTGTACTTCGATTAGTAAAGAACGGAAAATCCATTACCATAACTGAACATGGTAAGCCGATAGCACAGTTAACACCACTTGTTAATCCAGTTTTAAGTGATTATGTAAATGCCGGCGTTATCACCCCTGCGGTTAGAAAGTATGATCCCAAAATTGATAAGCCGTTGCCAAATCCAGATGGAATTGATCTAGTAGCCCAACTATTGCAGGATCGGGCTCGGATTTGAGTTGGTACTTTGATAGCTCTGCTATTTTAAAATTACTTTTGCGCGAGCCAAATTATGCTCAGCTTCTACCCTATGTAAGAGAGCAGATATACACCTCTAAAATTTCTCGAGTTGAGGTATTTAGAACTATTGCCGTTAAAGCTCCTTGGGCAAAAAGTGGCGGCGTAAGCTTTTTTCAAAGGTGTCATGTTATTGAATTAGTAGAGTCAATAATCAATCATGCAGAAAATTACTCAGATCAAATAACTCTAACTGCCCTTGATTCGATTCAGGTGGCATCTGCCGAAGCGATCGCACCCTTAATTCGCGGCATCATCTCCTATGATAAAAAGATGATAACCAATGCAAAGCTACTTGGTTTAGAAGCAGTTTCTCCGGGTGCCTAAACCCTAAATTCAATACCTTTGCCAGTATCCTTACTGATATGAGTAAACCATTAACAGTTGAAAGATTACGTAAAACCAATATCTACGCTGGTGTTCTACACCTAGCCCAAATGGCAGCAGTTCTTGTCCTAAGTAGTGACTTCTCACTTCCAGTAACCGCTACCTATATGTCTGGCCCACCTGGAACTACCTATGCCGATCCAGTTGTTTTGTTTAACACCCCAATTGGATTAACTGTGGCACTCTTTTTAGCTCTCTCTGCCTTCTTCCACTTCTTAGTGGCAAGTGGGAAGTTTTATCCAAGATATGCAGCAGGGCTAGCGGCAAAGCGTAATTACTTTAGATGGGTTGAGTACTCAATTAGCTCATCGGTAATGATCGTCTTAATTGCGCAAGTTACTGGGGTTGCAGATATCACCGCAATTATCTCAATCTTTGGCGTTAACGCCTCCATGATTTTATTTGGCTGGCTACAGGAAAAGTATGAAACCCCAGGAAATGGCGGATACCTGCCATATATCTTTGGTTGCATCACTGGCATTGTCCCTTGGCTTGCCTTGATGTTTTATGTATTTGGCATAGGAGGTGCTGGTGAGACTAAGGCGCCAGCATTTGTCTATGTAATTGTGCTAACTATCTTTTTGTTCTTTAACTCATTTGCCCTGGTGCAGTTGTTGCAGTACAAAAAGGTTGGTAAGTGGAGTGATTACCTACGTGGGGAAGCTACCTACATCACCTTATCTTTGGTAGCAAAATCAGCACTTGCTTGGCAGATCTTTGCCAATACCCTGATACCACCTGCTTAAGATCTACTGAGAGTATTTGCTCTCAAGCTTTGCGGTAATCATCTAGTAATAGACTTGCTAGATGATTACCAAGCTTTTAACACTGCTTCTTACACTATTTCTTATTCCAACAGCTTCGGCAAATCCGGCAGTTGATCTTGATATTCAATCAATTGATATCACCGCCTCATCTACTAAAGGTGGAAATCAACGTGGGGCTGCCCTTGCCGTCTTAGCTGATGGCAGTTTGTTACTAGGTGGTGGCAAAAGTGGGGGTGAGGTATTTACCTACAATATTGCAAGCAAAAGCTTAAAAAAGATCGCAACCTTAATTCCAGCAAACAGGCGGACAAATGACTCTAGATTTGCTATCAATGATATTGGGGTCCTATCTCAAAGTAGTACTGCAGTTAAGTTCCTAGTCTCCTATCCACGATTGGGAAGTGAACGAAACTGTGTTGAGGTGGTAATTGAGCAGTTAGATTTCAATAGGACTACCCAAAAGGTTAAACGAGGTGGTAACTGGTTAATTACCAAACCATGTGTGCCAATCTCTGCTGTCCAGCATACCTCTGGCAGATTTGCCGTAATTGATCAAAATACCGCTTATGTAACTATTGGAGATCTTGGCTATCCACAAATTTTAGATCGCAAAAAACGAGGAGATCTTGGTTCAATCTTTAAGGTATCTGCAAAGGCGGCAGTTAAAGTTTCACAGGGACATCGAAACGCGCAAGGTATTGTTTTGTTTAATAACAAAGATCTACTAGCTGCTGAGCATGGACCACGTGGTGGGGATGAGATTAATTTGATTAAACAAGGATCAGATTATGGCTGGCCATTTGTTACCTATGGTCAACCATATGGATCAGGAGATTATGTTCGACCAAGTAAAACTGGCACACATGCAGGATTTGTTGAACCACTTACCTACTGGGTGCCATCTATTGCGCCAACTGAGTTGGTGCAGCTACCAGCTGATGGTTGGGGGCAGTGGAGTAATCAATTGTTACTAGGCACCTTGCGTGAGCAATCTTTGGTATTTCTCAAATTAGATCAAAGATTGGCAGTAGTTGAGCAGGAGATTGTTGATGTTGGCGAGCGAATTAGAGATTTAGAGGTTTTACCTAATGGCCTGGCGGTGGCAACAACTGACTCTGGCCAGCTTCTTCTCATATCCTTAGCCAAGTAAGTACTTAACTTTTATTTTAAGGAGCTCTATGAAGGGCTATCTACTTGTAATTGGCGCATTGCTTCTTTCCTCTTGCGGTAAGGCCTCTCCCCTCGCTCAATTACCAGATGGTAAATGCTCACAATCTCAACAGCTATTGGCGAAGGATCATATCTCTGGCCAAATTGATGCGATCGCTGATCAAAATTGGCAAAAGGCGTATAGCTTTGCTGCAAAATCATTTCAAGAGACGATTGATTTAGAACGGTTTACCCAGATTATCTCAGAGCAGTATGTTTTATTAATTACCAATAAGGGTTACACCTTTGATAGTTGTGAGATTGAAAATGAGCGACTGGTGCAAAAAATTACCGTCGTTGGTTTAAATGATGATTTTCGAATGACCTATCGATTAAGTGTGGAGGATCAAAAATTAGGTGTGGTAGCAGCAGCTGTTACCGATGTATCAGAGGATATCTCCACCTAATTCAACAAACTCGCCGGCTGCAAATTGGCCTTGAATCTCTCCCTTTAAAATATGTAATTTTCCCCTTCCCCAAATCTGCCAAGGTTTATCTGCTCGTTTAACTACCGCCGTCATCTCATCAATCCCAATTAATATTGAGTCCCCAGGAAGATCAAGCAATACCTTGGCGGCAGAGTCTGGAATCCATTTAAAAAACTTATCAAAATGAGGAATTACTCTTATTTGTTTTGTTAAATTAAAACCTGGGGTTGGCTGAGCTCTACTTAATCGAAAGTGTGGAATATAGCCACTAAATGCCATAGCGCCTGCGCTACAACCAGCGAGAGAGCCACCTGATTGCCAATTTTTTAAGATTAAATCCCATAACAAGGTATCTCGCACAGTATCTGCTAGGTAGTGGGGATCTCCACCTGATAGGTAGATTAACGCCGCATCATTTACACCTTTTAGTAACTCTGGGTTATTGGCATCATCTCTAGTGAAGATTGGCAAGAAAGATTGCTCAACCCCTAAGGAAGAAGCTGCGGAGGCACCGAGAGATTGCCAGTAATTAATTCGATTATCACTTTCTTGTCCAGCTGCAGTCGGGATCTGAATGTAGATAGGTTTTTTTCCATTTGCTATGCCATCATTGATTAAGGATTGTTCAAACTCCTTCATCTGTGGCAGATACTCACCTGAGCCAACTAAGGCGAGTGAGCCATTACTTTTCATCTTGGCTAAATTCTACCTTTCTTATCTTTACTACTGGTTTGATCACAGTTGTTGGGATAGGGTTGAACAATGTCCTATCAGGTAGATCAAGTTCGCAAAGATTTTCCATCCTTAAACTCAGGTATTGCCTACTTTGATGGCCCAGGTGGCACCCAAACTCCACAGATTGTTGGGGATGCGATTGCAAAGGCGATTGTGCAGCCATTATCAAACCGGGGAACTACCACTATCTCTGAGCAAAATGCAGAGGATTGTGTAGTGGGTTATCGAAATGCAGTTGCTGATTTATTAAATTGTGATCCAAAGGGTGTGGTTTATGGCAGAAGTTGGACCCAATTAACCTATGACTTCTCTAGAACATTAGCTAAAAGTTGGAGTAAGGGTGATGAAATAATCATCTCCCAATTAGATCATGATTCAAATATCAGACCCTGGGTTCAAGCAGCGGATGCAAAGGGTGTGACTGTTAAGTGGGCAAAGGTAAATACCCAAACAAGTGAATTAGATACCCAATCTGTCACAGATTTACTAAGTGATAAGACAAAGTTTGTGGCAGTCACTGGTGCTTCAAATACCTTAGGAACTAGACCCGATATCAAAGCAATAGGAAGTGCGGTTCAGGCAAATGGTTCACTCTTTTTAGTGGATGGTGTGCACCTTACCCCTCATGCAGTAATTGATTTCAAAAATCTGCCAGTAGATTTCTATGGATTTTCCTCTTACAAACTTCTTGGCCCACACTGCGCATCATTTGTAGCAGACCCATCCCTTCTTGAAACATTAAGTAATGACAAATTGTTGCCCTCCACCATGGTGGTGCCAGAGCGGTTTGAGTTTGGCACCTTGCCATATGAGTTAATGGCAGGGGTAAGTGCTGCTATTGATTATGTAGCCGGTCTTGATAAATCAGCAGCAGGTAGTAGAAGGCAGCGCTTAGTAACTTCCCTTAACGCATTGGAAGAGCATGAACAATCACTCTTTGATTACCTTGTAGCTGGACTTACAAAATTACCTGGCATAACTATCTACTCCAAGGCAAAGCATCACACACCAACTGCCTACTTTAATTTAAAGGATGTAGTGGCAGCAGATCTTTATAAATTTATGGCGGGTAAAAAGATAAATCTGCCAGCCCATAACTTCTACGCACTTGAGGTATCGCGAGCCCTTGGCTTAGGCGATACTGGCGCAATCAGAGCAGGACTTGCTCCCTACTCAACCAAGGATGATGTTGATCGGTTGATATCTGGTTTAGAAGAGTATTTAGCTAAGAGGTAATTTTGATGGCAATAACTAATACCGACCGCACCTCTTATTTTCCGCTTATTGAAAAACGGTACGGCGAGAAGATGAGTTACTGGCATGGTGTAATGAACAAACTAGAGGGAAAAAAGTATCCAGAACAAATTGCACATTTAAAGGAGAATTACGGATTTTCCCAAGCACATGCCAATGCTCTTGTTATGTACTCAAGGGGATCAAAATCTGCTGCAAGGTATGCATCAGTTGCTGCTTACTACAAATCCTTAGATCCAAAGCAGGCAAAGTTAATCAAGGCAATCTTTGCTGCGATTAAGAAGAAGCACCCAAAGTTAAAGTTGGTGATCGCTTGGAATCAGCCGATGTTAAAAAATGGGGATCAATATGTATTTGGCGTATCCTCATCGAAAAATCACATCTCAATCGCACCTTGGAGTGAAAAGGTATTAAAAAAGTTTGCCCCCCAATTTAAAGAGTATCGGGTAACTAAAAAAACTATTGCACTACCTAATGATTGGAAGGTTGATCAAAAAGTACTTTGCGATATGGTCAAAGCTAATTTGGCGCAAAAATCAATCTAATTTATAGATCTGACCTGTCTGCTTTCCTAAGATTGATTTAATGTAGGCATCTGCCACAGATTGCGCGCTCACCTGGTGGTAACCGGCAAACTTTGCATGATAACTTGTAGCCTCAATTAATACATTTGGACTAACTGTATTTATTCGCAACCCTCTTGGTAGATCAATTGCTGCAGCTAAGGTGAAGGATTCAACTGCGCCATTTGCTAGGGCAGCAGCAGATGAGGTTGGAATTGGGTCCCTGGCTAATACACCAGTCATTAAGGTAAATGAGCCGCCATCAGTTAAGTAATCAATACCTGCTCGAACTAATTCAACCTGACCAAGTGCTTTATCTTTAAAACTAATTAAATAATCATCATATGAGATCTCAGTTATTGGCTTATAAACAACCTTGCCAATACAAGAGGCTACCGCATCAACCTTTCCAATCTTTTCATACATCGCCTTAATGGAGGCGGGATCTTTAACATCAACTTTGATATCAGTAGTTCTAGATACTCCAACCACGGTGCCATATTTACTTAAAGTCTTTGCCACATATGAACCAATTAACCCAGTTGAACCAACCACAATAAACTTCATTAAATACCACCCTTATTTGCAAAGCCTTAGGTCAGATCATATGCCAGGGCTTGCTCTAAATTGCAAGATGAGTGTTAATAGGCAGAAAGTGATCTAGGTACTGCCAAATAGGCTCTAACCTACTGAAACTTTAGTAATTACTCCTTTTGAAATATATAGATCCACTCGCTCAGTTCGATAATCTCTCGTAAGTGGAAAGGACTCCCCATCCTCTTGAGCGATTCGAGTAATGCCATTAAGTGATTGAACGCAAGAAATCGCACTCTGCTTTTTCATACCAACCAAAGTAGCTGCTTGCGCATTAGTAATTACGACTGGAGATGTTGGCTCAACTACTGGGCATTGCTTTGGTTGATAAATCTCACCCCTTACCTCTTTACTGCCGGTAGATACGGTAATTCCAGCCCTGCCCTTTGATTTAATTGAGAACTCATATATTCCTGCTTTAGCAGTTTGAGAAAACCTAGATAAGAAGAGGTAATTGGTTCTGCCATATGGCTCATAAAACTTACTTCGTTCATTTAACTTAACAACCTGCTTTGTGCCATCTGGTGCGGTAATTGTTACCACCGGTAATTTACTGGTGGCTAATCTATTCTCTGGAGTGCGATCAATAATCAAATACTCAAAATTTAATAACTCATCCTCGGCTAAGGAGATGCGAAAACCACGTTCTTGATTTGCTTTGGTGAAGTTAACTCGCATGGCAAAGGAGACTGTGCCATCGACCATTATTGGACCAGCCTTTGCTGAGGTGTGAGCATCGGTAATTGCAACTGGTTGATGGGCTAGCGCTGGTGTGATTGAGGCAAGTAAAAAAGCTGCTACTAAACTCGACATCCGCATCCACAGATTTAACCACATCAAGGTCAGAAATTACTGAGTGTTTGCGCATAACATTGACCCCATGCAGGCAAAGATTAAAAATGGCTTTAAGCCAAAGGTTTGTGTTACCTGCAAATTAGAGTTTGAGTGGCGTAAAAAATGGGCAAAAAATTGGGAAAATGTTAAGTACTGCTCTAAAAGATGTGGTGGCAAGTGAAGCGAATCATCTATGTCAGCCATGATCAATTAAATGCTGGGTATGGCGCGTTAAAGAAAGCTAAACCGAATGATGATCTAATTGTCCTGGTTGAAAGTCAGCGGATGCTCGCAGCTGAGTTTGGTAGCAAGGTGCGGCTCTACTTTTTGCTATCTAGCGCTGCCCACTTTGTTAAATCATTACAAGATGATGGTTACGCCGTTATTTATCAAAAGGCTGCCACCACAACAGATGGCTTAAAAGAGGTTTTAAAAAAGTATCCAAATCTGCCAATAACCGCTGCCACCCCTAGCTCATTTAGATTAAAACAATCACTAACTGATTTTGGAGTTACCTTTGTTGAAAATGATTTCTTCTTAACCCCTGCCAAGATATTTTCAGATTGGGCAAACTCCCAAAAAAGTTACCTCATGGAGTCTTTTTATCGCGCGCAGCGGATTAGGTTAAATATCTTGGTTGAAAAGGGTAAGCCAGTTGGCGGTGCGTGGAATTTTGATAAGGAAAATCGCTCACCACTTCCTAAGGGTTATAAATTCCCACCTTACCTACAACACAAAGCTGATGAGATTGATAACCAGATTGCATCTGAGTTAGGGATAAAACCAGTAACTGATTTTGCCACCTCAAGGGATGGGGCAAAGCGGGTATTAAAAAACTTCTTAGATAATCACTTTGCACACTTTGGTCCATATGAGGATGCGATGACGGTAGATAACTGGTCACTTCACCACTCACTCCTAAGTCCATATTTAAATAATGGGCTGCTTCACCCCGCTGAGGTGATTGATGCTGCAGTTAAAAGATTTGAAAAAGGGGATATCCCGATCGCCTCTGCTGAAGGGTTTATCCGCCAGATTATTGGCTGGCGTGAGTATGTAAATGGGATGTATTGGCATTTGGGCAAAGATTACAAAGAGTTAAATAACCTAAATGCAAAGCGAAAATTACTTCCGCTTTTTGAGGATGCAGATAAGACAAAGATGAATTGCATTAAAAGTAATCTAGAAGATATCCAAGCAAGAGGGTGGGTTCACCATATTCCCCGTCTTATGTTGCTTAGTAATTTAGCGCTAATTACCGGCACAAACCCACAAGAGTTTTTATCTTGGATGCGCAGGGTTTTTATTGATGCCACCGATTGGGTAATGGTGCCAAATGTAATTGGCATGGGAGTCCACGCTGATAATGGTGTGATGATGACAAAGCCATATGCAGCAGGGGGTGCTTATATTTCAAAGATGAGTAATTACTGCAAAGGGTGTGTTTATGATCCAAAGCTAAGAACTGGCGATACCGCCTGTCCCTTCACCACCTTGTACTGGGATTTTCTAGATAGAAATCATGAGCAGTTTGTAGGAAATCATCGAATGGCCCAGCAATTATTTGGAGTTAAAAGATTAAAGGATATGCCAGAGGTTAAAAAGCGGGCCCAGGCAGTACTTGCTGGATTAGATAAGGGGCTAATCTAATCATTGTGAAATCACTACTTTCAGTAATTGGCGTGGCAACTGTATTTGTATATGCAATTGGTTCAGGTCTTTGGGTTAACACAGGTGATAATTGGTATCGCTCACTTAACCAACCACCTTGGCAGCCACCT
The DNA here is from genome assembly GCA_000383815.1 of actinobacterium SCGC AAA027-J17. Lineage (GTDB taxonomy): Bacteria > Actinomycetota > Actinomycetes > Nanopelagicales > Nanopelagicaceae > Nanopelagicus. The sequence continues at coordinate 52,500 of KB912776.1, forward strand.
GATTTTATCTTTGGTTTGATCTGGCCATATAACTTTGTAGTTTTAGGTATTGCTGCTGTTACCGTTTCAAATCAATTATCAACTACTAGGGCGATTGTTTATCTATCAATCTTTGCACTCTCAGTAGTATTTGCTCTCACCTGGGCCTTTCAGTTTTACCGGCCACACAACCTATTTGCCGCCTCTATCGCACTTGCTTTGGTAGCGATTTTGACCCTGCCAATGCTATTTTTTATCTACCAAGCATCATTGGGAGTATTTCTAGCAACCATCCCCTACCAACTTTGGGTAATTACCGCAGCTTATTTAAGTTATAACTACGCTAAGTTAAATTAGCTTTTATTGCGGTGGGCAGACTTTGATAAAAAGATTGCAAAGACTAAGGCGATAACGACTAGGGCATTTAGGCCTAATTCATATAAGGCTCTTCTAAATGCCTCATCTGATTTTTCAGCGGTTAAGGTCAATGAGGCGCCAACAGTTAAAATATGACGAACCGCTGCAATTACGCCAATAATTAAGAACTTATCTAATTGATAAACACCATCGGTAAAGCGTGAGATTACAGTTCTAAGAATCTCTAAGATAATTACGATAAATAAGATGTCATTAACACCTTGAATCATCCCATTTGGAAAGAAGGGTGTGGTCTCAATTAATCTCTTTATTGAGTAGAAAAATGCTCCTACTCCAATTACAAATAGTGACAATGCCAAGATGGCGTGGAAGATATCCTCAACTAAATCAACATACTTAGTTGGCAGAATTGAAGTTTCAATTCGTTGATTATCGGTTTTGTTAGCCATGGTTAAATATAGATCTTATGCAGTAACAATCCCATCTCACCACGCAGATAAAATTACTTAATCGCGAAGTAGCCAGGAAAGTACTCGCACTAAGGGTGAGCTTCGATGGCTTGCTACCCAACGGTAAGCACCTCGACCAAGTGGGCCAAAGCTTTTTAGAAGAAGGGCTAAAACTTTATTGCCACGTAATTCAAGCAGGTAGGAAACCGCATCTGCTCCAGCATATTTACTTTCTCCTTGGAGTACATAAACTGATTTTTCGCACTGCTGCTTAGTTAACCCAAATTTACTTAAATCAGTTGTGTGAAAATCAAGGGCAACAACTGCCACCTCTTTTTTTACCCAGTCAACCGATCTTGTGCATAGAAGGCAAGTGCCATCATAAATAACTGTAACTGGCGGTAACACTGGTTAACTCACTCTGGGTAGCTCAAAACTACTCTGCGAAATCTCCACCACGGCCTGTGCTCTTACCCTTTGGTCTTTTAGGCCGCTCATACAAATAGACAAACACCCCTAGGGTCAAAGCTAGGGGTGCTAGCCAAATAAATAGATCCTTCAATTACATCCCAAAGATTGCCATGTAGGCAACTACAAAAATTACAATATCAGCAACAATAATAAATGCTGCAGTAGCGGAGACAAAGTTCTTTGAGCTAACAATCTTTTTAGCTAATGGACCAGTCTTTGCTACCTTAGCTAGCTCTTCGCAGATTACTTCACCCTCACGAATTGCAGCGTATTGATTAATAGTGGTCAAAACACCTGTGATGGCAATTACCGCTAATGCAAAATACTTAGCGCTATCTGTGGCCTTATCAAAGTAACCAAGAGTTGATAAAACAAAGGCAGCGATTAAAACAAGTACTGGCTGCATCTGAGCATTAATAATTTGTGCTCTACTATTATTCCAAAGCTTAATTAAATCCTTTTCACTCATCGACTTCCCCATTCTTTAAAAAGCCCTAAAATCAACTTGATCTAGGATAAGGTAAATTTTATCGCTCCATATTTGATTTAACCCCTCAACTTTCAGGTGTTTGTAGTTAAATATAGGTGAGATTACCGACTTTTAAGGAGGAATTAACCTTTAGCTCTAACTTACTGTTTGCTTTACATCTACTTGGCTAATCTGAGTAGCCAGCCATTTTTCATACAGCTGCTCAAGTGGCCAAGCAGCAGATGCTCTAATTGATACTCCCCTAGCCCCAGTTCTTCTAACTACACCCTTTGCCAAGATTAAGTTATTTGCCTTAATAATATGGGCATAACTTTGTTGGGCATCTTCAAAAAAGGTTAGATCACTACAGCCAAAGCCATCATCTATGGTTAGAAATAAAACTCGTTTGCCACTTCTAATTGGTGGTGATTGCAGCGCCACCTTTACCCCAACAACTAATACCTCTTGATTAGATCTCACCCTTATTAGATCACTTGATTTACAAACCTTAAGGGCATCTAAAAATGGGGCGTACTGTTTAAGTAGGTGCTCGGTAATATCTAAACCTAGATTTTGTAACTCACTACTAATTTGCTCACTTTTTGTAATATCAGGTAAACCTAAGCTATCAATCTCACCCGGAGATAAGGCAAGGGATAATTGACCAGCAGCTGCTTTGCCAGAGTTTAATTGTTTTAACTCCTGCAGATGAATATAAAGATCTCGTCTATTTAACTTACTCTCCTTACCAATTCCATGAAGTAGATCAAAGGCGCCAATCTCAACTAACACCTGGGTAGTTGGCCAAAAAGCCCCGGAGCGATAGGTGAAATCAGCTAGATCGGTATAAGGGCGGTTAGCAATTATTGATTTAATCTCGCTAGTAGATATGCCGGCAATATCTGCCAGGGATACTCTAATTCCATAACTAGAAGCATCTGGCAGAGTTAATTTCTCGCCTGTGCTTTTAGTATCTGGTGCGGTGTATAGGTAGCTCTCTTTTTCACCTGCTGCTACCTTCTCAACTCGATAACTGGCATCTGATTTATTAATATCAACTGGCAAGATCTTTATTCCCCACTGCCTAGCCTCATCAATTATTAATCGCTTTGGATACATCCCAGGTTCATGAGTTAAAACTGCCGCTAAAAAAGCTGCGGTGTGATGGGTCTTTAAATACGCTGATTGATAGGTAGTCATGGCAAAGGCAGATGCATGTGCTTTACAAAAACCAAAGGAGGCAAAATCTCGCAAGATCTGCCAGGTGTAATCAACAACTGATTTTGAATAACCACACTTTGCTGCTCGCTGATAAAACCAATCACAAACCTCGGCCATCCCCTCCTTACTACCTAAATTTCTACGCATCTGATCGGCTGCGCCAAAGGTTGAACCGGTTAACTTGGCAATTATTTCAATCACCTGCTCATGAAAGACCACTACCCCTTTGGTTTGCGCAAGAATCGGTGCTAAATCATCATGAATTAGATTTGCCTCTATCACACCAGATCTAGCATTTAAAAAGGGTGTGATCATCTCAGATTTAATTGGACCTGGGCGAAAGAGTGAGATACCAATTACTAAATCATTAAATTGATTAGGAACTAACTTGCCAACTAACTCCCGCTGCCCTGGGCTTTCCACCTGAAATAAACCTAGAGTTCTAGTGGATTTAATTAGATCAAAGGTTAACTTGTCATCTAAGGCAATCTTGTTGATATCTAAGCTTTCATCTTCAACCTCTTTAATCTCATTTAAGGTGTAGGCAATTGCAGATTGCATTCGCACCCCCAATACATCTAACTTTAAAAAGCCGAGCCCTTCCACATCATCCTTATCAAAGGAGAGCATTGGGTAATTACTTTGGTTAATTAAGATGGGTGAAAAATCTAGTAATCGATCATCGGAGATCACCACCGCACATGGGTGCATCGATAGATGACGGGGCAGCTTATCTAGCCGCATCGCTAAGTTAATAGTTGCTTTAATTAATGGGGAGGAGAGATCTAATCTTTTTAACTCAGGTAATTGCTTGATTGCATTGCCAATATTTCTAGCGCTGATATGTGGCATAGATTTTGCTAGTAGATCAATCTGGGTTCGATCTGCCCCTAATGCATTTCCAGCATCTCTAATTGCATGGCGAGCGCGGTATCGCTCCACCATTGAAACTGTGGCACACCGCCCTTGATTGCCCACCTTTGCCCAATCACTCTCGCCATATCTTTTAAAGATTAAGTCATAGATCTCATACCTTCGATCTGACTCAACATCAATATCAATATCTGGTAACTCATTTCGCTCTAATGAGCAAAACCGCTCCATCAGTAAGCCATTACTAATTGGATCAACCTCAGAGATACCAAGTAGATGACAAGTTAGCGATCCCGCCGCACTTCCCCGGGCGGCAACTCTTATGCCAAGTGATCTTGCTGAATCAACAATGCCAGCTACGGTAAGAAAGTAGGAGGTAAAACCTAATTGACCAATTGTGTTTATCTCCTGCTCTAACCTGCTAGCTGCAACCTTCTTTAAATCAGCTGGGTAGTAGTAATCAATATTTGCGGCTGCCTTTTGCTCAAGTTGTGCCAATAACTGCACCTGATTACTTGCATTAAATAACTTTGGCTCAGGCAGATGAACACCGCCAAGGCCAATCTCACCCCTTGGCTTTAATTGGCAGATTTGGGCAATATCTTGGGTGGTTTTTATTAATTGATACCCGTCAAAGAGCCCAGCTTGTCTTGATATCTGATCTGCTAGATAACTCATATCCTGGCTATCTTTTAGGTAAGCCTCACCATTGCTTCGCTCAGTAGTGGCATCACTTATTAGGGATAATTTGCGACTAGCATCTAGTAGATCTGCCACCGGTCCATCTGAACGATCTAAAAATCTAACTGAATTGGTAATTACTGCAGGTATTTGATATTTATTAGCAAAGGTTAGGGATTTTGCTGCATTTGCAGTTGATCTTAAATTTCCTGCCCGCTCCAGGTGGCTAGTGCACTCAATTACTACCTGATCAAAGCCAGCCTTTGCTAACTGATAGATACTTAAAGCTGCTCCTTCTTTTCTGCCAATTAGATTGGTAATTAACGCCGACTTTACGCCAAAGAGTGCGATTAGATCAGATGAGTATTGATTAAATCTTTCTAATAACTCAACAGTTAACACCCCGTCGGTAGTGTTGGTATTTACCGCAGTTACTAATCTATATAAAGATGATAATTTGCCAGCTTTGGCAAGTAAGGTAATACGAGATTGCTTTTGGATAAAGCCAATATTGATGCCAAGAATTGGGTTAATCCCATAGCTCTCACAACTTTGGGCAAATCTAACTGCGCCAGCTAAATTGTCGATATCGGTTAATGCTAAGGCGCTCATATTTAATTGGGCAGCTTTAGCAACTAAATCCTCTGGGTGGTTAACCCCATACTTAAAGGAGTAGTTAGAGCAGACAGATAGATGGGTAAATGGTGTAACCATTTTTATTTGCCTCTAGAGCTTGGCCTAATCTGCCAAGAGTTATCACTTTGATTAAACTCAATCTCAAAGGTGGTGAGTGCGCCAATGGGAGCTGCCTCTACCTGCCAATACCTACTTACCTCTTCATTAATCTGATCTGAGTTAATTTTTTGCCACCAAGGATTACTTTGCAGCCAGGTGGTTAATACCTCACTGATATGAAAGCGCACCCCTTGGTAAATAAACTCAACCGGATCACCACTTTGAGTAGTCAGGCAGATCTTGGCCAACTGGTTTTGGCTTAAATCATCACTTGATTTGCGTTCGAACATTTGTTCGATAAGATACTAAACCCCACTGACAGTGGCAAGTTGGCAACTAGAAGTGATGGGTTTTAAAAAAGTGTGCCAGAGGGCGGTAGCTCTATTTGTGCTGCCAACGCCTGCCCAGTATTTCTTGCATTATTAACCTCATCAGATACTGGCCAAAAGGTTAAGCCGGCATCTGCCTGCTTTATATCAATCAACTTCAAGTAATCACTTATCTCATCTGGTGATAAAGATTTATTACTAAGCCAGGTGCTCCATAAACTCTTTGGCAAGATCACCGGCATTCGGTGATGAATTGGTTTTAATACTCCCACTACCTCTCTGGTAATAATGGCAGCGGTGGTAATTGGTGAGGATGTTTGGGGATTAATCCACTCTTCATAAATACCAGCGATGGCAATTGAGCTCTTATCTTTATTTGAGATATAAAAAGGCTGCTTTGGTTTGTATTGGCCAAGCTCTGTTGCCCACTCATAATATCCAGTTGCCGGTATTAAACATCTTCTTGATTTAAAGGCGCTCTTAAAGGTTGGCTTTTCGGCAATTGATTCCACTCTGGCATTAATTGCATTTGCTTGTCTGCTGGCATCCTTTGCCCAGGATGGAATTAATCCCCACCGACCCATTTGAATTGTTCGGCTATCTCCTGCCAGATTATCGGATGCAATAAATGGAATTGGTGTGGTGGGTGAGATATTCCAATTACTTGGAGTAAACGCTGCATTAGCATTTCCAGCTGCAAACTCAAGTGCTAAGTCATCTCCTGAGATATTTAACGCATACCTTCCACACATGCTCTTACTCTACCGATAAAGATTAAGCCGGCAGTTTTTGGCCAACACAGGTTGATAAAATTTTATATATTGCCACCTTCTCCGGCTGTGTCACCCATAAGCCATACTTTGCTTTGACTGCAACCTGCCTAGCAACATACTCACAGCGAAATGCTTTAGAAGGTGGTAGCCAGGTGGCAGCATCCCCATCACCTTTTTGACGATTTAATTTTGAATCAACTGCCAATAAATTAAGTGGATCATTGGCGATTTGTGTGCGCTTGTTTTTATCAAAGTAGGCAGCCCCGGTTTGCCAAGCGTTAGATAGCGCCACCACATGATCAATATCAATTACCACCTTGGTGGTAGAGAAGGTAATTACCTTGCCACTAAATGGATCTAGTAGTTGCCCAGCAATCACCTTGCAATCTCTAGTTCCTACCTTGTAAGTAATATTTGTAAGATCTCGTTTTAAGGTGTCATTTCTAGCATCACAACCATTTCGATCTGGATCTGACCAGTGTGGAAATTGGGATCTGGCATACCCAGTCTTAGGCGCTCTACCTTTTACCTCTAAATTATTTAAGGCAGCAAGTGCATCTATTGGAGCAGCTTGGGCGTTGGAGGGTGAAAGGAGTGTGAGTAGAAGTGTGATTACTACTGTCCGTCTCATACGGCAATACTCTTAGTAATACCTTAATAAGGCAAGTATTTAAATAACTAAGCTACCAAGTTCAGAATCAACTGCATTTAACAACAAGATTAGATCAATAATTACGGTAATAATCAAAGACTTAAAGATTACTGAGTTTGGTGCGATGCTAGTAATAGCTGCTGCTATTAGCCCGATTACTAATAATGGCGTATTGCCAACGAGTGAGTGCAGGATCAATGTTGTGCCAATTAATAAGCTGGCACAGATTATTCGGCTTACTTTTTTGCCCAATCTCTGCGGCAATCCCTTGATCTTAGATTCAAGATCTTGATCTATATCCTTAAGCACATTTGCAAAGTGCGCTGCCACTCCTAGTAAGGTCCCACAGGTAATCAACCAAATTGGTGGGGTTCGATCAGTTGAAATAACTATGGATGAAACTAAGGCTGCAAAGGCAAGTGCGTATGGCAGGGGTGAAAAGAGTGTGGATTTAAAGTAGAAGTTGTAAGCAACGCCCATCCCTACCCCAAATAAATAAAGTAAGCCACCTTTAATACCAAGTGGGCCAAATAGATTAAAGATAAGTGCGAAGGGTGCGCAGATTTTGATGGCACGTAGTAACTGTTTACTTGTTATCTCACCCCTTACTAAAGGTTTTACGGTCCGGTTATGTTTTAAATCATCTGGATAATCATTTAAATCATTACTCCAGCCAACAAGAAGTTGGCCTAGGAAGATGCCAAAGGCAATAACAAATGCCGGTCCTTCCCACCATAATGAGGTAGCCAGCAAAAATGAAATAAAAGTTACTGCAGCCGTTGGTCCTATGTGGCTTGCTCTAAGCAGAGATAGCAAGGTTAGTTATTACCTATTGCCTTTTTAAGATCTAAATACTCTTCGCAGTTAACCCCGCATAAACGCTTTAATTTAGCTAAATTACTTTTTGCTGCACTTATCTTCTTTGTCACCATAAACAACTCACCCTGGTATTCAAGAGCGCCTAGGTGATTTGGATTTATCCGCAACGCTTTTGTGTAGTAGGTGGCGGCAGCCTTATTTTGCTTTAAATTTCTAGCGCTATAACCCAGCAGGTTATTGATATCAGCATTATTTGGGTAATTTCTATCGGCAATCTTTAATGATGCAAGAGCTGATGAGAAATTTTTGCTAGCAATTAAACTTCGTATCGCGGTTAAATCGGTGGTTAAATTCTTTGTCGGTGCAGATGGCATCGGAGTTGCAGCCGGAGTTACTACCTCATACTTAGCAGTTGGCGTAGGGGTTGCAGCTGGCGCTGGTGCTGGTGCTGATCCACCAGTATCTGCTGCATAAGCGTTTGGCGTAATAAGTACCAGTAGGAGGGTTAAAACTAATTTTTGCATAGGTAAAGGTTATCCATACCAAAAGGTTATTAGTAGATAGAAAGGTGTAATTTAAACTACAAAATTTACTAATTTAGGCGCTACGGTAATTACCTTACTTACCTGTAATCCAGCTAGCGCACTCTTAATCTCAGCATTTTCTCTGCCTAATTTTTCTAGCTCCTCTTTTGAGATATTAGGTGAGACCTCAATACGATCTTTGATCTTTCCATTTACTTGCAATATTGCAATCACATTATCAACACCTAGTAATGACTTATCAATTACTGGCCATCCCGCATTTGCAATCGCAGGTTTGTGTCCAAGCTTTTCCCACATATCTTCAGCGGTGTAAGGGGCAACTAGTGAAAGGCAGATGGCAATAGCCTCCGCTGCTTCACGAACTGCAGGGTCTGTTGGACCACACCCAGAATCAATTGCTTTTCTCGTGGCATTTACCAACTCCATAACTCTGGCAATTGCTACGTTAAATCTAAAGGATTCAACCGCTAACTCAATATCAGACAGTGATTTATGAGTTACCTTCCTTAGTTCAATATTTCCACTCTTAAAATCAACCCCGGCTTTGCTACTTACATCCTGGCTAATTCGCCAAGCACGATTTAAAAACTTTAATGAACCAGCAGGTGATACATCTGCCCAATCAATATCATCCTCAGGAGGTGCGGCAAATACCATCGATACACGAATCGCATCCACGCCATGCTTATCTAACTCATCAGATAACTTAACCAGATTTCCTCGACTCTTACTCATTGCTGAGCCATCCATTAAAACCATTCCTTGATTTAAAAGGCGAGTAAATGGTTCGGTGAAGTTTAAAAGGCCAAGATCATGCAATACCTTGGTGAAAAAGCGGGAGTATAAAAGGTGCAAGATTGCATGGGTTACACCACCAACATACTGATCTACTGGTAGCCAAGTCTCAACTGATTTTTTATCAAAGGCCACATCATGATTATTAACTGATGTGTAACGCAGGAAGTACCAAGAGGAGTCAACAAAGGTATCCATGGTGTCAGCATCTCGTTTGGCAGGGGCGTTGCACTTAGGGCATGCAACATTTACCCAATCTGAGGCTGCTCCCAAAGGAGATGTTCCCTTTGGCTTTAAATCCAAACCTTTAGCATCTGGTAACTCAACTGGTAGTTGTGATTGTGGAACTGGAACTAAACCACAACTATCGCAATGAATAATTGGAATTGGTGTTCCCCAAAAACGCTGGCGTGAAATCAACCAATCACGAAGGCGGTAATTCTTGGTTGCTTTTCCAAGCTTTTTATCTGCCAGCTCAGAAATAATTTTATTTATTGCCTCATCTTTGGCTAAGCCAGTGATAGATCCAGAGTTAATAACCTTGCCATCACCATCGGTAGCAATACCTGAAGTATTTGGATCTTCTAAGCCGGTATCAATTACAACTCTTACTGGCAGTTTCATTGCTTTTGCAAAATCTAAATCTCGCTGATCATGCGCTGGAACTGCCATGATTGCACCAGTTCCATAATCAGCCAATACATAATCAGAGGCCCAAATTGGAATCTTTTCTCCATTTACTGGATTAATTGCATATCGATTTAAAAAGACACCACTTTTTACTCGATCTGTTGCTAATCGATCAATATCAGAGGCCGCCTTGACACTTTCAACATACTTTTTAAACTCTGCCTCAACTGGCGTGCCAGCAACTAACTTTGCAGCTAATTCAGAGTCAGCGGCCACCACCATAAATGTTGCGCCATACAAAGTATCTGGCCTGGTGGTGTAAACAGTGATGGTTTGCTCTAGCCCATCAACTGCAAAATCAACTTGAGCACCAGTTGATCTACCAATCCAATTGCGTTGCATTTGCAAGACTTTTTCTGGCCATGCACCCTCTAGCTGATCCATATCATCGAGCAGGCGATCGGCGTAATCGGTAATCTTTAAATACCACTGATTTAACTTCTTCTTTGTTACTGCGCTGTCACATCTTTCACAAAGACCGGCTACAACCTGTTCATTTGCTAATACAGTTTGGCAATCTGGGCACCAATTAACAGCTGAATCTTTTCGGTATGCCAAACCCTTTTCAAACATCTGTAAAAACAACCATTGATTCCATTTGTAATACTCAGGATCACATGTGTGAAGTACTCGATCCCAATCAAAGGAGCAGGCGTATCTGCGCATCGAAGCTTTC
>KB912777.1 GCA_000383815.1 actinobacterium SCGC AAA027-J17
ATCCCCTAGCGCGTATGAAAAACGCAAATAGCCTGATGGACCAAAAGCTTCACCAGGAACGGCTGCTACCTCAACCTCATCTAAAATTAATGTTGCAAGCTCTGCCGATGTTGTAGGTCGCTTACCGCGAATCTCTTTACCCAATACATTCTTAACTGATGGATAAACATAAAACGCACCGGTTGGAGTTGGGCAACTAACACCTGGAATCTCATTTAATAACTTAACAATCAACTTACGCCTGCGATCAAATGCCTCACCCATTTTATGAACAGCTGATAGGTCACCAGATAGGGCTGCAATTGCAGCACGTTGGGAAACATTTGAAACATTTGAAGATAGGTGTGACTGCAGATTTGTAGCAGCCTTAATCAAATCTTTCGGACCAATCATCCAGCCCACGCGCCAGCCGGTCATCGCATAAGTTTTTGCTACGCCATTAATAATTATTGTGCGATCTGCTAGCTCTGGTACTGCAACACAAATGCTTGGTGCTACCGCACCGTCATATAGAAGGTGTTCATATATCTCATCGGTAATAACCCACAATCCTTTTTGGTATGCCCATTGGCCAATCTCTTTTACCTGCTGTGGTGAGTAAACCGAACCAGTTGGATTAGAGGGTGAACAAAAAAGTAAGACCTTAGTCTTTGGCGTTAAGGCTTTTTCAAGTTGGGCTACCGATACTAAATAATTTTGTGATTCATCAGCAAATACCTCAACTGGTGTTCCACCGGCTAATTTGATGCATTCAGGGTAGGTGGTCCAATAAGGAGAGGGCAGTAGCACCTCATCACCTGGATCTAGCACAGATGCAAATGATTGATAGACAGATTGTTTTCCGCC
>KB912778.1 GCA_000383815.1 actinobacterium SCGC AAA027-J17
GGTAGTTAAGTATAGAAATCAAGGAGTGGTTGGTTTTGATATTGCAGGACCCGAAGATGGGTTTCCTCCCACTAATCAGCTCTCTACATTTGAATATCTAAGAAAAGAAAATGCTCATTTCACTATTCACGCTGGTGAGGCATATGGTCTGCCATCGATTTGGGAGGCGATTCAAATTTGTGGCGCTGAACGCTTAGGACATGGAGTTCGGATAATTGATGATATTGATTTCTCAACGCCATCGCCGAAATTGGGCGCTTTAGCGTCATATATAAGAGATCGCAGAATTCCACTTGAATTGTGTCCGACCTCGAATTTACAAACAGGTGCAGTAAAGACTTACTCCGAGCACCCAATTGGAAAATTAGCTAAATTAAGATTCAGAGTTACTTTAAATACTGACAATAGATTAATGAGTAACACATCTATGAGTAATGAAATGACTCAATGTGTCAAGTCTTTTGATTGGAAGTTTGCAGATCTTCAGCGAGTAACTGTAAATGCCCTTAAAAGCTCATTCATTCCATTTGAGGAAAGACTTGAGATTATTGAAAATACTGTAAAGCCAGCTTATGCAGCTATTTCAGCTGAGTAATTTACTTAAATTCCAATTGGATGCCAGATAGTTTTTTGTTCCATAAAGCTAAGGATTCTCTCTGGATGATCTGTATTTGAGAATCTAAATATTCGTTTTAGATTATCTACACCTGCAAGTCTTAATTCTTCTTCCTGCTTTTTGCTAACTCCAGTTAGATCTATGCCATCGATTTCCATATGAGAGCCAACCCAAGGGATTAATTCAGAGGCTTTTCCGGTGAGTATGTTTA
>KB912779.1 GCA_000383815.1 actinobacterium SCGC AAA027-J17
ATTATGATCTGGTTATGGAGTGGAAAGGAGAGAAATCGACTCCACTTGATCAGGGGTGTGATTTAGCAATTCTTGCAACTCCACATGATTATTTAAATTTGAAACAAATTGGAAATACTCCATTAATTAACACCAGAGAGTCGATCTAATGAAGTATCTGATCACGGGCGGTGCTGGCTTTATTGGTTCGCATTTAACTGAAAGCCTAGTTAACAGGGGAGATCAAGTAGTTATTTTAGATAATTTTTTCACCAGTTCTATGAGTAACCTCAATCTAGTTAAGGAAAAGGTAAATGTAGTAAAGGGAAATATCTTGGATCAAGCGTTAGTCCAAAAGCTAGTTTCAGAAAATGATTACATTGTGCACCTAGCCGCAGCTCTAGGCGTTTTCAACATTGTTAAAAAGCCACTTGAAAGCTTAAAGACCAACCTAAAGGGAAGTGAAATAGTTTTAGAGGCTGCCGATAAGTATAAAAAGTCGGTTCTAATTGCATCCACCAGTGAGGTTTATGGCAAGAATGACAAGGTCCCCTTAAACGAAGAGGATGATCGAATTATTGGGCACCCTTTAAAATCTCGATGGTCATATAGTGAATCAAAAGCAGTAGATGAAAGCCTTGCTTACTTCTACTACTTAGAGAATAGCCTTCCAATTCGAATTGTTAGATTCTTCAATACAGTAGGTCCTCGCCAAGTTGGCAATTATGGAATGGTAGTTCCTCGATTTGTCAGCGCTGCACTGAAGAATCAGCCACTTCAAGTTTATGGAAATGGAGATCAAATAAGGTGTT
>KB912780.1 GCA_000383815.1 actinobacterium SCGC AAA027-J17
AAATGCACCAGGTGAGTGGTTTGTTGTTCACTCCTACGCAGGGTATGAAAAGAAGGTAAAGGGAAATTTAGTAAACCGTATCCAATCTTTAAATATGGAGGATTTCATATTTCAGATTGAGGTTCCCGAGGAAGAGGTTCGTGAACTTAAGAATGGCGCAATCAAGGTTGTAAAGCGCAATGTTTTCCCAGGATATGTATTGGTTCGTATGGAGTTAACCGATGAATCTTGGTCATGTGTTAGAAACACACCAGGAGTTACTGGCTTTGTTGGCAACGCCCATCATCCATCACCTCTTACCTTGGCTGAGGTTGAGAACATTCTTGCCCCACGTCCACTGAAGAAGGACGGCAAGATTGCAATGAAGGATATTGATTATGCAATTGGTGAATCAATCACCGTTATGGATGGTCCATTTGCAACTCTGCCAGCCACAATTTCAGAGATCATGCCAGAGCAGGCGAAGCTAAAGGTATTGGTTTCTATTTTCGGCCGCGAAACTCCAGTAGAGCTTTCATTCCACCAAGTTCAGAAGATTTAACTAGAAGAGAAAAGGAAAAAACATGGCACCGAAGAAGAAGGTAACCGCACTTATTAAGTTGCAGATTCAGGCTGGAGCTGCAACACCAGCACCACCGGTTGGTCCGGCTTTGGGTCAGCATGGTGTGAACATCATGGACTTTGTTAAGGCATACAACGCTGCAACAGAGAGCCAAAAGGGAAACATCATCCCAGTTGAGATCACAGTATTTGAAGATCGTTCAT
>KB912781.1 GCA_000383815.1 actinobacterium SCGC AAA027-J17
GGAACGCTAGTAAGTAAAATAGATGTATCTTCGGGATCAACCTATGCACAAAGATATGCTTGGTTAGTCGAACCGTTGGCTATAATGGCGCTCTTAGTTTTGTTGATGGTTAGACGATGGGGGAGGCAATGACATCAGTTTTAGTCGTTATCCCTACCTACAATGAGTCTGAAAGTATTGAATCACTGCTTAAGAGATTAAATAGTGCACGTATGCAGATATCAGATAAATTTGAGATCGATATTCTTATAGTTGATGATAATTCACCTGATCAAACAGCTGTTATCGCAAAAAATCTGCAGTTCTCTGGCTTAAAAGTATTAAGTCGACAACATAAATCAGGTTTGGGACCAGCTTATTTGGCTGGATTTAAACAAGGTTTGCTGGAGAAATACGATTACTTTGTTGAGATGGATGCCGATTTAAGTCATCAACCAGAGCAGCTCATAGATCTACTTAATGCCGCATCTAAAGTAGATTTGGTAATTGGTACGAGGTGGATTCCTGGCGGATCAGTTGTTAATTGGCCAAAGAGACGAAAATGGATCTCTAAATTAGGCACCGGTTATGCTTCTTTTGCATTGAATTTACCGTATAAGGATTTAACCTCAGGTTACCGAGTTCTGCCTAGGGAGTTCTTGTCCCAGCTAGATTTTTCACTCATAGAAACTCGCGGTTATGGTTTTCAAATTGAAATGGCGCTGAAAGCAATTGAATCTGGATTTGGGATAAAGCAGGTGCCAATTACATTTGTTGAA
>KB912782.1 GCA_000383815.1 actinobacterium SCGC AAA027-J17
AAAAGTATTTCTTGCCAGCAACTAAACTGCCGAAAGCGGATGATTCTGAACCGCCACCCTTATAGACAGCGCAAACCAACAGGTTTGCCACAAGACCCCAATTGGGGGGATGGATAGGTTGAAATGGCAATCTACAATTTAAAAGCCAGCTTGGTAAAGATAGTTGTTCTCTTAGTTGCAGTAAATCTGATTAATCCACCGCTAGCACAAGCGGCAGGGCGCAGCACAACAACTGTTGCTAACACCATAAGAAGCGGCAGTGGTGTTCCAGCAGCATCACTTGGTATCGATGGTGATTTTTATATTGATCTTAAAACCATGAATTTTTATGGACCAAAGAAAAGTAACCGTTGGCCACTTCCAACATCACTTCGTGGAGCTGTTGGTGCAACAGGTCCAGCAGGTGCTGATGGAAAAAATGGTTTAACTGCAAATGCAGTGGCCGGTGCAACTGGACCTGCAGGAGCACCTGGACCAAAGGGGGACACTGGAGCACCAGGTCCAAAAGGTGACACAGGTGCAACTGGAGCTACCGGTGCAACCGGACCTGCTGGATCAGGAAGTGGAAGTGCTGGACCTAAAGGTGACACAGGTGCAACAGGTCCTACTGGACCGAAAGGTGATACTGGAACTGCGGGTGCAATGCAAGCAATAACTTTGACGCAGTGGACTTTAGCAACAGGAACAGCAGGTGGCGGTTCAGAATCATCCGCTTTCGGCAGTTTAGTTGCTGGCAAGAAATACTTTT
>KB912783.1 GCA_000383815.1 actinobacterium SCGC AAA027-J17
GGTTAGATGCAACAAGAATTAAAGATTTTGCCAATAGATTTCCAACAATTTATGCCTCCTGTATGCAAAATGGAATTGACCCAACTAAAGAGAAGATTCCAGTTGCACCTGCATCACATTACGCATCAGGGGGTGTGTTAGTTGATTTAAATGGAAAGTCATCTATTGATGGGCTTTATATATGTGGTGAATCAGCTTGCACTGGTGCTCATGGCGCAAATCGACTTGCCTCTAACTCATTGTTAGAAGGGTTGGTATTTGGCGCAAGAATTGCTGCAGCCTTATCCAAAGAATTACCTGCTCAGCAAGAGGCAATAGATGATCAAAAGAGTGTTCTACTAGATCCTAAAATTCTTTTACCGCTACAGATTGCGATGAGTGAAGGAGCTGGAGTTTTAAGATCAGAGGCTTCATTAACTAAAACCTTACAAACCTTAGGTGAGTTATCTAAGTTAACAAGCACAGAGCCATGTATTGAGGCTTGGGAGGCAACAAATCTTCATTTACTAGCAACTGTGATTGTGAAGTCAGCTTTACTCAGAACTGAATCTAGAGGCTCACATTGGCGTAGTGATTACCCAGACAGTGAAGTTAAATGGTTGAGTAGAATCATTCAACAGATTGATTCATCTGGTAACTGGAAAAATCAATTGGAGGTGATTTAAGTGAATCAACTTCGAGATAATTTGAAGAAGTTAGGTCTATCACCCAATCACATTTTCCAACAGGTAAAAGATG
>KB912784.1 GCA_000383815.1 actinobacterium SCGC AAA027-J17
TTGCAATCTCACCTGGTGAATATACGCAATTAACTGGCAGAGCCGGTCGACGCGGTATGGACATTGAAGGAAATGCGGTCATTCTTCGTGCAAATACTAGAAAACCAGTATGACCAATCATTCTATGCTGAGGTCGAACTGCAAGACCCTCGTGATGCCAACCCCTAACGATTGTTTCAGAGGACTCAGGTTCAGTGAACAATCCACAATCTTTAATCGCCTCTGCAATTTTTGAAAGTTGTGTTGTGGTGGCCACATAAGACATGAATACACCCCCCGGAACAAGTGCTTTTGCTGCCACATCTAAACAATCCCACGGGGCAAGCATGTCCAAAATAACTCGATCAAATTCAGATTCAAATATTTGATCCTGTAATGCTCCCACCGTCAATTGCCAATTGTTTGGTTTTGTTTTGAAATAGTTAGTCACATTGCTTTCAGAAATCTTGGCGAAATCCTCCCTTATCTCCACCGAATGTAGGTACCCGTCATTACCGATTGCCCTGAGCATGGAAATACTCAAAGCTCCAGAACCTACACCAGCCTCTAAAACTCTTACTCCAGGTTTGATATCTGCAACTCCAAGAATCATTGCGGCATCCTTTGGATAGACAATTGTTGCTCCCCGCGGCATTGATAGAACATAGTCTGCAAGCAAAGGTCGAAAAGCTTGGAATTTCAATTCTTGATTTGTACTAACTAAAGAGCCTTCAGGCAGCCCCACGATTTCAT
>KB912785.1 GCA_000383815.1 actinobacterium SCGC AAA027-J17
AGTACTTATATCCGGAGTTTGAAACCGATGCCGGTCCTGTTTCAACTGGCGAACAGGATGCGATGAGTCCTAAATCTTTAGCCATTTTTACGGAGCGAAAGCAGTGATATGGATCGGTGACTATAACAACAGAGGTTAACTTCGCCTTTTTCATAGCCTCTGCATACGCTTTTGTACTTTCTAAGGTATCTCGCCCCTTTGCAATTGATGAGATATTAGATCTTTTAACACCATTTTCAATTAACCAAGCTCTACTAGCTGCTGCCTCAGTGGTTCGATCCCCCGGTGCACCAGAGCCCACGGTATATATCTTTGGCGCTAGCCCTGCTTTGTAAACCTTTAAACTCTCTTGCAATCTAGATTGCAATACCTCACTTGGCCGGCCATCAAATTGGGCAGCCCCCATTACTAAAATAACATCAGATTTAACTGGAGATGAGTTTCTTGCTGAGTACCAGATACTTCCTGCAACATATAATGGAATAACAATAATTAAAAGTAATACAAATGAGATTATCCGTCTGATAAATTTAAAGATAAACAATTACTTCAGCCACCTGAAATTGCATCATCAATTGAAATGGTGGCAAACTCATCTGGATCATTTAACCAACCATCTGGCAGCTTTACCTCCCGGCCATGGCTAGTTCTACCCCGTGGGCCATCGCCAACTGCTTGCGGATATGGCTGATCTTCAACTTGGGATAACAAC
>KB912786.1 GCA_000383815.1 actinobacterium SCGC AAA027-J17
CAGGAGTTAACTAAAAACAATAAGGTTTTAACTTTGAATATGTGTGTTAATTATGGTGGCCGGGCAGAAATGTTAGATGCAGCAGTTGCGATTGCAAAGGATGCGATGAAAAAGAAGATTAAGCCCGACTCCCTTTCAGAAAAATCAGTTAACAAATACCTTTACGCCCCACAGATGAGGGATGTGGATCTGTTTTTAAGATCATCCGGTGAGCAGCGAACAAGTAATTTCTTAATGTGGCAATCAGCTTATGCCGAGATGGTTTTCTTAGATGTGCTTTGGCCAGATGCTGATCGACGAACGCTTTGGAAGGCGATTGAGATTTATGCTGAGCGTGAAAGACGGTTTGGTAAGGCGTAAGTTTAAGCAGCTGTGTAATCAGCAGGTGTTGGTGCGGTAAGAAGTGCCTGACAAGTAGCACATTGAGCGTTATCTAATAAGTACATATCTAACTCATAAGTATCTGGATCAAAGCTTGCAGTAATCGTTATTAAGTTGCCACCACAAGCTGGACATACTGGGGTTGGAATACCTCGAAAGTCACCCATATTTAACACTTAGCGCATAAGCCAAATAGCTCAACTACATGCGAGACCTTTCTAAACCCATTGTTTTTCGCAACAGTGTTAGCCCATCTTTCAACTGCGCTGCCCTCTACCTCAATAGTTTTGCCACAACTAGTGCAAACTAAATGATGGTGATGTCCTGTCT
>KB912787.1 GCA_000383815.1 actinobacterium SCGC AAA027-J17
GAGGTTGCTAAGAAGACTGATGATGTTGCCGGTGATGGCACCACAACAGCAACTGTGCTTGCTCAAGCAATGGTCCGTGAAGGATTGCGAAATGTGGCAGCTGGCTCAAACCCAATGTCATTAAAACGTGGAATTGAAAAAGCGGTAAGTGCGATCTCAGATGAGTTATTAAAGATGGCAAAGCCAGTTGAGACTAAAGAGCAGATCTCAGCAACCGCATCTATCTCAGCAGCAGACACCACTATTGGAAATATGATCGCTGAGGCGATGGATAAGGTTGGCAAAGAGGGTGTAATTACTGTTGAAGAGAGCAACACCTTTGGCCTTGAGTTAGAGCTAACTGAGGGTATGAGATTTGATAAGGGTTATATCTCAGCTTACTTTGTAACTGATACCGAACGTATGGAAACAGTTATGGAGGATGCCTACATCCTGATTGCAAACTCAAAGATTACAAATATTAAAGATCTAGTACCAGTTCTTGAAAAGGTAATGCAAACTGGTAAACCACTGATGATTATTGCCGAAGATGTTGAGGGTGAAGCCTTATCAACCTTGGTAGTAAATAAGATTCGTGGCACATTTAAATCAGTTGCTGTTAAAGCACCTGGCTTTGGTGATCGTCGCAAGGCGATGTTGCAAGATATTGCAATTTTAACTGGCGCCACAGTTATCTCAGAGGAGGTTGGTCTAAAGCTAGATCAAACAACTTTGGAGCTACTTGGCACTGCCCGCAAGGTAGTAATTGCCAAAGAAGAAACCACAATTGTTGAAGGTGGCGGAGATGCTGATCAGATTAAGGGCCGGGTTAATCAAATCCGCGCTGAGATCGAAAAGAGTGACTCTGATTATGACCGTGAAAAACTTCAAGAGCGGCTTGCAAAACTTGCCGGAGGTGTTGCAGTAATTAAAGCTGGAGCTGCCACTGAGGTTGAGTTAAAGGAGCGAAAGCACCGAATTGAAGATGCAGTTCGCAACGCTAAAGCAGCGGTAGAAGAGGGCATTGTTGCCGGCGGCGGAGTTGCATTACTTCAAGCATCAAAGATTGCTTTTGGTAAGTTGAAGTTAACAGGAGATGAAGCAACGGGTGGAAAGATTGTTGAGTACGCAGTTGAATCACCCCTTAAGCAGATTGCAATTAACGCAGGTCTTGAAGGTGGCGTAATTGTTGAAAAAGTTCGCAGCTTAGAGACTGGTTTTGGTTTAAATGCTGCAACTGGTGAGTATGTTGACATGATTAAAAGTGGCATCATCGATCCAGCAAAGGTAACAAGATCAGCGTTGCAAAATGCTGCATCAATTGCCGCACTCTTCTTAACAACAGAGGCAGTAATTGCTGATAAGCCAGAGCCAAAATCAGCTGCGCCAATGCCAGGTGGCGATGGCGGCGGAATGGACTTTTAAAAGTTCATAACCAAATTAACAAAAGCCCCCGCTTAAAATCGGGGGCTTTTTCATTTTAATCATAAGCAGATTACAATCTTCCTATGGCAAAAAAGAAATCATTATTTAAAAAGCTCCGTAAAAGTGAGAGCTCACTGGTAGCAGAGCCTGAGGCACCAGTTGATGAGGCGATTTTAGAAGCGATCGCTCAACCTAAGGTTGAAGAGGTTGTGAAGCCGGTAATTGTTAGAAAGCCATACATTGCACCAGCCAAAACATATCCAGCAAAGATCGAGTTAGAGGTAAATAAGAGCGATATTTTTGGCGTATTAAATAATGCAAAACAAGCAGCTATCGAAGATGCTGGTAAGGCTGAGTATGTTGGTGAGTTTTACTCAATTGATTCTGATGAAGAAAGAGTTGCAACTTACCTCTTCCACGCAAAACTTCCTGGTTATACCGGTTGGATGTGGGCGGTAACAGTTGCCAAGGTAGATGATCAAAGTGATGCAACAATCTGTGATGTTGTTTTACTGCCAGGTGCTAAAGCATTACTAGCTCCTAATTGGGTGCCATACTCACAAAGAATTCAGCCAGGAGATCTTGGTATTGGCGATGTTGTACCAACCTCACCAGATGATGAACGGTTAACGCAAAGTTATGCCGCACTTCCTGGGGAGGAAGAGTTAGATATTGCTCAGTTGTATGAGTTTGGTTTTAGTAGAGCTAGAGTGTTATCAATAGTTGGCCGAGATGCAGCAAGTAAGAGATGGTATGAGGGTGATCGCGGACCACGTGCACCAATTGCCCAAGCTGCTCCAAAGCCTTGTTCATCCTGTGGCTTTTTTATCCCAATCGCCGGCTCACTTCGTGGCGCATTTGGAGTTTGCTCAAATGCAATCTCACCTGAGGATGCTCGGGTGGTTTCCTTTGATCATGGCTGTGGCGCTCACTCTGAGGCGTTAATCAAGGCTGAATAATCCACTAACGCCCATCGCATAAGTTGGGTTAAACTACTCACCTGCCCATCTAGAGATGGCCTAAACGAATACTAAAATTTGAAGGGAGATACCAATGCCTACTGGTCGAGTTAAATGGTTTAGTTTAGAAAAAGGTTTTGGATTTATTTCCAATGATGAAGGTGAAGATGTTTATCTTTCAGCTGACGCGCTGCCTAGTGGTGTAACTACAGTTAAACCTGGCACAAAGTTAGAGTTTTCAATTGCTGATGGCCGCCGTGGCCCTCAAGCCTTATCTGTTTCAATTGTGGAAGCACCACCAACTATGGCAACAAGTTCACGTGGTAAAAATGATGATCTTGCTGCGATGATCGAAGACACAATTAAGATCCTAGATCGATATGGCAATGGACTTCGAAGTGGTCGAACCTCAACTGCTGCAGATGGTGAGAGATTAGCTAAGGTTTTGCGTGGAATTGCATCCCAGATTGATGGGAATTAAAGCTTTCCTTTTCGACCACTTCTGATGGTGTAGCGAAGTCCAATAACACCCAGTAGAGCGCCAATTACACAGATCCAAAGCACATTGCTATCAGCGTTCATCACAACTGCAAATACAAAGGCAATAATCCAAAGCACAATGCCCATCGCAATGATAAAGATTGATTCCTTCATATTGACTCTCTTTCTTACAAGCCGCTGATTAAGACCATGGTGACCATGCCAATTAAAATAACAATGGTTACCCTGCGGCGAAACTTTGCACTCATCATTTTGCCATCTCCTGCACCACATACTCAATTGATGCGGTGAGCGCATCAATATCTGCTGGTTCAACAGCTGGAAACATACCAATTCGAAGTTGGTTCTTACCCAATTTACGGTATGGATCAGTATCAACAATTCCATTTGCACGTAGTACTTTTGCAATCTCAAGTGCGTCAATGCTCTCATCAAAGTTAATTGTGCCAACTACCTTTGATCGCATTGCTTTGTCAGTAACAAAAGGAGTGGTGTAGGAGGTTTTCTCAGCCCAGTTATATAAACGATTTGAAGAATCCTCACTTCGGCCTGCTGAAAACTTTAAGCCGCCATTTGAATTTATCCAGTTAATTTGCTCTGCTAACAAGATTAGAGTGGTAAGGGCTGGAGTGTTATAGGTTTGATCTAAACGAGAGTTTTCAATTGCAATTGAAAGATCAAAAAATGCTGGTACCCATCTTTTACTTGCCTTAATTTTTTCAACCCGAGCAATTGCTGCTGGGCTCATGATCGCAATCCATAAGCCGCCATCGGAGGCAAATGATTTTTGGGGGGCAAAGTAGTAACAATCCGATTGAGAAATATCTAAATCAAGGCCGCCGGCAGCACTAGTTGCATCAACCAAAGTTAAGGCGCTAGCTGATCCTTTTGGTCGAATAATTGGCATCATTACCCCAGTACTAGTTTCATTATGGGTTAATGCGTAGGTATCAATATCAGTTGCAACTACTGGCAGTGGATGAGAGCCCGGCTCAGTTTTAATAACCTGTGGCTCATCAATCATCGGCGCCTCTTTGGCAGCGGAAGCAAATTTTGAGGAGAACTCACCAAATACTAAGTGCTGTGATTTTTTCTCAATTAACCCAAAGGTAGCAATATCCCAAAATGCAGTTGAGCCACCATTTCCAATAATTACTTCATATCCGTCAGGCAGAGCAAATAAAGATTTAAGACCACTTCTAACTGCGCCAACCACATCTTTTACCGGTTTTTGCCGGTGGCTAGTTCCTAAAACTTTTCCATAATTGCTAGCTAGATTTGCAATAGAGGACGGCAAAATTTTTGATGGTCCACAGCCAAACCTGCCATCAGATGGTTTTAAATTATCAGGGATCTTAATTTCACTCATTGGTAGATATTAGGGGTTAAGCCGTTTGATCTGCCACTTACTTTCACCCTCTTTTACATAACGAATACGATCATGTAAGCGTGAATATCTACCCTGCCAAAACTCAATAGATATGGGATTTACTACATACCCACCCCAGAAGTCAGGTTTTGGTATTTGCTCACCTTGCGGCCACTTTGCTTCAAAGAATGCAAATTTTTCCTCTAGCTCACCTCTGGAAGAAAGCTCAGTTGATTGCTCACTAGCCCATGCTCCAATTTGAGAGCCGCGAGGCCGGGTAGCAAAGTATTTTTCTGAACTCTCTTGTGAAACTTTTGTAGCACTTCCAATCACAATTACCTGTCGCTCCATTGGATACCAAGGAAATACCAGTGAAACTTTATTGTTTTTTGCAATCTCACCAGCTTTTCTAGAGTTGTAATTTGAGAAAAAAGTAAAGCCATCTTTTGTTAAATCTTTAAGTAAAACTGTTCGACTGCTTGGTTGGCTATCATCAACGGTGGAGAGCACCATCGCATTTGCCTCAACTACAACCTCATTGGAGCTGGCCTCTTTTAACCAGGTATCAAATAACTCCAAGGGATCTGCTGGTAGAGAGCCTTCAATCAAACCAATCTCGCCATACTGCCTACGCATTGCCGCAATATCTTCACGATTAGCCATGGGTGTATCCAACCTCATTTTGCCCTGGTTTGGTGCATCGCCTGCCTCATAGCAGAATAGGCGCATTAGAACTTAGACAAAGGAGTACCTGCGGTGAGCGATGATTTCAAACCTGGCCTTGAAGGTGTAATTGCATTTGAGTCCAAGATCGCAGAGCCAGATAAAGAGGGAAGTGCGCTTAGATATCGTGGCGTTGATATTGATGATTTAGTTGGTCGAGTTACCTTTGGAAATGTTTGGGGTTTATTGGTAGATGATGAGTTCAATCCAGGATTACCACCTGCTGAACCATTTTTAATTCCAGTACACACCGGTGATGTACGAGTTGATGTGCAATCTGCGATCGCCATGCTTACCCCGGCTTGGGGATTAAAACCATTACTTGATATTTCAGATGAAGAGGCGAGAAATAACTTAGCAAGAGTTTCAGTAATGGTGCTCTCCTATGTGGCCCAATCTGCCCGCGGCACAATCGCACAGGCAATTCCGCAATCTGAGATTGATAAGGCACACACAGTTGTCGAGCGAATGATGATTCGCTGGCGAGGTGAACCAGACCCAGTTCATGTGCGAGCAATTGATGCCTACTTTGTTTCAGCTGCCGAACATGGCATGAATGCCTCAACATTTACCGGCAGAGTAATTGCATCAACTGGCGCTGATGTTGCTGCCTCAATCTCTGGTGCGATTGGTGCGATGAGTGGTCCACTACATGGCGGTGCTCCTGCTCGGGTATTAAATATGATTGAAGCGGTAGAAAAGAGTGGCAACGCTGAGAGTTATGTGAAATCAATTTTGGATAAGGGTGAACGGTTGATGGGCTTTGGTCACCGGGTTTACCGGGCTGAGGATCCACGCGCTCGTACATTACGTAGAACTGCAAAAGAATTAAATGCGCCAAGGTATGAGGTGGCGCTCGCTCTTGAAAAGGCAGCACTTGCTGAGTTAAAACAACGTCAACCAGATCGAGTATTAGAAACTAATGTTGAGTTCTGGGCAGCAATTATTTTAGATTTTGCACAAGTTCCAGCTAATTTATTTACCTCAATGTTTACTGCAGCAAGAACTGCTGGCTGGTCTGCGCATATCTTGGAACAAAAGCGAACTGGTCGAATTATTCGCCCATCTGCTAGATATGTTGGACCAGGCCCTAGAAAGCCAAAGGATGTAAAAGGTTGGGATCCTTCCGTTGAATCCCTGCACAATTAAGCGTAATTTTTATAAAAAAATTGTTACCTAGGGTCATTGGCGGTTAATTCACCCCTTCAACATGTGGCTAAAAAAGGGCAAAACTAGTTAGATTGCCCTGTTGTCCTCAGTGGCAGCAAAATCCTAGGAGGATCATTTAATGCAAAAGAAATTACTAGCAAAGAGTGTGGCAGCTTCTTTAGTACTTGCCTTGGTTGCAGGTCTAAACACAGTTCCAGCTCAAGCTGTAGACAAAGAGTTAGTTGTTTGGGCTGATGAAAACCGCGGACCTAACCTAACTAAGGTATTCGCAGCAAAAGGTGACTGGGTATCTGGTTACAAAATTACAGTTAGATCATTTTCTAGCTTTGATGCACTAAAAGAGGCGGTAGATAAGGCAACTGATCTAACCGGTCCAGACATTATTGTCGGTGCAAATGACTGGGTTCCAACTGGAGCTAAAAATGGCAAGCTTGCACCAATTACATTGCCAGCATCAGTTCGAGCACGATTTACCCCAAACAACTTCTTTGATCTTTCATACAAAGGTAAGTTGTATGGCGTACCACTAGATATTAATAACGTAGCCATGGTTTACAACGAGGAGTTGGTAAGAAATGCACCAAAGACTCTTGGTGAAATGGTTAACTACTACAAGGCTAATAAGACTAAGAAGAATTTAGCTGCTGGTCTATGTATTGCAGGCGGTGGAACATCATGGGGAGCTCACTCAGTGCTTTCAGCACTTGGTGGATCTGCATACCGCATGAAGAATGGTGCTGTTGATACCAGCAAGCCACCAATTAATCCTGCAGAGCTTGCAAAGAACATCAAGACTTACCTATTGGATGCAAATGGCAAGAGCAATGGCTTCTTCCCTGCAACTGATACTGGTTGCAAAGATAACTACCTTGCAGGCAAGGTTCCATTTGCAATCATTGGTAACTGGGAGTGGTTGGATTACATGGATAAAGGATTCCAAATGAACCTAATGCCAGTTCCTGGTGTTAGAGCTGGAACCTTTGGAACTATGTTCGGTTCTGTAAGCGGTGCGATGTTGACTTCATACGCTAAAAAGCGTGGCGTTGAAGCTGGAGCAAAAGATCTTTTGACTAATTTCTTTGCTTCAACAGCGGGTGCAACTGCATACCAAGCAATTGAGCTTCGCCCACCTGCCGAAAAAGGTGCACAGTCAAAGGTTGAATTTACTGCGCAGCAAAACTTCGGTAAGGCAGCTAGCCGTGCTGGAATTCCTCAGATCGGTGCAATCCTTAATGGAACCACCGGTTCTAAGAGCTACTGGGATCTGTTGCCAGCATTCTGGACAGCAGTTCTAGTAAATGGCAGAGACCCACAAACTGAGGCGCGAAAGATGAACGAATTCTTCGTTAAGAATATCGCTGCCGGAGTTAAGGATCTCTAACAGATAAGAAAAGAGTAAGTAGATATAACTGGTGGGTTGGATTAATTTCCACCCACCAGTTTTTCTAAGCCAAGCTAATTAGTTAAGAGGATCCTTTGTTAGAGAGTCTATTTCGCAACCTACCAAAGGTTTTGAAGTATGTATTTCTTGCACTAACTATTTCAATCCTTTTGATGTTTACTCAAAGTGCTTTTGCAAAAAAAGAGTATGAGATAGGAGTATTTCTCCTCGTATCAATAATCGTAATTGCAATCACCTATCTAACTACCTTTTCAATTCCACTAAAATTTTTCTTACCCGGTATTTTATTTTTAACAGCTTTTGTAATTGGACCGATTCTTTATACCGTTGTGATGTCAACTTATCAATATCAAACTGGAAATTACATATCTAAAGATCAATCAATTGAGCGTGTTCAAATGCTTGGTATCGCACCGGATGAGGCAAATACAACCTTTGATGTTGTGGTTGGTAAGTACAATAATCAAATTGCAGTACTGGCCTCAGACTCAATTAATCAAAGATATCTACTTAGTACATCAACTGAAAAAATTGAGTTATCACCTAGTTTAGTAACAGTTGATGAAAACGGTGTGGCAACAAAGGTAAATGACTTTACTCCTGCAACTGGTGATGAAATAGTTCAATTAGATTTTGAAA
This sequence comes from actinobacterium SCGC AAA027-J17, assembly GCA_000383815.1. GTDB lineage: Bacteria > Actinomycetota > Actinomycetes > Nanopelagicales > Nanopelagicaceae > Nanopelagicus. The sequence continues at coordinate 8,168 of KB912787.1, forward strand.
TCTCCAGCACAAGATTTAAATATGAAGGTGATTACTTCATCATGCTAGAGGGAAGTTCAGTCGGCGCAGTTGCCAGACAAGTTTTAGATTATGTTAAATCAGCTGATAAATTCATCAATTTAGTTGATGGCACTGAGTATGTTGACAATGGCCGGGGTAATTATGCAAACACAGATAATTTAGAAGATGTATTGCAACCTGGCTGGCGCTCACCAATCTGGTTTTCCCACTACATAGATTTAGTTAAAGATGAAAGTGTTAGAAATCCATTATTTACTGTGTTTATCTGGACGGTAGTTTTTGCATTTTTAACTGTGCTAACCCAATTTGCACTTGGCTTACTGGTCGCAATGGCAATGAATAAACCCATTAAAGGTAGACGGGTATATCGATCAATTTTCATATTGCCTTATGCCATTCCAAGCATTATGAGTATTTTGGTCTGGGGTGGAATGTTTAATACCGAGTTTGGTGCAATTAATGCTCTTCTTGGAACAGAAATTGCCTGGTTTCAAAATGCCACCTTTGCCAGAGTTGCAGTTATTTTGGTAAATCTATGGCTTGGTTTTCCTTACTTTTACTTGATTACTAGTGGCGCGATGCAAGCCATACCAAGTGAATTATCAGAGGCTGCTGCAATTGATGGCGCATCCCCTAGACAGGTCTTTGCCCGCATAACCTTGCCTTTATTACTAAAGATTGTTACACCGCTTTTGATTGCATCCTTTGCATTTAATTTCAACAATTTCAACTTGATCTTCCTGCTAACAGGTGGTGGACCGAGAAATGAGTTAGATGGGCAAATTGCAGGTGCCACTGACATCTTAATTAGCTACACATACAAGATTGCATTTGGCTCTAATGTTCAAGATCTTGGATTAGCCAGTGCCATTTCGGTTATTATCTTTATCATTATTGCCAGCATCTCCTTATTTGGTGTCAGAAAATCTAAAGTATTGGATAGCTTCTCATGAACAAATGGATAACTGATAACTTATGGAGACATGTCGTTGGAGTCCTAGTTGCATTTTTTGCACTCTTTCCATTGTATTTGGTAATTATCTCTTCAGTTAATCCAACTGGAAGTTTGCAAGTTTCATCTTTTATTCCAACTGAGTTCTCACTTAAAAATTATCAACAATTATTTAATGATCCAACAATTCCCTATTTAGTATGGATGAAAAACACATTACTAATTTCAGGTGCGGTGGCAATTCTTTCAGTAATTATTGGTGCTTCATCAGCTTTTGCTTTTAGCAGATTAAGATTTAAGGGTAAGAAGTTTGGAATTCAGCTTCTGTTTTTAGTGCAAATGTTTCCTGCGATATTAGCTTTATCTGCAGTTTATGTGATCATGGAGCGGGTATATAACTTTGCACCAGGGTACGGATTAGGCACTCAACCTGGCTTACTTTTGGTTTATCTGGGCGGTGCAATGGGTGTGAACATTTGGTTACTTAAAGGCTTTGTTGACTCTATTCCAATTGAATTAGATGAGGCTGCCAAGGTAGATGGTGCTAGTGCTATGCAAACTTATTGGCAGATATTTATCCCACTTGCTGCACCTATTTTGGCGGTGGTTAGCTTATTGAGTTTCATTGGAACATTTAATGAATTTATCTTGGCTAGATTGTTCTTGGTAGATATGAATAGTCGAACAATTGCAGTTGGCTTACAAGGTTTTATTGGTGGGCAGTATTCACAAAACTGGGGTGCATTTGCAGCTGGATCAATAATTGCTTCGATTCCAATTGTGATTATTTTCTTGTCTCTTCAGAAGTACATTATTAGCGGTTTAACAGCTGGCTCAGTAAAGGGTTAGTTCTTAATCCAAAACTCTAAAGCTTCAGGTAATTGTCTTGCCCAAGCACGTTCATTATGACTAGCCCTGTTGAAGATTACGCTCTTAAAGTTCTTATTCACCTGCCACTCAGCCTTGATCATTAACTGATCAGCTAACTCTTGGCACTTTTCATACTTTGCATCCAAGCCAGAGGTTCCTCTACTCATCCAAATCTTATGACCTAAGTTTTTGGGTAAGCGGTTTACCAGATCCTCTACCAATGGTTGATTTCCTAAAATCCAATGTGGCGAGAGTGCTAATGCGGTTTTGTATAAATCCGGATACTTAAACACTCCATATAAGCTTGCAAGCCCGCCCATGCTGGCGCCGATTATCGCAGTTTTATCTGGCACAACCTGATGACCAATCACCTTTGTAATCTCTGGAATGATTTTTTCTGCAATATCCCTTTGGTAGTTATCTCCCCTTAACTGAGTAATCGCTAATCTGTTTTGAGGTGGAATGTTTTCTTGCGCAGCGATAACACCTGCTTCAAAACTTGCCTGGGGAGTTAAGTCTTTTCCTCTGCCATTAGGGTCAGATTTACTACTGCTATGAAAGACGGCAATGATCAATGGTGCTGGCAAGTTTTTATCGGCAAAGATTCGATTTGCAGTTTGGGCTAATCGCCAGGTCGAGCGAAAAGTAGCGCTTTTGTGGTCAAAGATATTTTGACCATCATGAGCGATGATCATGTGCTCAGTTGGCGCACTTGGTGCCCAAAAGTCCACCCGCCGTTGGCCAAAATAGGTGGTACTAACCAGACCCGGCACGCCTCTGAGTTGAAATTGTTTATTTATCTCCACAGAGGCACGATAGCGCAATGGCCAGTACCTCAATTTTTTGGTTTCGCAGGGATTTGCGATTAAATGACAACCCAGCACTGTTGGCTGCAATTGCTGAAAGTGATGAAATCATCCCAGTATTTATTTTAGATCCAAGGCAGATAGAAAAATTAGGCGATAAAGGTAAGGCGTATCTGGCGCAATCACTTCATCTGCTTGATCAGTCATTAGATAACAAATTGCATGTGATAGTTGGTGATCCACTAACAGTGCTTAAAGATTTAAGTAAAAAACATAATGCAACTTCAGTGCATATCTCAGCCTCATATGAACCAAATGATTCAAATGAGGATCAAAAGATTGAGTCAGCTGGTGTGAAATTAGTTAGAACTGGATCACCTTATGCAGTTGCACCTGGTCGAGTTAGAAAGCCAAGTGATGACACTCCGTACCGGGTATACACACCATTTTATAAAGCATGGTCCTTGCATGGTTGGCGTAAACCAGCAGATAAACCAAAAAGCATTAATGCGGTAAAGCCAGGCAATGATGCACGTGCATTTCCAGATTGGAAAGTGCCTAATGGGGTAAAGATAACTCCAGCAGGTGAAGCTGCGGCCTTAGAGCGTTTTAAATATTTTCAAAAAAATGGATTAGACGATTACGACCAAGCACGAAATCTTGCTGGAATTGATGGCACAAGCAAGATGAGTGCCCACCTAACTTGGGGTGAGATTCATCCAAGAACTTTGCTATCTCCTCTTGGTGAAAGTAAGGCGCATGATGTATTTCGTAAAGAGATTGCTTGGCGTGAGTTTTATGCTGATGTCTTGTTTCATAATCCGCATACTGAAACAGGTTATTACGCACCGCAGTTTGCCAGTATGCGTTATGACAAACCTGGTGAAAAATTCAAAGCATGGTGTGAAGGAAAGACTGGTTACCCATTTGTTGATGCTGCCATGCGCCAACTTTTAACTGAAGGCTGGATGCACAACCGCACCCGAATGGTTGTGGCATCCTTCCTAGTTAAAGATCTACATCTTGAGTGGCAGCTAGGAGAGCGCTTTTTTAGAGAGCATTTAGTTGATTATGATGTGGCCTCAAATGCACATGGCTGGCAGTGGACAGCAGGTTGTGGAACAGATGCCTCACCTTATTACCGAATCTTTAATCCAATTGAGCAAGGAAAACGATTTGATGAAAATGGGGATTATGTTCGTAAGTATGTGCCAGAGCTAGCCCACATCAAAGGTATTGAGGTGCAGGAGCCATGGGAGGCAGCTGATGGCTATTCAAAAGGTTATGTTAAACAAATAGTTGATCACAAAGCAGAGCGAATTGAATCTTTAGCCAGGCTTGAGGAGATAAAAGTTAATAAACCAGCCTACCCAAAGGATTAATGTGAGCCAGCACGAAGTTGTAATTGTTGGTGGCGGTCACAACGGATTAGTAGCAGCTTGCTATCTAGCAAAAGCTGGCAAAAAAGTTTTGGTATTAGAAGCGAACAAGCAGATTGGCGGTGCTTCAATATCTGAGTATGTATTTGCTGGTTTAGAGGCAAAGTTATCTAGATACTCATATTTAGTATCACTTTTGCCTGATCAAATAATCACAGATCTTGACTTAAACTTTAAAACAATCTCTAGAAAAGTTTCCTCATATACTCCTTATCAAAATAAAGATGAAGACGCTGGTCTGCTAGTAAACCGAGTATGGGATCAGAGCAATAAAGAATCATTTTTCAATCTGACTAAATCAAATGATGAAAGTGATGCTTGGCTTAAGTTTTATGATCAGGTTAGCCAATTAGCGAAGGTAATTGCTCCCACCTTACTTAAGCCGCTGCCAACAAGGAGTGAACTAAAGAAGCAGTTAAATGATGATCAAATCTGGAGGATTTTGATCGAGCAATCTCTAGGAAAAACCCTAGATGAGTACTTTGATAATGATTTAGTAAAGGGCGTAGTGCTCACCGATGGATTAATCGGCACATTTACCTCAGCCTATGAGATGCAGACAAATATTTGTTTCCTCTACCACTTAATTGGAAATGGCACAGGTGAGTGGAAGGTGCCTCAAGGAGGTATGGGAGCGCTTGTAAGAGAGCTTGAAAACAAAGCTATCTCACTTGGGGTTGAGATTAAAGTTAACTCGAAAGTTAAATCAATTAATGCTCAACCTAATCAAGTAAGTATTGAATTGGAAAATGGGCAAAATTATGAGGCTAAGTACCTACTTTCAAATGTGGCTCCACAAGTTCTTGCCAAGTTGCAAGGTGCGGTAGTTCCGCAATCATTAGAGGGCTCACAAGTTAAGATAAATATGTTGCTTAAGAGCCTGCCTAAATTTAAGTCTGGGGTTTCTGCCAGCGATGCCTTCGTTGGAACTCTTCATATTAATGAAAGTTTTGCTCAGCTAGAGCGGGCATATCAGCAGGCAAAGGCAGGATCTTTGCCAGATGAGCTGCCACTTGAGATGTATTGCCATTCATTAACTGATAACTCAATTCTTTCTGATGAATTAAATCAAAAAGGCTTTCATACCTTAACCATTTTTGCTCTCCACACACCAGCTAAGTTATTTGATAAAGAGCCAGATAAAGTAAAGGAGCTGGCAAAGCAAAGAGCATTAGCTGCCTTAAATCAATACTTAGTAGATCCGATTGAGAATCACTTAGCAACAGATGCAAATGGTCAATTATGTATCGAGGTTAAGTCACCAATTGATTTAGAAAATGAGATCAACTTGCCTCGCGGGAATATATTTCATAAAGATCTTTCGATGCCATTTAAATCAGATGACTCCACTATTAAATGGGGAGTTGAAACAAATCACCCAAGAGTTTTCTTATGTGGTGCTGGAGCTATTCGTGGCGGCGGTGTTAGTGGAATCCCAGGACACAACGCCGCTATGGCAATTTTGGAGTTAAACTAAAAAGTTAGAGAACTGCCAAGGATCACTCTCGTCATACTGGCGATTATTCCAACCCTTAAACAGATCATTTCGATGCATAAGTGGATCCCAATCAGCAGCAGCTGAGCGGTAACCGCCCCAATACTTTTCGGCAAATCCAAGAACTGCTCGCCAAGGTAAATCATCTGGCACTAAGTAGCCAGAGTTTGGATTAGCCATTGCCCAAGCAACAGCTGCGTAAACTGCACTAGCAACCTGCACGGTAGTGGCAGATTGTTTTGGCACAAGTTTTCTTGAATCATGAATATTTAGTAGTGAACCAGTCCACCATGATTTATAAGGATGGCCCATAAGTAATACACCTAATCGATCATCACCATCAATAATCTCTTCATTCATGATTCGTTGATTCTCTGTCAGATCCCATTGGCACATCTGTAACTCATGCATAGAGGCAACCGCTGCATCAGTTGGGCAGTAGGCATAATGAACAGTTGGGCGATAAACCGCTTTGCCATTCTCCCAAACCGTTAAGTGATCACTAATTGTGAAAGCTTCACCATGGCGAATAACCATTCCAGTTGTCTCCATGTTTGGTACCCATGATCGAACCCAGGTTGTTGCTCCTGGTTGGGCAATACAAATCTGATTTTTTGGGCCATCTGCATGTTGATAAGCATTTACCGGCAGAGTTTTCTCATGAGTTCCCCAACCCATCTCAGCTGGTGCAATTCCCTCTTCATAGAAGCCCTCAACCGACCAGGTATTAACAAACTCATTTACCTGCTTTGGTTTGTCAGATATTTGAGTATCTCGCTCGGCAATATGTATTACTTTTACGCCAAGTTTTTGCGCAAGAACTGGAAAGTTCTCATCAGACAAAGCTTGTTCAATACCAGAGACTTTGCCATCCTTAATTGCACAAGTGGCAATATCAAATAATGCTTTTTTAGTCAGGTGTGAAACTAAACCAGGGTTTGCACCATGTTCAACAATTGCAGTAGGTCCTTTTCCACTCCAGGTATCAGTTAACTTACGAAGTTTCATATGGCGCCAGTAAAGTGTGCGCTCTGTTGGATTACGAGTAGCACCTGCTGCGTAAGGATCCCACTCTTCGATTGATGTGTTTAAGTAGATCACGCCATGATCATGTGCCCAACCAATGATTGCATTAGCATCAATATTCCAGGCTAAATCTAAAAGAAAATCTCCAGCGGATAAGTATTTTGATAAAAATTGATCCATATTTTCGCGGGTAAGTTGATCTTGCACATAGGTAGCGCCCGCCTTTATTGCCTCTGAAACACGGCTTCGATTATCACGCATATCTGCAATCGTGATCTGTTTTGCATCTACAAGATGCTCAATTAGAAGTGGTAGTACACATTGTGAAACTGAACCTGCACCTAAAACCAGAACTCGATTTGGAAAGCGTGCTGCCAATTAGGACCTCCTAGATTCTTGCTAACCTCTTTAGCCAGTGAAGATTAACCTATATTTTCAACTTTGCTATCCCACAAAAGTGATCCCTTGCCACTTCGCTTGGCCTCATACATTGCTAAATCTGCCCGCCGTAGTGAAGTGATTGGATCTGCTCCATCTTCAATTACGGCATATCCAATACTTACTTTCACCTTCACCTGGCCAGTAAGAAGTGAGATTGGATAGCTCAAGGTTGCTCCAATCGCCTGTGCTAACTCACTTGCCTCTGCTGAATCAATTTGAGCAAGCACGCCAAACTCATCCCCGCCAAGGCGGGCAAGCTGAGCAGTTGCCGGTATTACGCGAGTGAATCTATTTGCTACCTGCCTTAATAACTCATCCCCGGCAGCATGGCCCATGGTGTCATTAATCTTTTTAAAGCCATCTAGATCTAACAGGAATATGTAACCTGACCTGAGTTGGCCTAAGTGAAGTAAGAAATTGCGGCGATTAGATAATCCAGTTAACTCATCAGTCCTAGCTAGCACTCTCTCAGTTCCAGCAGTATTTGCCTCTTGAAGTGCAAAACTCATTCGGATAAAAGCTAAGGCAATGGTTATAAAACCTGGAACTAAGATAAAACTTGGAAAGTAACCAGGTCGAAGTGCTGCAACTCCAAGCAGACAACTGCTAGCAATTAAGGCAATAGTTGCACTGTATGAGGAAATTTTCTCTGAAAATTTAGATTCAGGTGATGGGTATGAAAGCGCTAGGGCAAGTAGGAGCAAGCCCAAGATCCATCCATCATCTGAAATTGATCCAAATTGATAAGAACCGTTTAGTGAGCTCCAAATAAAGAAAAAATCAGCTCCTACAAAACTAAGTAAACCACCAACTAGCAAAGCTGATCTAATGCAGAAGGGAGTGAGTAATAGGTAAACCACAACCATTGCGAGTAAAACTATGTCACCTACTGGATAGAGAATCGATGTAAAAACCTGCCAGGTGGAGCCATCAAAACCAACCATGGCAGGTTTAAGAAAAAATGCGGTCAGCACGCTGGTAAATCCAATAGCAATAATTACGGTATCTAGTAGCTCAAGTGCTGAAATCGATCGCTTGTGAGTAAAGCTTCTAGTCACACCTACAAAAACTAAGGGATAAAATATTACATAGCAAAAATCAGAAACACTTTCTGGTATCTGTAAATCGAAAAATGAGTTCCAGGTTGAGAAAAATGAGCCCAAACTCCAACCCAAAGCGGCTAAGCCAAATGAGTTAGCAGTAATTCGATCTGTGAGCAGTGGTGCATTAAATGCAATAGCAGCGGCAAATAAGCCAACTAGGTTAAAGAGTATTAGATCAACTAAGACATTATTCTCAGGAAGTACCCAACTCATGATCAGATGTAAGGCCAGAACTGATCCGGTGAGCAATTTCAGCCCAAGATAAGGTCGCTTCAAATTCACAATTAATAGTAAAATACGGGTGACTTTAAAAGAAGAGACTTGGGGAAAAAATAAGTGGTTGCACTATCAAGGCGAGGTTTTATTTGTGGTGGTGCTGCAGTTGCAGCTCTGGCAACCATGCCAGCGATAGCGGCAACTGGAGTCAAAACTCTTTCAAATGGTCGTACCGAGGTTAATCTGGCAGCAAATCCAGCGCTGGCTAAAGTGGGCACTGTTATTGAATTAAATATTAAGAAGTATGGAAGGGTTGCAATAGTTCGCACCTCAAAGTCAGCAAAGGGTTTTTCAGTTTTTAATCTTTCTTGTCCGCATGCTGGGGTTCGCGTTACTCAATCATCAGGTGGTTGGGTCTGTCCAGGCCCAAGAGGACATGGATCTGAGTTTGCATTAAATGGTGCGTTAAAGGTTGGCCCTGCTACATCAGCACTGCGGGCAATTAAATTTACGGCAACAAGTAAGGCTGTAACAATCGCTTAAGCAATCGTTACAGCCTTCCTTAGTTTAATTAGTACTTTGGGTTACAAGTGTCTTTAATTGTTGATGTAACTGTTTGAAGAAGCGTAAATACATTCTTAGCATCGGCTAGATAACCATCTAGCGAATTTATTACAGACTCTATTGGACCCTTATTTGCTTCCAGAGTTGTAATTTTAGTAGCCAAAGAACTAGACAGGGCGGTAAGTCTAGCTTTCGTTGTAGAGCTCGTGCTTCTAGATGCAGAACTATTTAATGCAGATACCTGTGCAGTAGCCGCAGTAATCACCTTTGCTGGTGTTGGCATTTGACCTATTTTTGTATTTGCATTTGTTGGTTGATGTACTAACCAAAACTTTGTAGAGCCAATATTTGCTGAAGTAGGGGCTCTATTTGTGCTGGACTTTGTGGCTGTGTAGTAAGTAGATCCGTAGTAAACAACATCTGATTTTTTGTATGAAATCAGACTATTCCACATAATTAAATCTCTAAGTGGAGCACCAACTGGTTCGACTTGATTTCGTCTTTCGAGCTCAATCTGACGAAGCACAGCGGTACCCTCTTTTTTGCTGGCTATGTACTCAGGGTCATTGTTAAATTCAAGGCAGCCATCCCAGACCCAAGTTAACTTTGTGGTGTTAAAGAATGGGTTCTTTGCGCAGATGTAATTATTTTTACCAATTTTGGCTTTTGCACCTGCAGTACTACAAGTTCCACCTGCGGTTGCAGCTTGTACTGGTGTAGTAACACCGAGAATTAAGAAAGCGGCAACTGCTAGAACTGAAATCTTAGTTTTCACTATTTTTCTCCTTGGTTAGGTATGGCTGCAGTCTACTTGAGCAATCACCTACCTGTAGGTAAATGACTGGGGTCAACCCGTGAATTTGATGTGAAAAATTGTTTATTTCACTCTTTGTTTGCGCCGCACGTTAATGCCAGCCTTGCGCACTATTGGCCGTGGGGCAATGCGGGCAATGGTGCTTAAAAGTAAATACTGAAACCCTGGAATGCAAATAACTTTGCCAGCTTTCACATCACGCCAAGACTTTTTAACAACCTGATCAGTTGTTAACCACATGTAATTTGGTAAGCCAGTCATTTTCATCTTTCCTCGGGCATGAAACTCAGTTCTAGTAAATCCTGGACATAAAGCTGAAACCTTAATGTTTGTATTGCGAAGTTCAGTGTGTAGATACTCAGAAAATACAGTTAAATAAGATTTTGCAGCAGAGTAGGTACCACCGGCAATAAAACTAGCCACACTGCTCACGTTGACGATTACACCAGAATTTCGCTTGACCATCTGCGGTAGCACTGCATGGCTTAATCTCATGGGCGCAGTGACTAAAACATCGAGCAATTCCTGCTCTTTTGCCAATGAGCTATCAATAAAGCTGTCTTTAATACCAAAACCTGCATTATTGATTAGTACCTCAATTGGCTTTGCTGTGCTGGCTAGCCGCTTTTCAACCTTGGCCAGTTGAGCAGGCTTAGTTAAATCAGCCTTTAATGATTCAACTTTAATTCCGTAGGTTTTGCCTAAATCTTTTGCAACTTTGTGTAATCTTGGAAGATCTCTGGCTACTAAAACTAAATCAAATCCCTCTTTTGCCAGTAATTGTGCATATGAATAACCAATACCTGCGGTTGCCCCAGTTACTAGCGCGGTGGCCATTTACTTGGTAATTCCTGCCGTATCTTCATCACGAATATGCCATGAGGTGCCATACTCTTCAAGCAGATCTAGATAAGGCTTTGATTCAAACCACTCTGGTCCATTTACTCCTCTTGGCTTCCAAACACCGTTGTGGATTAACTCCAATGCAATTACAGGATTGATCGCAGTTTGCCAAACAACTGCTTGATCACCGAACTCTTTCATCGACCATGCGTTATCTACAACGTTGTAAATGTAAACAGCTTTTGGATTTCCTTGTTTATCTAATCCCTTAACTAATGCACCTGCACAAGTTTTACCTCGCATACGCTCACCCAAGGTAGCTGGATCTGGCAATGATGCGGTTAGTAGATCTCTTGGTGAGACTGAAACACCTTGCACCTCAACTGTTTCTTTTCTATCCATACCAAGCATGTTGATTGTTTTTAAAATAGTAATGAACTCAGCGCCAAGTCCATACTTAAAGTTAACTTTCTTAGCATCAATTTTTTGTGGAATAAGTACTACCTCTTCGTGCTCAACATTGACGCACTCAACTGGACCAATACCTTCTGGAAAATCAAATATTTCTAGCTCTGAAAATGGTGTGGTGGTGTACCAGCCTCGGCCATCCTCCCAAACAAGTGGGGGATTTAAGCACTCTTCAATGGTAGTCCAGATTGAAAAGGAGGGAGCAAAATCAAAGCCTTCAACTCTTAAATTTGAGCCATCCAAAATAGTGCAGGAATCAATTCGGCTAAATAAATGCTCACTTGCATACTTGGCGAAAACATCGCTCATTCCTGGCTCAACACCCATACCAATTAAGGCAAAGATTTTGCGCTCATCCCAGTTGTAGTCACGGGCAAATTGTTCATCGCCCAACTTAACTCCGGTTTCGGTGTATGGATAGTGGGGATGCTTACGAGAAAGTGACATTGCCATATCTATGTAGTTTGTATTCTCGATCTCACAAGCTAGGAAAATAGGCATAACAAAGCGCGGATCTACCGCATTAATGACTACATCAGGATCTGCTTTACGGATTAACTCTCTAATATCTTCTAGCTCTGCCGCATTTACCATCGCAGCTGAAAAGCGAGGATCCTTTACGCGCGCAACAGCCTCTTCTGCTCTTGCAAGTGTGCGATCGGCAATCACCATTGATTCAATAAATGACCTACGAGAAGCGATATTAGCTATCGCTCTACCAACTCCACCGGCGCCTATAACGAGGGCCTTCATGATATTTCAACTCCAAACGAATTACTTTAATACTATCTCAGCGTTAAATTAAAGACAAATTTACGCATGTTTATTGATTAGTTATCAATTAAACTCAAGTTAAATTACAATAAACCTTCTAATAGAATTTAATATAAATATTTTGTCCCCGTAGCTCAGTGGATAGAGCAACCGCCTCCTAAGCGGTAGGTCGCAGGTTCAACTCCCGCCGGGGACGCCAATAAAAGTTGTTTGTTTTCAAGAAGCAAAGGTAAATTTCCAACATGAAACTCATAGCGCAAGTAGCAACTGAAGAAGATGTTACAACGATTCTAGATATTGCAAATTCAAATCTTCTTGCACTAAACCCTAATGACATACCTATGGGAGAGATCGAAGGTCATGAGTATGTCCGAGGTTTCCATGACCCTGCGATAACTAGATTGACAAAACTTCACTCAGAGGATGACTGGCAGAGTTTCATCACTCTCAACCCAGATTCTTCGCGCAAGCGCTTCTATCTTGACATCTACACAAGGCCTGGCGCAGAAACCCTCTCCGCATCGTTGGATTTAGCATTGGAGCTGGCACGTGAGTACGACCCGGAGTATCGACTTTGGTTAGGAACTCAATCCAATGACTTTGATTACAAAAGTCTTCTTGAGAGCCGCGAATTCACAATTCTTCGAAAATATTGGACTTTAGAGATGAAACTTCCAGTTGACATAGTGAGTGGCAGTGAGTCACCTGGCGTAATTAGAGAATTAGATCTCGACAAAGAAGATGACTTACGCACTTATCATGAGGTTCACCAAGATTCATTCAGTCAGCACTTTGGTTTTATGCCACGGCACTTTGATGAATGGAGTGAACTTGTGGTTCGAGATAAAGATGAGATCAAGATGCAGGCATGGCTTATCTCAGTCAATGGTTATCCGGCTGGTTTTGTGGACATCAATGATGAGCAACTCCACAATGATTCAGGTTATGTCTCAGGTTTAGGAGTAAGGCATGCGTTTCAAGGTAAGGGGCTTGGCGAGGCGCTACTTCGCCATGCAATTCAGGTTAATAGTGAGTTAGGTCGTTCGAAGCTCTGCCTAAGTGTTGATGCAGGAAATGAAAGTGGAGCGCTACGGCTTTATGAAAAAGTGGGAATGAAGCCCATCTCTGAGTGGCATCAATATGAAAATCTAAACTGGAGTAAGTGAGCCTCATTCCAGTAGAGGAATTAGAAGCAACCGCCTCCTAAGCGGTAGGTCGCAGGTTCAACTCCCGCCGGGGACGCAATTAATTAATGATCAATAGTGAAACGTTTTAATTGTTTAGGTGCCCACCAATTTCGTTCTCCAAATAATCTCATCAAGGCAGGAACTAGCAATGCTCTAACTAAAGTGGCATCTAAAATAATTGCAAATGCCACACCAAAGCCAAGCATCTTGATTGAGGTAACACCACTTAATACAAATGAGGCAAAAACTATTGCCAATAATCCTGCAGCTGCAGTGATGATGCGGGCTGATCTTTGTAAACCAGTTGCCACCGATTCAATATTTGAACGGCCAGCATCATGCTCCTCTTTAATTCTAGATAGCAGGAATAACTCATAATCCATTGATAAGCCAAAGGCGACAACAGCCACCAAAATAATCGAGCCGGTATCAACTGAGCCGGTAGTGGTGAAATCACCCACCAACCACTTCAAATTACCATCGACAAATATCCAGGTAATAACCCCCAAAGTGGCAGCTAGTGAGAGGATATTTAAAATCACCGCTTTGATTGGCAGGATTAAAGAGCCGGTAAATACAAACAACAGAAGTAATACACCAATTGCAATCCAGGTAAGTGCCCAAGGCATTGTTTTAGCAATTCCAATTTGGGTATCAGCATAATCTGCTGCAACTCCGCCAATTAAGGTTTGATCAGGTGATGGAATTAACCTAATCTGCTTAATCAAGGCTTCTGCATCTGGTGTTCGAGGGCCCATATCGTGAATAGCAATAACTCGAACATCATTTCCAAGAATTTGTGGCTCACCAACTCTTACTACGCCAGATACTTTGGCAATCTCTTGGGTGTACTTATTGATCTGCTCAATTTTACTTGCACCACCAGGGATGATTGCTTCAATTGGATTTCCCTCTTGCCCAGGAAATCTTTCAGTGATCAACTGAGCTGAATATGCAGCTGGGTTGCTGGCAGGTAAAACGCGAGAGTCAACCTGTGAGAAAACTATGTTTTTAATTGGCGCAGCTAGTACCGTCAAAATCACAAGGCTCAGCACAACTACTGAAACTGGTTTGCGCATTACAAATCTTGCAGTTTGTGCCCATCGGCCATCCTCTTTAGGGGTCAACGCACCTTTACGCACCACCGCTTTATCAATTCGCTTTCCAAGTATTGCCAGTAAGGCAGGAAGTGCAACCAGTGCACCTAATACCGCCATAATTACAACAGTCACACCGGCGTATCCAAATGATTTTAAAAACATAAGTGGGAATAACATCAAAGCTGCCAAAGTAATTACTACTGTTAAACCTGAATAGAAAACAGTTTTACCTGCAGTTGCCACAGTCTTTTTAATTGCTTCATCAACTGATTTTCCAGAATGAAGCTCTTCACGAAATCTATTTACAACCAACAAGGAGTAATCAATTCCAAGGCCTAAGCCCAATCCGGTGATTAGATTCAGTGCGAAAACACTTACCCCAGTAAATAATGTTAAGAGATAGATAACTAAAAGTGAGCCCAGGATTGCAGAAACACCCACTAGTAATGGCATTGCACTAGCAACTAGCCCACCAAAGACAAAGACCAACAAAATAAAAGTTAGCGGGATAGAGATTGCTTCAGAGAGTTTTAAGTCATTTGCAATCTTGGTATTAATGGCATGAGCAAATACACCAGTACCGCTTGCATAAACTGTTAAGTTTTCAAATTTGCCATCATACTTTTCCTGAATTCGCTTACCTAAAGATTGAACGTTATCCCACTCAACATCTTCAGAATAGATAAAAAGAAATGCAGAGTTTTCATCTGAACTCTTTAATGTTGGCGCACCACCAGCGCTCCAATATGACAAGGTTGAACCCACACCAGCTTCACCTTTAATACTTTGCTCTAGTTTGGCAGCTGTTGCAACGACAGCAGGATCATTAACTCCATTTGGAGTTTCAACCACTAAAACCACAGCTGGATCTTTCACCTTAAACACATCGGTTAGATACTCAAATGCCTTTGCAGAATCACTCTTTGGATCGTTATACCCGCCACTATCAAGTTTGCCGAAAACAGAGGTGCCGATCGCCCCTGCTGAAAAAATAGCTACTAGAAATAAAGAAAAGATTAATCGCTTGCGTTTAACAATAAGTGAGCCTAGTTTTTCAAACATATTCGCCTATTCATTATCTATTGATCTAAGAAGGTAGACTTATATTCTAATGAGTGAGAGCGTAAATCATAAAAAAGATAAGCCAATAGTTGTTGGTGAAGTTAATCACGAATTACTACCAAAAATTACAAGTGATGAGATTGATTTAGAGGTAGATGAAAGACGTGATGAGGAAATCGCGGGAGATAAACCACCTCACCACGGTTAAAAACTACTCGGTACTTTTTGCCGCAGGTTTACTCTCAGTTTTAGCAGCAGGTTTACTCTCAGTTTTTGTCGCTGGAGTATCACTTTTTGTTGCAGGTGTAGTTGTTCTTGAATCAGTCTTATAAAAACCACTTCCTTTAAAAACAACGCCAACATTGTTATAAACCTTTCGCACCTGACCATCACATTTAGGGCAGTGCTCGATTGCTGCTTCTGTGAAAGATTGCACAGCCTCAAAGGCGTGCTCACACTCATTACACAGATATTCATAGGTCGGCATAGGAGTAATCTTAAGCAGGTGGGAAGATAAGGGCTAACTCAACTTAGGGGGAATAGTGAAGAAGTATCTGCGCGTACTTTTTACTCTACTTATTGTTGGCATCACCCCAGTTTCAAACGCATGGGCAACCTCAATTGTTAGCACTTCACCAACCGCCGGATCAGTTCTTAGTATCTCGCCAACAGCTATAACCATCAAAGCAAATGCTGATTTGTTAAGTGGTGCTAATGAGATGACTGTTACCGATGCAAAAGGTGGCAGAGTTGATGATGGCTCCCTTCAAGTTCAAGGGGCAGTTTTAATGGTTGGTATAAAACCCTTAACTACATCTGGTCTATACACAGTTGCTTACACATTGATGGCAATTGATCAACCACCAATTACTGGAACATTTACATTTTTATATAACGCACCAGGTGAGATTGCAGTAGCAACCCCAGCCCCATCAGTTGAAGAGGTGCTCAACACATCACCTAATCGAATTACTGACCTATTTGTCATTGGGTTGATGATCTTTGCATTTGTCATGATGATCTTCTTATCTCGCTATGCAAAGAAGACTTTTAAGACTCCAGCAAAGCCCCGTAAAGTTAAGAAAAATAGCAGCGCCAGCAAAAAATTTGTAAAGTAATTTCGGTGCATATTTGATTGAGATACTCTCACCATTAGCTAAAGGCCTAATGCAGTTAACTGGCGTATTGAGTATTGGGTTATTAATTGCTATTGCTTTCCTAGATTTAGATCTCAAGGGCAAGGTGCTAAATAGCAGCTTGATTAAAAAGACTCGCACCTTGATTTACAGCTGGCTGGTAGTAACTTTTATTTATATTTTAATTCAAATTGCATACCTTCTAGAACAACCCCTATCGGCCTCCTTTGACCTAACTGTTATTCGATCATATTTGACCCAAACATCAATTGGTAAGAGTTATTTAGTCCAGATGATTGGTATTGCGGTAGTGCTGCTAATTCCACTTAAAAAAGTGATCTCTACCTATGTAGCACTTTTAATCTCTCTAGTTGCAATTACTGCGCCAGTTTTTCAAAGTCATGGCAGCACCTCCGGGTATCACGGACTGGCAATTGGAGCATTGGTTGTTCATGTTATTGCACTTAGCTTTTGGGTGGGCGGGCTATTTGGATTGACTCAGCTCTCTAAGGCGAACAAGCTAATTGCCCTGCCTAGATTTAGCGAGATCGCTCTTTGGAGTGCAATTGCAGTTGTTTTAACTGGAGCAGCTACTGCTTGGACCAGATTAGATTCAATCCAAGCTTGGCAAAGTAAGTATGGCGCTGTGACCTTACTTAAAATATTTTTAGCAATCACTTTAATTGGTTTTGGTGCGTTACATCGAAGATGGATCATAAAATCTGATTACCCATCTGTATTTAGGTTAGTTACCGCCGAGATAGGGATAATGATTTCAACCATTTTTGTTGGAAGCTGGTTATCAACAATTAACCCACCAGAGCGGGAAATTATTTCATCCCCTGGCTTGTTAGTCACCGGTATTGAAATGCCTGAGCCACCAACTTTTTCAAGAGTTTTACTTGCTTATGATGCAGATGGACTGATGCTTGGGCTATTAATTTTTGCAGTGGCAATTTATATAAAGGGTGTAGTCATTTTAAGCAGGAGAGGTGATAAGTGGCCGGTAGGTAGAACAATTGCTTTCGCTCTTGGCATATCAGCGATTGATTTTGCAACCAGTGGCGGCTTAGGTGTTTACTCCCGCTTTGCTTTTTCTAATCACATGCTCTCGCACATGGTGCTCGGAATGATTGCGCCAATTGGAATTGTCTTAGGAGCGCCAATCACCTTAGCCCTTCGCACATTACCTATTGGTCGAAATGAGCAAGAAAGAGGTATCCGGGGAAGCTTTATCGCGCTGCTGCACTCTAAACTTTCAAAGATTTACACCCATCCAGTTGTTGCGCTAGCAATCTTTAATGGCTCACTATTTGCCCTTTACTTCACACCATTGTTTGGCAATCTAATGCAAGGCCATAGTGGGCACTTCTTTATGTCAATTCACTTTTTGTTATCAGGTATTTTATTTTTCCAAGTTCTAATTGGTGTTGATCCAATGCCGCGCAAAGTTCTGCATATCGTTAAAGTGATCATCATCTTTGCTGCCATGAGTATTCATGCATTTTTCTCGATCTCAGTAATGTCAGCCTCAACCTTGCTTGATAATGGTTACTTTGCATTACTAGAGCGACCTTGGGCCACTGATTTATTAGCTGATCAAAGAGCAGGTGGTGCTATTGGTTGGGCAATGGGTGAGATTCCAATTCTGCTTGCGCTACTGGCCACCTTTATTCAATGGACAAGGCAGGATAAGAAAGAGGCAGCACGTATTGATCGGGCAGCAGATAGAGCAGCTGCCATGGGTGAAAAAGATGATTTAGCCCTTTACAACCAGTACTTGGCTGAGTTAAATCGACGAGATAACTCACAATAGAATATAGGGATGCCGATGAGTTCTGATATGCCAGCTTTATATGGTCCGGAGTACCAAGCGTTGCGGGAAAGTGTTAGTGCGCTCGCTCAAAAAAAGATTGCACCATTTGCTCAAGATGTTGATGAGAACTCCAGATATCCGCAAGAGGCAGCAGATGCATTGCAATCTGCCGGGCTTGCTGCAGCACATGTGCCAGTTGAATTTGGTGGCCAAGGAGCTGGTGCATTAGCTGCGGTGATAATTATTGAAGAGGTAGCAAGAGTTTGTGGTGCATCATCTTTAATTCCAGCGGTGAATAAATTAGGTTCGGTACCTTTAATGATTGCTGGCAATAGTGAGCAGAAGAAAAAGTATTTAACCCAGTTAGCTGCTGGCAAAGGATTTTCTTATTGCCTATCTGAGTCAGAGGCTGGATCTGATGCGGCTGCTATGAAAACTAAGGCTGTAAAAGATGGTGATAGTTGGGTTATCTCTGGAAGTAAGAAATGGATTTCAAATGCGGGGGTCTCTGAGTTTTACACAGTTCTCGCATCAACTGACCCAAGTAAAGGTGCAAAAGGAATCTCAGCATTTATTGTTGAAAAATCAGATACAGGAGTTTCATTTGGCTCTCATGAGAAAAAGATGGGATTTCGAGGATCACCAACTCGTGAGGTCTACTTTGATAATGTAAAAATCAGTGATGACCGAAGATTAGGTGAGATAGGAAGTGGATTTTCACTTGCCATGAAAACTCTAGATCACACCAGAATTACCATTGCCGCACAAGCTTTAGGAATTGCTCAAGGTGCATTTGATGTGGCGAAAAAGTATGCCCATGAACGCCAACAATTTGGTAAGCCAATATTTGATTTTCAAGCAGTGCAATTTATGTTAGCTGACATGGCAATGCAGATTGAAGCTGCTCGCCAATTAACATATGCAGCCGCGGTTAAAAGTGAAAGAGCAGAAAGTGATTTAACCTTCTTCTCAGCAGCCAGCAAATGCTTTGCCACAGATGTAGCTATGAAGGTAACTACTGATGCGGTGCAGGTATTAGGTGGTTATGGATATGTAAGTGATTATCCAGTTGAGCGCATGATGCGAGATGCCAAACTAACTCAAATTTATGAGGGCACAAACCAGATTCAACGCGTAGTGATGGCTAGAAATTTAGATTCCTTAACTAATTAAAATCTAACAATAATCTCAGGAGTTGCCGCAGCCTTTACTTTTTGATCATGAGGCTCAACTGGAAGTGGTTCACTAGTTAATTCACCGCGGTGTAATAGCGCGATGGTCCAAGCCTTACTTTTTGCCAACGCGCGATCATAAGATCCACCACCTTGGCCTAGTCGATTTCCTGCGCGATCAACATGTAAGGCGGGCACAATTATTAGATCAAGATTTACATTGATATCTGCATCTCCGATTGGTTCATAACTTTTGCCAACTTTTTTAAGATTTGCGCTGTTTCCATCCCACTTAACCCAGGCTAAATCATTATCTTTTATAACTTTTGGCAGAAAAACTGTTTTACCAGCAGCGATTAACCTTTGATTTAGATCACTAGTTTCTGGCTCAAACTCATATGAGATGTATGAACCAATATTTTTAATATTCTCAAACTCTTTTGCTGAGAGAATATGGAGCCAACTATCAGCAATAAATCGATCCGCTCTCTCTTTTCGGTACTGCTTGCGCAGCTGTGATTTATTTTCTTTATTACCCATGCCCCTTACCTTAATTTATGGCTTGGGCAAAGTAGGGTTTAGGTATGGATGAAATAGTGACAGTCGGCGCTTTTCAGGAGCAGTTACTAAATTTAAGTAAGCCCTTAGCCGCACTTGACCTGCCACTCTTAGATGCGCATGGGGCGACCTTGGCTAGTGACCTGTTAGTGGATGAAAAACCAGTAATCAGGAGCGGGCAATTAATTGATTCAACTCAAATAGCACTTGCTGCCTCTCTTGGGCTAGATAGATTGCCATGTCGCCCACATCCACGAGTTGTAATCATTAGTGCTGGTGATGACTTAGTAGAGCCCGGAAGCAAATTAGCAGATGCCGATGATGAGTTTGAGAGTAATTCTTGGTTTTTAACCACCTTTGCTCGAGAGGTGGGAGCTCATGCATTTCGAGTACACACAATTCCAGAAACAGCTGAGCAATTAAAGTTAGTAATTGAAGATCAATTAGTAAGAGCAGATTTGATCGTAATTAGTGGTGAATCAAAGGATGAATCATTTGATTTGATTACCTCAGTTATATCAACACTTGGCGAGATTCAAATTGTCACACCAAAACTTGCTGAAAGCAGCAAACATAGCTTTGGGTTGATTGGTCCAGATAAAACCCCAGTTGTGGTTTTGCCAGGAGATCCAATCAGCAACTTTCTATCTGCAGAGCTATTTATCAGACCAATGATCACGAAGATGTTAACTGGCGTAAGTACAGATAAGCCAAATAAGAAAGTGAAGTTAACTGAATCAGTTACTTCTCCTTCAGGCGTAGCCTCTTACATAAGGGGTGAGTTAAATGCCGATGGTCAGGTATCGCCATTGGCAAATCAGGAATCACTTATGACACTCTCTAAGGCAAATTGCTTAATCACACTTGGTGAGAATGTGGAGAAATTAAACTCTGGTGATTCGGTCAATATTCTTAAGTTAAACCAGGATAGACGTTGAAAAAATTAGTTGATCACGAAATTACCTTAAAGCCAATTCGTTTTAGGGACAAAGCAGAGTGGGATGGCGTTCGCGCAGTCAATCGAGATTGGCTATCACCTTGGGAAGCAACTAGACCAAAGATAGAAAGTAATTCACCACTTCCTTCTTATTATGGGATGGTGATGCAATTGAATAAGGAGATAAGAGCACTTCGATCTATCTCGCTAGGAATTTGGTTAAATGAAGGTGGTGAGCAAAAACTAATTGGTCAAATAACTTTAGGTGGAATTATTTTTGGTGCGATGCGGGGAGCCCATATTGGTTACTGGATCGATCAACGCTTTGCTAGCCGCGGCTACACCACCAGAGCAGTCAAGCTATTAACTAAGTTTGGATTTGATGGCCTTAAGTTGCATCGTATTGAAATAAACCTTCGCCCAGAAAATGAGGCATCAAAGAAAGTTGCAGTAAAAGCTGGGTATGTATTGGAGGGGTCTAGAAACAACTACCTTCATATTGCAGGGGATTGGCGAAATCACATTACTTTTGTTAAGGAAAATCCAGAAATAAAATAAAATAAAGTAAGGACATACCTGCTCATTTGCCGTTGAATTCAACCTTTAACATTTATTGTTGTGCTTTATGGGTTCGGGTTTTATCTACTTAATCATCATCGCGATGTGGGCTGCCTACTTCTTACCGCAATGGTTAAGTAAGCATGAAGATAACTCTGGAAAAGCAATTGAAAGATATAAGAATGCAATGCAGGTAGTTGCCGAAAACAACCCGAGTGTAAAGACTGAACCAAGAATTGAAGATAAAGGCAGAATCTATTTCCAGCGACAGCTTATATTTGGTTCATTATTTTCTTTAAGTTTTATCGCTCTGATTTTTGCATCTGTTGGATTTTTAGATTTAACTACAACATTAATCCCAATGACAGCTTTACTAATTTATGTAGTAAATGTTCGAAAACAGGTAGTGGCCTCACAACTTAAAGCCAGGAGATTAAAAGCATTAGAGAAAATCACTAACAGTAAGATTCCAACTACAGTAATTCCAGATCCAGTTACCGAAAAAAGTAGCAAAGAGCATTGGATTCCATTTTCTGAGCGCCCAGAGATTACTGGAGTGGTAGTAGTTCCAAAGGATCGAAAAGGTTGGCAGCCAACAAAAGTACCAAAACCTGTCTACACAACAGCGGCTAAAGCGGTTCCAAGTAAACGAATAATTGATCTAACCACTACTGGTCAGTGGAGTGCTGAGCAAGAGCGAGTCAAAGCTTTATCAGGTAGGGATGATGACTTTTTTGATCAAGAGATTGCAGCAAACCTCTCTGAAGAAGATAGAGCTGTTAACCAATAGTTAAATCCAGCTAGGCAACCACATCCGGTCGATCCAATCTGAGTATGGAATTTCTAATCCAATCAATATTGGCAAGAAGTAAATAAAATTAACGCCAACTAATACTAGATAGCCGTATAAGTATCTTCGATCTAAGCCTTTGTTTAAGGCCCAATTCATAAGGTTAATTACAGAAAGTATTAAGAAGGGCAGTATTGAAATTGAATAAAAATAGAAAGTGGTTCTATCTTGAATGAAAAACCATGGTAGATAGGTGCCAGCAATTCCTGCTAAAACAAATGCCGAGATTCGATCTGGCTTGGATACAAAAAAGCCAAAAGTAATAGCAATTGCAAAGACTCCAACCCACCACAACATTGGTGTTCCAATTGCCAAGATCTCTTGCGAACAAGAGGATGCACCACAGTTTGTTGGCGTTTGGTAGTAGAAAGAGGTGGGCCGGCCTAGTACTAACCAGCTCCAGGGATTTGCTGCATAGGCATGGGCTTCAGTTAACTCTCGGTGAAAAGTGATAATTTCACGGTGATAATTCCAGAGTGAAGAAAACAGATTTGAGCCTGAATCCCTGCCCCATCCCTTTGAGTTAAAGATCCAACCGCTCCAGGAAATAAAGTAAATTCCAAGTGGTGTAAGTATGTATTGAGCAATTCGCTTTACCAAAATACTCCAATGAAATTTACTAAAATTTATAGTCAGTAAAATCAGTAGCGGTATTAGGAAAAAAGCACTCCACTTAGTAGCACCAGCAACTCCAATTACCACTCCACTTAACCACAAGTTATTTTGAAGTATTAAATAAAATGCTAATAAAATAAAAAACATCAGGAAGATATCAAGGAGTGCAACCCGTGACATCACCAGGTGTAAGCCATCTAGTGACATCAAAGCAGCTGCAGTGTTACTTAAAAACAAAGAGTTAAAAAGTGATTTCGTAATCATAAAAATCAATAAGACAGAGGCGCTACCAACTAGCGCTGCTGAAATTCGCCAGCCAAACTCATTGTTGCCAAATGCCTTAATGCCCAACCCAATTAGCCACTTTCCCAAGGGTGGGTGCACGACAAACTCAGCATCACCTTGCGCATTTAACTCAACGCCATCATTAATCAGTGAGTTTGCATTTTTTGCATAGTAGATCTCATCAAAAATATAACCTTTTGGTTGGTTTAGTCGCCAAAGCCGAAGTGTGAGGGCAAAGCCAAGAATTAAGGTGATAGGTGCAAACTCTCGCAACCGACTCTTATTCATAGGGTCAGCCTAAGACCAGATAGAACATCAGTTGTGAAATAACCTGAGAGAATTAGCAGATGTTAATCCTGGCCTGCTTACCGATTGGCGATTCAAGGGATGCCTCTGCCCACCTAATCCAAAGTATTCAACAGGTTCAGTATGTAGCTGCGGAGGATTCACGTAAGTTTGCCAGGCTTTGCCAAGACCTAAACATTAAACATAACGCCAAAGTAATTTCTTTTTTTGAAGGAAATGAAAGTGAGAAAATTGAAGAGTTAACAAATCTCCTAAAGTCACAAAAAGATGTTTTAGTTGCAACTGATGCAGGTGCTCCTGGTATTTCAGATCCAGGGTATCGATTGATAAGAGCTGCTTTGCAATCTAATGTCGAGATAAAAGTTTTGCCTGGACCAAGTGCGGTTACAACTGCGCTATTACTTTCTGGATTACCAACTGATCGATTTTGCTTTGAAGGTTTTCCGCCAAGAACACAAGGGGCAAGAGCTAAATGGTTTGAAGAGCTAGCCCAGCAGGAGCGAACTGTTATCTTTTTTGAAGCACCACACAGAATTACCGAATGCCTAGTTGATGCGGGAGCCGCATTTGGATTAGATCGAAGTGGTGCGATCTGTCGGGAAATGAGTAAGCATTATGAAGAGGTGGTTCGCGGAAGCATCACAGAGCTAATCACTTGGGCTAAATCAAAAGAGATCTTGGGTGAGATAACAGTTGTACTTGCTGGTTTTGATCCAGCAAGCAGACAGATTGCTGATGAGGATCTAATTAAAATGGTTTTTGAGCTTGAAGAAATTGGTGAAAGCCGTAAAGAGGCAATCGCACAAGTAGCGAAGAAATATGCAGTTGCTAAGCGAGTTGTATTTGATGCCATGGTTACCTATAAGAGTGAGGATAAGATCTGATCATGGCTGAAAAATCTTTCTACTTAACCACGCCCATTTACTATGTAAATGATGCACCCCACATCGGCCATGCCTACACAACTGTGGCAGGGGATGTTTTAACTCGCTGGCATCGCCAAAAAGGTGAATCAGTTTGGTATCTAACTGGAACTGATGAACATGGACAAAAGGTTTTAAACACCGCACAGGCAAATAAAACCTCACCCCAAGATTGGTGTGACAAATTAGTTGAAGAGGCCTGGAAGCCAGTTTGGAAAGATTTAAATATTGCCAATGATGATTTTATTAGAACTACTGAGGCCAGACATACCGACCGGGTTCAAAGTTTTTTACAAAGCTTAAAAGATGCGGGCCACATATACGCTGGAAAATTTGAAGGTCCTTATTGCATAGGTTGTGAAGAGTTTAAGTTGCCTGGTGATTTAGATGAAGGAAAGTGCAAGATTCATTCAAAGCCAGTGGAAATGTTAAGTGAGGACAATTGGTTTTTTAAGCTTTCAGCATTTCGCCAACCACTTCTTGATTACTACAAAGCAAATCCTTCAGCTTGCCAGCCAGAGAGTGCACGAAATGAGGTAGTTTCATTTCTAGAAGGTGAAGTGCGGGATCTATCAATTTCTCGCTCCACCTTTGATTGGGGTATTCCAGTTCCATGGGACACAAAACAGGTCATTTATGTTTGGTTTGATGCCTTACTAAATTATGCAACCGCTGTTGGTTTAGGCGATGATCCAAATTCACAAGGTGGTAAGAAGTTTGCCAGCACCTGGCCAGCTGATGTGCATCTAGTTGGTAAGGATATTTTGCGCTTTCACGCAATTATCTGGCCGGCCATGCTTATGGCAGCAGGTATTGCTGTGCCAAAGAAGATCTTTGCTCATGGCTGGCTGCTAGTGGGTGGTGAAAAGATGTCAAAGAGTAAGTTAACTGGCATTGCACCTATTGATATCACTAAAGATTTTGGTGTTGATGCTTTTAGATATTACTTTTTAAAGGCAATTCCTTTTGGAAGTGATGGCTCATTTTCTTGGGAGGATATGGCAGCCCGCTACACCAGTGAACTCGCAAATGATTTTGGCAACCTCGCCTCAAGGTTAATTGCCATGATTGAGAAATACTGCGATAACAAGATTCCAGCTGTTGCTAAAAACTCTGAGCTAGCTTCACTACTTTCTACAACTGGGCAAACTGCAGATAAATCAATCTGTGATTTAGATTTTCAAGGCGGCATAAATGCAATTATGGATTTTTGTAAGCGAGTAAATGGTTATGTAACTGAGTCAGAGCCATGGGTAGTTGCCAAAGATGCCTCTAGAAAAGCAGAGTTAGATGAAATTTTGTACAACACCGCCGAATCACTTCGTGCCTTAGCGGTTTTACTGCATCCGGTAATGCCTGAGGTAACTACAAAGTTATGGGTAAGTTTAGGTGCGCAAGAAAAACTTGGAGATATCTCTATGCAAAGAATCGATAAGGTTGCAAATTGGGGACAATTACCAGCAGGTAGTACTGTCACAAAAACAGATGTGTTATTTCCTAGATTAGAAGAGGCAAAGTAATTTATGGCAGATCGTCATAACCGCGATCTTGATCGAAAACCTGGGCCACTTCCGCAAGCGTTAAAAACTAAAACAGTTGATTCACATGCCCACCTTGAATTAATTCATAACAGTGAGCCAGATTCACCCTTAATTAAACAAACTCTTGCAGAGGCTGCAGCAGTTGGTATAGATCGAGTTGTTCAAGTTGGTTACTCCGCTGAGCAATCAATCTGGTCTGTTAAATGTGCTGAAAGTTTCATTGGCCAGGTAGTAGCAGCTGTGGCCTTACATCCAAATGAAGCACCAGTTGTTGAAGATTTAGAGAAAGACTTAAAGGTTATTGAGGAGTTAGCGGCAAATCCTAGAGTAAGAGCAATTGGTGAGACTGGTTTAGATTTTTTCCGCACCCCAGAGAATTTACGTGATAGACAAAAGTACTCATTTGCCCGCCATATAAAGATGGCTAAAGAACATAAAAAAGCATTAGTCATTCATGATCGCGATTCACATAGGGCTGTCCTTGATCTATTAATTCAAGAGGGTGCACCTGCCAACACTATTTTTCACTGCTACTCAGGTGATGCCGAAATGGCCAAGGAGTGCATTGCCAATGAATACATTCTCTCCTTTGCTGGCACTGTGACATTTAAAAATGCGCCAGAGCTTCGGGAGGCGGTAGTACTTGTGCCAATTGAGCAGTTATTAGTGGAGACAGATTCACCATTTCTTGCCCCAATGCCAAATCGAGGGGCATTAAATACTCCCGCCCAGATTCCAAATACTTTAAGGGTAATTGCAGATTTAAGAAATGAATCAGTTGATTACCTAGCTGGTGCAATCTCAGAAAATGCTGAGCGCATATTTGGAAAGTTTTAAATGAGTAATCTGCTAGGCGCAGTTGAGATTAGAGCTTTAGCTGAGCAATTGAATTTAAAACCCACTAAAAAGTTAGGCCAAAACTTTGTAGTTGATGCAAATACCTGTCGAAAGATTGTAAAACTCGCCGCCGTTGAATCTACCGATATCGCACTTGAAATCGGCCCAGGACTTGGCTCACTCACCTTGGCTTTACTAGAAAAAGCTAAACAAGTACTAGCAGTTGAAATTGATGATCGATTAGCAAATCAATTGCCAATAACAGCTGCCCAGCATGGCTTTGATACAAATAAACTAACGGTAATCAGCCAGGATGCCATGCAGCTAACAAAATTGCCAGCAAATCCAACTGTGCTAGTAGCAAATCTTCCTTACAACATCTCTGTACCAGTACTGCTTAACATGTTAGAGCTATTTCCCACCTTAAATCGTGGAGTAGTGATGGTTCAAAGTGAGGTGGCTCATCGTTTAGCAGCCAAGCCAAATAACAAGGAGTATGGATCTCCTACTGCAAAAGCTAATTGGTGGGCAGATTTAGAGTTATCTGGCTCAGTTGGCAGATCAGTTTTTTGGCCAGTTCCTAATGTGGATTCATCTTTAGTTAGCTTTGTTCGACATGCGCCTTTAGGAGATGAGGATCAAAGAGTTGCCACCTTCTCTGTAATTGATAAGGCATTTGCAAAACGAAGGAAGATGATGCGCTCTGCCGTAGGTGAGTTATTTGATGATGCAGAGGGTAATTTAATAGCAGCTGGGGTAGATCCAACTATTCGCGGTGAGGCGTTGGCAATTGCTCAGTTTTTTCAAATTGGTAAGCAATTAATTAAGCACAATTCCACCAAGTGAGTTATCTAAGCAATACGCTCTAGGGTATGAGATCACGAGGAGTTACCGCCCGGGTTCCGGCCAAGGTAAATCTGCAATTATCTGTTGGCCCACTTGGCAGTGATGGCTTCCATGAGGTGACCACCGTATTTCAAGCAATCTCCTTATTTGATGATGTCACAGTTGCAACTACAGATAGTAATGATGGAATCAAGATCAGCATCACAGGCCAAACCTCAAATGGTGTGCCAGTTGATAACTCTAATCTGGCAGTTAAAGCTGCGCAGTTAATGATTGAAAATTATGATCTGCCAAAAGATTTATCGATTAAGTTAAAAAAAGAGATTCCAGTTGCCGGAGGCATGGCCGGTGGTAGTGCGGACGCTGCAGGGGTAATTGTTGGCTTAGATTCCTTATTTGAATTAGGCCTTTCAAGAGATGAGATGGAATCTGTAGGCAGCAAGATTGGCTCTGATGTGCCATTTTCTATTTGTGGTGGAGTTGCAATTGGAACAGGGCGTGGGGATCAGATAACTCCAGCACTTGCTAAAGGAAATTACAACTGGGTGCTTGCCCTTTCAGGTCAAGGATTATCAACGCCTGCTGTTTATCAAGAGTGTGATCGACTTCGTGAAGGTTTATCTATCGCAGCCCCAGTTGTAAGTGAGCAGTTGATGCAAGCATTACGAGCCGGGGATGCGAAAGCATTGGGTAAAGCATTAACAAATGAATTACAACCTGCAGCTTGCTCATTACGGCCAGCACTTAGATTGGTATTAGATGTTGGTGTTGATTACGGAGCACTTGGTGGGATTGTCTCTGGCTCAGGACCTACTGTTGCATTTTTAGTATCAGATGATGATCATGCAATGGATTTAACCGTTGCATTAAGCAGTAGTGGGGTTGTTTCCTCAGTTGTTAGAGCAAATGGACCTACTCATGGCGCACGAATTATTGAAAGTTTTTAATTTAACCAGTTATAAGGGATAATTCAGGTTCCGCCATTGTGTAGTGGCTAGCACATGAGCCTTTGAAGCTCAGGGTCCAGGATCGATACCTGGTGGCGGAGCCACCAAGTTAAGGGGGTAAGGAATGAGTGAGTTATCACTTGTAATTCTCCTCGCCGCTGGCGATAGCAAGCGGATGAAATCAAAACAATCTAAAGTCTTACACAAGATCGCTGGCAGATCAGTTTTTGCAAATTTACTAGATTCAGTTGAGCAGTTAAATGCTAAAAACTTAACAGTGGTAGTTGGCGCCAATAAAGATGAGGTAATTGAACACTTATCTAAGATCGCGCCAAAGGCAAAAACCGTATTTCAAGAAAAACGAGATGGTACCGGTGGTGCGACCCAATTAGCACTAGCTGATTACAAAGGCGATGGCACCGTTCTGATTTTGGCAGGAGACACCCCACTGCTAACCCATCAAACACTTAGTGAGTTTGTGCAGGTACATCAAAAGGAAAAACAGAGCGCCTCAGTTTTAACAGCGATGCTGCCTGATCCAACTGGGTATGGCCGAGTTATAAGAGGTGATGATGGGCAGATTTTAAAGATCGTTGAGGAAAAAGATGCAACTGAGATAGAAAAAGAGATTGATGAGATCAACACCGGGGTTTACCTATTTGATCTGGCACTCCTTCGAGATGTTATAAAAAATCTAAAAAGTAATAATGCTCAAAATGAGCTTTACCTAACTGATGTAATTGGCCTAATCAATTCAACTGGTAAAAAATCTTATGCAGTTTTATCCAATGATTACACAGAGACGCTAGGAATTAATGACCGCGCTCAATTAGCCGAAGTCTCAGCAATTATGCGAGATCGAATCAATAACCAACATATGTTAAATGGCGTAGCAATTGTCGATCCAGCTAATACCTGGATTGATCATGGGGTTGAGATCGAATCTGACGTGGTGATCTATCCAGGGTGTGCAATCTCAGGAAAGAGTGTAATTAAAACTGGTGCTGTTATTGGCCCACGAACTACCCTAGAAGATTGCATAGTTGATGAGGGAGCGAAGGTAGTTGAATCAAATTGCACCGAGTCAAAGATTGGCAAAGATGCCAAGGTTGGACCATTTACATATTTACGTAAGGGAAGTGTTTTAGCTAATGAGAGCAAGGCTGGTGCTTTTGTTGAGATCAAAAATTCCACAGTAGGTGAGGGAACAAAGGTTGCTCACCTTTCATATGTGGGAGATGCGGAGATAGGAAAAGAGAGCAATATTGGCGCTGCCACCATATTTGTTAATTATGATGGCGAGAGCAAACATAAAACTAAGGTGGGCGATCATGTGCGCATTGGCAGCGACACCATGCTGGTCGCACCGGTGAGTGTGGGAGATGGTGCCTATACGGCAGCTGGGTCTGTGATTAATGAGGATGTGCCAGCAGGTGCGATTGGAATTGGTCGCGCTCGCCAGGTAAATATCTTGGGTTGGGTACTTAAAAAACGAAAAGATAGTAAATCTGCCGCAGCGGCAAAAAAAGCCGGGGCAAAAGAGTAAGTAAGTTCTAGTAGAGTTAACCTAGATTCACCACAGTGAGGGGGAAGCTAAACTGAACGAGATTCGCTTATCCTCCGAGAAAAGTTTGCGCCTATTTTCAGGACGCGCCTATCCAGAGTTAGCAGATGAGGTAGCCGCCGAACTTGGCATCCCAATAACACCAACTTCAGCATATGACTTTGCAAATGGTGAAATTTTTATCAGATTTGAAGAGAGTGTTCGCGGCAGTGATGCCTTCGTATTACAAAGCCATAGCGCCCCAGTTAATAAACAAATAATGGAGCAACTAATTATGGTCGATGCACTAAAGCGTGCCTCGGCAAAGCGAATTACTGTGGTTCTGCCATTTTATGGATATGCCAGACAAGATAAAAAACATCGTGGACGTGAACCAATCTCAGCTAGATTGATGGCTGACTTGTTTAAGACCGCAGGTGCTGATCGTTTAATGTGTGTAGATCTTCACACCTCACAAATCCAAGGATTTTTTGATGGTCCAGTAGATCACCTATTCGCACTTCCACTGTTAACAAATTATGTTGGCAGCAAGGTTGATCGTAAGAATCTAGTAATTGTCTCCCCAGACTCAGGTCGAGTAAGAGTTGCAGAGCGCTGGAGTGAGTTACTAGGTGGCTGCAGCATCGCCTTTATTCACAAGACTCGTGATCCAAGAGTTCCAAATGAGGCAACTGTTGGCAAAGTAGTTGGAGATGTTGAAGGAATGACCTGCGTAGTAATTGATGACATGATCGATACCGCTGGCACAGTGACAAAAGCTGTGGATGCCTTAATTGAGGCCGGGGCTAAGGATGTAATAATCGCTGCCACTCATGCAGTATTTTCAGGACCTGCAATTGATCGATTAAAGAAATCACGGGTTTCAGAGGTGGTTGTAACAAATACCCTGCCTATCCCTGAAGAGAATAGATTTGATAATCTAACGGTGCTTTCAATCGCGCCATTACTTGGACGAGCCATCAAAGAGGTCTTTGAAGATGGTTCAGTTACTAGTCTTTTTGATGGGCATAGTTAAAAAGAGTTTTACCGAAAGAAAAGAAATTGCGCCCGTAGCTCAACTGGATAGAGCATCTGACTTCGGATCAGAAGGTTCGGGGTTCGAATCCCTGCGGGCGCACCAATTGGATTTGTCCTTTTACCCACCCATTAGATAACCTTGCGCTTCATTCCGCGAGGGATCAAACCGTTATCGAGGGAGAAGTAAAGTGGCTGAAATATCAATTAAGGGAGCACGCCGAACTGAGTTTGGCAAAGGTGCATCTCGTAGATCACGTCGTGATGGATTTATACCGGCGGTAATTTATGGACATGGCGAGAAACCACAGCATGTTGCATTACCTTCTCGTGAACTTGGAATTGCATTAAAGACTTCAAACGTTTTGATTGATGTTGTATTAGATGATCACACAGAGTTAACACTTCCAAAATCCGTTAGCCGTGATCCATTAACAGGATTACTTGAGCACATTGACTTAGTAATTGTCCGCCGCGGTGAGCGAGTGGTTGTTTCTGTTCCAGTACACACTGAAGGTAAGTATGACCAAGATGGAATTTTGGAACATACAAATAACTCTATTGAGGTTGAGACAGATGTAACTAACATCCCAGCATTCTTAATGTTAAGCATGGAAGGCATGATGGCTGGTGAATCTAAGTCAGCTGCTGATGTTGTTCTACCTGAGGGCGTTAAGTTAATTAGCGATCCAAAGATGACTGTTGTGCACTTGTCAGTTAGATCTGCTGAGGTTGAAGAGGTACCAGTTGTTGCCGCCGCTGCTGAAGGCGATGCTGCTGCTGCACCTGCTGAAGGCGATGCTGCTGCATCTGCTGCAGCCCCTGCCGGTGGCGATGATAAGAAGGACAAAAAGAAGTAAGTTGGCACTAGCCTTAACTTATGGCTGATCGTTGGTTGGTAATTGGTCTTGGAAATCCTGGACCTGAGTATGAAAAAACCAGACACAACATTGGTCAACTTGTCTTAGATCAATTATCTGGTGGTCAAAAATTCTCATCCCACAAATCTCGAATGGAAATTTGCGAGGTTAAATGCGGTGAGCAAACCTTAGTTTTAGCTAAGTCTCGTGGATATATGAATGAAACTGGTGGGCCAGCTAAGGCTTTATTAGATTTTTACAAAATCGAACCTACCCAAGTTATCGCAGTCCATGATGAACTTGATTTGCCATTTAACGCGCTGCGAATTAAACAAGGTGGCGGGGATAACGGCCATAATGGACTTAAATCATTAACCGCATCATTTTCAACTGCTGATTACTATCGAATCAGAATGGGTATTGGCCGGCCAATCGGTGATCAAGATCCTGCAGATTTTGTGTTGAAACCCTTTAGTAAAGAGGAGCGTAAGGATTTAGGTGAGTTCACAACAAGAGGTGCGGATGCAATTACCGCTTTGGTATTAACTGGAATGGATAAGGCACAAACCGCTTTTAACTCTTGATTAATTTAGCCCTACCAGATTCAAGACGCGCTACTGGCACTCTAAATGGTGAGCAAGAAACATAATCAAGGTTTAAATTGTGAAAGAAGTGAATACTTCTAGGATCTCCGCCATGCTCACCACAAACTCCTAATTTGAAATCTTTTCGATACGCCCGGGCTTGATCTCTAGCAATTTTTACTAACAAACCAACACCATCTTGATCTAGTGATTCAAAGGGATTAAAGGGCAGTAGTTCAAGATCTAAGTATCTTGGCAAGAAGGTTGACTCAACATCATCACGGCTAAATGCCCAGGTAAGTTGAGTTAGATCATTGGTGCCAAATGAGAAAAAGTCAGCGTAATCTGCCAACCTGCTTGCGGTAATTGCAGCACGTGGTGTTTCAATCATGGTGCCAATTGGCATCTCTAACTGGGCACCATTTAAAGTTTTCTTAATCTCATCCTCTAAGGTTTCCCGTAAATACAAAAGCTCACGCTGAGTAGCAACTAGTGGAATCATCACTTCAGGTTTTGGTTCAAAGCCTGCCTTTTTAACCTCAAGTGAGGCAAGTACTAATGCCCGCACCTGCATCTTAAATAACTCAGGAATTAATATGCCAAGACGCACGCCGCGAAGACCAAGCATTGGATTTGATTCATGAAGACGCTTAACCGCTGCAAAGATTGCCTTATCTCGCGGGGTAATTGTGGAATCTAACGCCTCTGCTGTTGCCATCTCAGCGCTAAGGGTTGCTAGATCTGGCAAGAACTCATGCAATGGTGGATCTAATAATCTCACTGTTACTGGATAGCCTGACATTGCTTTTAATATCCCCACAAAATCTGCCTGCTGCAATGGCTGCATCTCAGCAATAACTGCGTTTTGCTCGCTCTCATTTTCAGCAAGTACTACCCGTTCAACAAAACTTTTTCGCTCACCTAAAAACATATGCTCAGTTCTACATAGACCAATTCCTTGAGCGCCTAAGGTTCTAGCGCGGGTTGCATCCTCTGGAGTATCAGCATTTGCCCGTACATATAATTTTCGAATCTCATCTGCATGTTGCAATATTCGATCTACCGCTTTGACAACTGGTGTGGCATCTTTTGAAGTAGCAAGCAAACCTCCTTCTAAGTATGAGGTAACTGGAGATTGGGTAACTGGTAACTCGCCTAAGTAAACACAACCAGTTGTGCCATCAATTGATACCACCTCACCCTCTCTGACTATTAGATCACCAACTGTAAATTGAAGTAGTTTCTCATCAACAGTAATACTCTCAGTTCCACAAACAGCAGTCTTTCCCATACCGCGGGCTACAACTGCAGCATGTGATGTTTTACCACCTCGGCTAGTTAAAATTCCTTCGGCAGCAACCATTCCTACTAAATCATCTGGGCTGGTCTCTCTTCGAACCAAAATAACTCTGCGACCAGTTTTTGCTAAATCAAAGGCACGTTTTGAGTTAAAAACAATCTCACCAACTGCAGCTCCTGGGGAGGCAGCAATTCCAGTTGCTATTAGATTTCGTTTTGCTGTTAAATCAAATTGTGGAAACATTAATTGGGCCAACTGATCACCACTTGTGCGAGTTAATGCCTCATCCATTGAGATCTTGCCCTCATCAACTAACTGGGTGGCAATTCGAAAAGCTGCCTCGGCAGTTCTCTTTCCAACTCTTGTTTGTAAAATCCAAAGCTTTCCACGTTCGACTGTAAATTCAATATCGCATAGATCTCGATAGTGATCTTCTAGCCTTTTCATTAACCCTTCTAATTCAGCATGAACAACTGGCTCTTTTTTAGACATATCAACTAACGACATAGTGTTACGAATTCCTGCCACCACATCCTCACCTTGAGCACGATCTAAGTAGTCGCCATAACTTCCTTTTTCACCAGTTGCAGGATCTCGGGTAAATGCCACACCAGTTCCAGAATCATCACTTAGATTTCCAAAGACCATGGATTGAATATTTACTGCAGTGCCTAAATCAGATGGGATTCGCTCTCGGCGACGGTATAACTGAGCTCGCTCTGAGTTCCAAGATTTAAAGACCGCTTCAATTGATTGGGTTAAGTGATCAATTGGTTTTGTTGGGAATGGTTTTTTTGTATGTTTCTCAATTGCTTTGATTAACTCTTGTGCTAATTCCTTAAGTGATTGTGCTGGCAGATCTGCAACAACTTTAACATTCATTTTTTCTAGTTGAATTGCCTCAATTGCATGAACTGTTTCATCTGGTAGATCACAAACTATTCGACCAAACATGTCAATAAACCTGCGATAGGAATCCCAGGCAAACTTTTCATTACCGCTAGATTTTGCCATCGCATCTGCTACCTCAGGTGTAATACCTACATTCAATACCGTCTCCATCATTCCGGGCATGGAGTGCTTGGCGCCAGAGCGAACTGAAACTAGTAAGGGATTCTTAGCATCGCCAAACTTTTTTTCTACTACT
Organism: actinobacterium SCGC AAA027-J17; assembly: GCA_000383815.1. Taxonomy (GTDB): domain Bacteria; phylum Actinomycetota; class Actinomycetes; order Nanopelagicales; family Nanopelagicaceae; genus Nanopelagicus. The sequence goes on from KB912787.1 coordinate 43,145, forward strand.
TTTTCTAAATTTGCTAACGCAGTATTTATCTGATCATCTAATTGGGCCGGGACATTTCCATTTGTTAGGTACTCACGGCAGGCATCGGTGGTAATTGTGAAACCAGGTGGAACTGGTAGACCCATTTGAACCATCTCAGCAAGGTTTGCACCTTTTCCACCTAGAAGATCTGATTTACTTTTATCGCCAAATGTAAAGGGATAAATAAACTGCTTAGCCAATTTGACCCCTGTCTAAAACTTCCGCCAGCCTACTCATCCAGTATTGCGCAAACCTGCTGCAACACCGTTTATCGTCAATAGCAGAGCTCGAGCCAGGAGCGGATCTGGCTCTTTTTGGGTGCGAACCCGTTTGAGCAGGGAGATTTGTAGTAGTTGAATCGGGGCTAGATAGGTATCCCTGATCTGCAAAGTTCTAGCCAAGATTGGTTGATTACCTAAAATCTCACTTTTGTTTGTCATCAGCAGTAACTCTTTTACTGTTAAATCAAATTCAGTTTTAATCTGTTCAAATATTTTATGAAGTGATGGATCTACTAAAGTATCCACATATCGCTTTGCAATTGTTAAATCTGTTTTAGCTAAAGTCATCTCCACATTGCTAATAAATGTGCTGAAGAAATGCCACTCCTTAAGTAAGGTTTGAAGTAACTCTGACTTTCCAGCTTCTCTGGCTGCCTTAAGACCTGAGCCAACGCCATACCAACCCGGAACAATTTGTCGAGATTGAGTCCAGCCAAATACCCAAGGAATCGCTCGCAGAGAATCTAACCCAGATGATGCCTCTGGTCTTCTAGATGGCCGAGAGCCTAAAAACATATTTCCTAATTGTTCAACTGGAGTTGAAGCATAAAAGTAAGCCGGAAGCTCTGGTTGATCAACTAATGCCCGATAGGAGGTAAAAGCATGCTCACTAATTAAATCCATGCACTCATTCCAAGTATTTAAATCATTACTTGATTGCCGAGGTTTCCTATTTAGCACCGTTGCCTCTAGAGCTGCTGCCAAAGTTAACTCTAAGTTTTCTTTTGCTAATGCTGGTAGACCAAACTTGTCAGAGATAACCTCACCTTGCTCTGTCATTTTTATCTGGCCATCAATTGATCCCCAGGGCAGTGCAATTAATGCATCATAAGTTGGCCCGCCACCTCGGCCAACTGATCCACCTCGGCCATGAAATAGACGCAACTTAACACCATGCTTTTTTGCAACATCTCTTAACTTGCGTTGGGCCTTATGAATCTCCCATTGACTGGTGGTAATACCAGCATCTTTATTGGAGTCTGAATACCCAAGCATTACCTCCTGAACACCGCCACGCAAATCAACTGCTTTTCGATAGCTTTTATCTGATAGTAGATCATCCAAGATTTTGTCAGCTGACCTGAGTTCTGCCACCGTCTCAAGCAGTGGCACAAATCCAATTTTTGCAAAAGATTTTGATTCATCAAGTGAGATTAAGCCAGCCATCTTCGCGATCAGAACAGCTGCCATTACATCATTAGCTGATTTAGTCATTGAGATGATGTAACTCTCAATTACCTCAGATCCGTAGCGATCAATTAGCTCATTAATAGCGACAAATGTTTTGTAGCAATTACTGCCTGCTTGGTCTAAACCACTCACATCTGGGTTAGATGTTGCTAGCAATTGTTTTGCGATGATCTCTGGATCTGATCCACCAAATAATTGATTTAACAGTTTATGGTGAGCATCGGAGTGCTCTCTGATATCCATAGTGGCATGAGTTAATCCAAAGGCACTTATTGATCTCATGATTCGATCTAATAATCCATTAGCAATTAACTGACCATTATGTTCTAACAATGAGTTGCGCATAATATTAAAATCTTGTAGCAACTCAGCGGTATCTTTGTAATCTCGTCCAGGAAAGTGCGGCAAGCCAGATGCATGCCGAGATTGAGTTAGCGATAACTTATGCCTAATTGCAGTTGCCTTCAATCGATAGGGCTCTTCAATGTTTATCCGACGGTATCTAGCTTCAATCTCTGGCAAGTTCTCTAGATCCTTTGCAACAGAGATTTCTAACTCCTTTGATACCCCAACTAATTTGGTGGATATCGACAAGGCTTGTCTTAACTCATCTAAGTGTGAAAATAAAGTTCGGGTGAAATGCGCGTTTTGTAAAAGTATTGACGCCTTTGTTACCTCAGATGTGATGTTTGGGTTGCCATCTCTATCTCCACCAATCCAAGTTCCAAATCTCAATGGCTGTGCATCTAGTGAAAGATTGACACCTAATTTCTTAACCTCAGTTACAAACTCTGCTAAAACTTCTGGAACGGTCTCAAGTAGCAACTCATCTAGGTAGTAAATTGAATTAACTGCTTCGTCCAGTGGTTCAGGCCTACCAAGACGAAGTTCATCTGTCTGCCAAAGTAAATCAATCACCTCCGCTAATCTTTCATTGTTGATTGCACTATTTGGCTCCTGTAGCAGTTGAGAAATAGTTGTCATTTTGCTTAAGACTGATCTTCGAGCAGCCTCAGTTGGGTGGGCTGTAAAGACTGGACGCACTGAGAAATTTTCAATCCACTCTTGCAGCTCCGCTGTTGAAAATTCCTGATTACTATTTTTTGCCTTTAATATGTTCTCGATTGCTCTGCCTAACCAGGTGCCACCAGATTTATGTTCGCCAGCAAGAATTTTAGAGCGGTTAACCTGTTCAGCAACATTTGCTAAGTTAAAGAAATTACTAAAAGCCCTTACCAATGCGATAGTTTGTGAATCAGTAATTTTATTTAGGATTTGATCCTGAGTGCCTTCTCTTACTGAAAGTCTTACCGATTCAACTAGTTCGAGAAGCTCATCGCCCTCTTGTCGAGCAAGGGTTTGACCTAGTAGGTCTGCCAATTTTCTAACATCATTGCGCAGATCGGTGTTATCTACCCCGGAGTTCATGGCTTAATCATTACAGGTAATCAAATTCCTACGCACACCTTTATGGCAAGGGCCCTGAAGGCTAAGCCGTAGAATTACACCGTTAACCCCCCTTCATTTATGGAGCGGGGGTAAGTGGCGTTTGGACAAGGAGGCAGAACGGCAATGAAGAAGCTTTTTGCAACCTTGCAACAACCTATTGGTAAATACTTATCAGAGCATGAAAATTTAGTAGCACCTGCAGCTACTCACTCCTTAATTTGCGTTAATCAAAACTCACCCATCTTAATTGTCACTACCTCAACTAGAGCTGCAAATGAATTAACCGAAGAGTTAATCTCATATGAAGGTAGTAATTGTGTAATCAATTTTCCAGCCTGGGAAACATTGCCTCACGAGCGCCTAAGTCCTAAATCTGACACTGTTACTGCAAGATTTAAAGCGTTAAATAATGTTAAGAATTCTGAAACCAAGTTTGTAGTTTGTTCGATTCGAGCCTTACTTCAACCCATTATTGCAAATGATCTGAAAAATTCTCAGATTAAAATAAAGCATAGCCAGAGTATAAAAATGTTGGATCTGATTGAGCAGTTATCAAAATTTGGCTACACCAGATCTGACTTAGTTGAAAAGCGAGGAGACTTTGCAGTCCGTGGTGGAATTTTGGATCTGTTTGCTCCAGATCAGGAACACCCAATAAGAATTGATTTTTTTGGTGATGAGATTGATGAGCTCTCATTTTTTGCGATTTCAGATCAAAGGTCGATTGAGAAAATTCAAAACGAGATACTTATATTTCCATGTCGAGAGCTATTAATCGATGCTGAGGTTAAAAAACGTGCTGAAGATTTAGGAAAGATCTTCCCACAAATTCAAGATCTAACAAGTAAATTAAGTGAAGGCATAACTTTTGAAGGTATGGAGTCATTGGCAGCCGGAGTTGTCAGTGAATTCAATTCAATTTTGGATTACTTGCCAGCTGGCTATCAAATCTGGTTGATCGATGAGCCAAGAATTAGAAGTAGAGCAGCAGATTTGATTAAAACAAATCAAGAGTTTCTAGAGGCTGCTTGGTCAAATCTTGCATGGTCTGAACGAGATAGCAATCAGAGGCCAATAGATCTAAGTAAAGAGCTGGGCCAAGGTGGTTTCTATACTCTTGAAGAGATTAAAGAGTTAGCTAAGAATTCCAATATTTTATTTCGCAATTTAAATCTGTATTCGGCCACCCCAGAGGATCTACCTCTAACCTTTATTGATGAGTTAGAAAGCTATGCAAATAAGTATGAAACGGTAATTGCTGAGATAGAGCAATGGCATAAAGATGGATTTCAAGTGATTTTTACAGCCTCTGGAAATGGAGTTTTAAAGCGATTTTCTGAATTACTCAATGGAGCAAATCTGCCAAATAGATTTATCTCAGATGAAAATCTACTTAGTCAAGAAGTGATTAATCTATTACAAAGTAACTTGAAGCATGGCTTTGTGAGCCAAGAGTTCAAATTTGTAATCATTACAGATAAAGATGTCACCGGGCAGCGATCATCTGATAAAGATCTTGCCAGAATGCCATCTCGAAGAAAAAAATCTATTGATCCTTTGCAATTAAAAGTTGGTGATTTTGTAGTCCATGAACAGCATGGAGTTGGCAAATACTTAGAGTTAATTAATCGATCAATTGCAGGGGTATCTCGAGAGTATTTAGTGATCGAATACGCCTCATCAAAACGTGGTCAGCCAGCAGATAAATTATTTGTCCCTACCGACACTTTGGAGCAAGTTACTAAGTATGTTGGGGGTGAGGCACCCTCTCTCCATCGAATTGGTGGAGCTGACTGGCAAAGTAGTAAACGCAAAGCACGTAAAGCAATCAAACAAATTGCTGCTGAATTAATAAGACTTTATGCAGCCAGAATGAGTGCCCCTGGCTTTGCATTTTCACCAGACTCACCTTGGCAAAAAGAGCTAGAAGATAGTTTTGCATTTGTTGAAACTATTGATCAGCAAGCCACAATTGATGAGGTTAAGCGGGACATGGAAAAGCCAAACCCAATGGATCGAATTGTTTGCGGAGATGTTGGATACGGTAAAACTGAAATTGCTGTTAGAGCTGCTTTCAAAGCGGTACAAGATGGAAAACAGGTTGCCATTTTGGTCCCTACCACTTTGTTAGTCCAACAACACTTCAATACATTTTCAACTCGCTACTCTGGCTTTCCTATCAAGTTAGCAGCCTTGTCTAGATTTAATACCCCAGCTCAAAGCAAGGAAGTAATTGCCGGACTTAAAGCTGGCGCCATAGATGTTGTAATTGGAACTCATAGATTGCTTTCAAAAGATGTGATCTTTGCTGATTTGGGATTACTTGTTGTGGATGAGGAGCAGAGATTTGGCGTCGAACACAAAGAGGAGTTAAAAAAAGCTCGAACCAATGTAGATGTTTTAGCAATGTCTGCAACCCCAATTCCAAGAACTCTAGAGATGGCAATTACTGGGATTAGAGAAATGTCCAACATAACCACCCCACCAGAGGAGCGACATCCAGTATTAACTTATGTGGGTCCATATGATGACAAGCAGGTTAGTGCAGCTATTAACCGAGAACTGCTTCGAGATGGACAGGTATTTTTCATTCACAATCGTGTTGAAAGTATTGAAGCGGTAGCTGAGCGTCTTAAGAAATTAGTGCCGGGAGTTAAAATCGGTATTGCTCATGGACAGATGAATGAGCGGGCGCTAGAAGAGGTGATTTTATCTTTTTGGAATAGAGATTTTGACCTACTGCTTTGCACCACAATTATTGAAAGTGGAATTGATATTCCAAATGCGAACACATTGATAGTTGATCGATCAGATCTGTTTGGGTTATCACAGTTGCATCAACTTCGAGGACGAGTCGGCAGAAGTCGGGAGCGCGCATATGCATACTTTTTGTATCCAACTGAACAACCAATCACAGAGTTAGCCCATGATCGCTTAACTACGATCGCAACAAATACTGACCTTGGCGCTGGAATGCAAGTGGCACTAAAAGATTTAGAGATTAGAGGAGCTGGAAATTTATTGGGAGGTGAGCAATCAGGACACATTGCTGAAGTTGGTTTTGATCTATATATGAGAATGGTGGCTGATGCAGTAGAGGAGTTTAAGACCGGCTACTTTGATGAAAAACCAAAAAACAATGAATGCAAGGTTGAGTTACCAATAAATGCACATCTACCTGTTGAGTACATAGAATCAGAAAGATTAAGACTTGATTTGTATCGTCGTATTGCAGATGCGCATGATGATGAGGATTTAAGTGAGATCAGCGCTGAGTTAGTAGATCGCTTTGGGCCAATTCCAAAACCAGCCCAAGAGTTGATGGCTGTTGCATCTTTGAGATTATTTGCAAAGAGTTTAGGTCTTACTGATATTGCAATCTCAGGAAAGAACTTGCGCCTTACCCCGGTATACCTTCCTGAGTCAGCTCAAATTAAACTGACTCGACTTTATCCAGGTTCCATATATAAAAATGCTTCTCAAATCCTCTTGGTAGCAAGGCCGATTAGCCCTAATTGGATAGAAAGTGCATCGGTAGGAGATACTTCTACCCTTGCTTGGGTTAACTCAGTACTTCAAGAACTAATCCAGCCATTAAAGCCTAGTAGCTCTACTTAAGAGAGAATGAGGAAGAAATTGTTTAAGAAATTGATCCCATCATTACTTGCAGTTATATTACTAACTGGCTGCTCAAGTATGAGCTCCGGTGTGAAGGTGGGAGATCAAGAGTTCACCGCAACTTCAATCCAAAAATCTGTTGATGAAATTTTGGCGGCTCGAAAAACTGTTGATACATCACAAATGAACCTAGTCAATGGCCCAGAATTATTACGAGATCAAGCTCAATTTTTTGTTGTGCGAGTTTTAATGGATCAAATTGCTAAAGATATGTCTGTCGATGTTTCACTTGCTGATATTGCAGCTCGAAGAAGTGATGTAATTTCTAGATTAGCTAGCCCAGCTGAGTTACCTGCTGCGCTAGTGAGTGCAAATCTGCCGGCATCAAACCTTGATCCGTATTTAAAGGTGTTAATCATCTCTGAAAGACTCCAAGATAACTTCGTTAAATCTGGTGCAACTGAAAGTGAGTTGCCACTTTATATTGATAAGTTAGTTGTGGACACTGCTAACAAATTAGGAGTAACAGTTAATCCTAAGTACGGTAAGTGGAATCCAAAAAATGCATCAATTGAAGCAAGTGATGCTACCGATGGCGCAGTAGTACCTCTTCCATAAAATAATAATGAGTTCTGAACTCATCAGGCTTCGCGAGGTAATGGACAAGCTTCGCTCACCAGGTGGTTGCCCATGGGATGCCGAACAAGATCACGCATCACTTTTGAAGTATTTATTGGAGGAGTCATATGAGTTTATTGAGTCTGTTGAAAACAATGACCGACAGGCTATGCAGGAAGAGTTGGGTGATCTTCTATTACAAGTTTACTTTCACTCTCGCATGGCTGAGGAAGATGCCACACAACCATTTAATATTGAAGATGTTGCAAAATCAGTTGCTGATAAATTGATTAGACGCCATCCACATGTTTTTGCCGGCGCTTTGGTTGATAGCAGCGAAGATGTATTAGAAAACTGGGAGAAGCAAAAAGCAGCTGAGAAAGGTCGAACATCAGCCATCGATGGGGTCCCACTTGCTCAACCAGCATTACCGCTAGCAACAAAAATAATTTATCGGCTAAATAAATTAAATTATGATCTGCCAATTTCCAAACCAATCTCACTACCAAGTGAGATTAATCAGGATCAGTTTGGTCAGATACTTCTAGGATTAATCAGCCAAGCAGTTGAAAAAGGATTAGATCCTGAGGCAGCACTTCGAGACGCCACCAAAACCCTAATTGCTCAGATTCAAGAGCATGAGACAAGGTAGAATTAAATTACTCACCTCAGTCACCAAAAATAGTTAGGGATATTTAGTGTCAAAGATAAAAGCAGTAAATGCAAGAGAGATCCTTGATTCCAGAGGAAACCCAACTATTGAAGTTGAGGTTGTATTAGAGGACAAAAGTATTGGTCGAGCTGCTGTACCTAGCGGTGCCTCTACTGGAGCTTTTGAGGCTGCTGAATTACGAGATGGTGGCTCAAGATATTTAGGCAAAGGTGTTACTAGCGCTGTAAAAAATGTAATTGAAAAAATAACTCCAGTTGTAATTGATATGAGCGCCACAGATCAAAGAGCTATTGATCAAAAAATGATCTCATTAGACGGCACAAAAAATAAGTCTGTATTAGGAGCCAATGCAATACTAGGAGTATCTCTTGCTACAGCTCGAGCGGCCTCAGTTAGTGCTAATCAATCATTGTTTAGATATTTGGGTGGAAGTAAAGCAAAGACCTTACCGGTACCAATGATGAATATATTAAATGGTGGCGCACATGCGGATACAAATGTTGATATCCAAGAATTTATGATTGCCCCAATTGGCGCAGATAGCTTTAAAGAATCCTTACGGTGGGGTGCTGAGATTTATCACAGTTTGAAATCTGTCCTTAAGAAAAAAGGGTTAGCAACAAGTATTGGTGATGAGGGTGGTTTTGCGCCAAATTTAGAGAGCAATCGCGCAGCTCTTGATTTGATCTTAGTTGCAATTGAAGGGGCAGGATTTAAAGTAGGTAGCCAGATTGCATTGGCAATGGATGTAGCAGCAACTGAGTTCTTTAATGAGGGCAAGTATGAGTTTGAAGGAAAATCTCTCACCTCAGATCAAATGATCACTTATTACAGTGATCTGGTTTCAAATTACCCGTTGGTTTCAATTGAGGATCCACTAGATGAGGATGATTGGAGTGGTTGGGCTAAATTAACCGCAGAATTAGGGGAGAAGATTCAAATCGTTGGCGATGATTTATTTGTAACTAATCCAGAGCGACTAGCAAAAGGAATTGAAAGTAAGACAGCAAATGCACTCCTAGTCAAAGTCAACCAAATAGGCACTCTGACTGAAACTATTGATGCAGTGAACATGGCGCATGAAAACAACTATAAATCCATGATGAGCCATCGTTCAGGTGAAACTGAGGACACAACCATTGCAGATTTAGCAGTAGCACTTAACTGCGGACAGATTAAAACTGGTGCACCAGCTAGATCTGAAAGAGTTGCTAAATACAATCAATTACTAAGAATTGAAGAAGAGCTAGCAGCAGATGCGGTTTATGCCGGCAGATCAGCATTTCCTAGATTTAGGAAGTAATTAAGTTGGCCAAGCGTAAATTTTTTGCAGCAGGCTTGATATCAAGTTCACGTAAGAGCATCGAGTTAGGCCTTAAAAAGCGCGGACTATCTAATCGAGCATTGATTGTTGGAATAGTTCTTTTTGTTGTTGCAATTACATTGGCTCCACCAATTCAAAACTACTTCACTCAACGTGCCCAGATAAATGCTTTAAAGACTCAGATTTCAGATAATCAAGCAATGTTAGATAAGGCAGCAGATGAGTTGGCTCAATGGGATGATCCAGAGTTTGTGGCAAGCCAAGCAAGAGCAAGATTGCATTTTGTTTTCCCAGGTGAGCGCCAATACATAGTGGTTGGTAATGAAGAGATCGAAAACAATGATCAGCAGACAAAAGTATCTGGACAGCTTCCTGTTGGAATCCCTTGGTATTCAAGATTGATATCCTCAATTACAAGTACAAATGTAAGCAACTAAAATGGTTAAGCCAGTAAGTGCTTTTGAGGCCGAAGTACCAACTGAAAAAGATCTAAAGACTGTTGCCGCACAACTTGGCAGAGAACCAAGAGATGTTTCGGCGATAGCTCACCGATGTCCATGTGGTGAACCAGATGTAGTTCAAACCCCGCCACGATTGGCCGATGGCACACCATTTCCAACTTTTTACTACGCCACCTGCCCAAAATTAACTGGCGCAATCTCAACTCTAGAAAGCTCTGGGTTAATGGCGCAGATGAATGAGCGCCTGCAAAGTGATGCAAAGTTAGCGGGGGATTATTTAGCAGCACATGTTGATTATGAGGCGGCGAGAAGCGCAGTTGCTAAGCAAGTGAATTTAGATGTGCCAGAGATTAAAGGTGTAACAGCTGGTGGAATGCCAGACCGAGTTAAGTGTTTGCACTCACTGATTGCTCATGCATTAGCTGCTGGAAGTGATGTTAATCCACTTGGGGATGAGGCACTTATCGCACTTGAATCTTGGTGGTTAACTAAACCATGTAGTGAAATCAGTAATTTACTAGGTGAGGAAAAATAGTTGAGTCGAGTAGCAGCAATTGATTGTGGCACCAACTCTATTCGACTTTTGATTGCCGATATTACTGGAGGTAATTTCAAAGAGGTATTACGAACCATGGAGATTGTGCGCCTTGGTCAAGGTGTAGATCAAAATAAATCCTTTCATCCAGATGCTATTGCTAGAACACTTTCTGCTGTTGAGAAATTTGCACAATTGATTGCAAGTAAGGGCGTGGAAAAGATTAGATTTTGTGCAACTAGTGCAACTCGAGATGCAAGCAATCGGGAGTTATTTACTAATGGTGTTAAGAAGATCCTAGGTGTTGAAGTTGAGGTAATCCCCGGTGAGCAAGAGGCGGCGCTTTCATTTATTGGAGCTACTAAAGAGCTATCCCAAAGTGATGGGTCATTTTTAGTAGTTGATATCGGTGGTGGATCAACTGAGTTTGTTTTTGGTAGTGAAAAAGTAGAGTTCGCAAAAAGTGTGAATATTGGTTGTGTTCGGATGAGTGAGCGCCACTTAAATTTACAACCGCCCACCATGGCACAAATTGCCGAAGCAATCATTGATATTGATCTTGCAATTACTCAAGCCGCAAAGGTGGTTCCGATTTCCCAAGCTAAATCTTTAGTGGCAGTTGCAGGCACGGCAACCACAGTCGCAGCTGCTGCTTTAAAGTTAGCCGAGTATGACCGATACTTAATTCACCTTTCTAGAATCTCTGCCCCAGCTGTGCATCAAGTTGCAGCCATGTTCCAATCTTTGAATAAAGATCAAATTACTGCCTTGGGTTACATGCATCCAGGTAGAGTCGATGTGATAACAGCAGGTGCGTTAGTTTTATCCCGAATCATGGCCGCAACTGGGGCCAGTGAATTCATCGCATCTGAGTCAGATATTTTGGATGGTATTGCTTGGTCACTTTCAAAGTAAGCGAAGAATTGGCTGGATTTGGTGGTTAAAAAAGACGGGTAGATTTACCCTCTGAAGATTCGCCCCTGTAGCCCAATGGCAGAGGCATGCGACTTAAAATCGCACAAGTGTGGGTTCGACCCCCACCGGGGGCACGCTCAATAGCTGCGAATCTTCAGCAAAGATTAAGTCAGATTTTGCCCTAAGCAATAGCCTAGGGAATTAGAAAAGATTAATATTTGTTCACTACCTAAGTAACTGAATTAGTTCTATCCAAAAGTTACTTCTATAGAAGGAGAAGAATGAGAAGCTCAAACCCTGTACTTGGCAAGGCATTTAATCAACCAACAAATATGCAGGTTGATCAACTAGAGCAAAGTTACAACGCTCCAGCCGCCTCATCAATACGAACAGGTCGCATGACAATGGAAGATGTTGTTGCGAAAACTGGATTTTTGTTTGCAATTTTAGTTGTTGTTGGTGCGTTTGCTTGGAATGCAAATCTTGGCATGGGAGCAGTACTCATTGGCTTCCTAGGTGGATTCGTTCTAGCAATGGTGATTAGTTTTAGTAAAAACATCAAGCCAGGGTTAGTTGTCACATACGCTGCCCTAGAAGGCTTGGCTCTTGGAACACTAAGCAGCTACTACGAAACAGTCTCTCCTGGAATTGTTAGCCAAGCAGTAATTGGCACAATCGCAGCATTTGCTGGCGTACTAGTTATGTATCGCAACGGCACACTTCGTGCCACACCACAATTTACCCGCGCATTAATTGGCGCAGCAATTGGTTACTTCCTTTTGGCAATAGTTTCACTTGTGGCTTCTTTCTTTGGAGTCGGTGAAGGTTATGGTTTCTACGGTGTTTCAGGACTTGGCCTACTACTTGCAGTAGCTGGTGTAGCAATTGCAAGTCTTTTCTTAGTTCTTGATTTTGATCAAATTCAAAAAGGTGTCGCAGCTGGTGTTCCAGAGAAGGAATCTTGGCGAGCATCCTTTGGTTTGATGGTTACTGTAGTTTGGCTATACCTAGAGGTATTGCGACTGATCTCAATTCTTCGCGGCGACCGCTAAATAAAAAAAGTATCTAACAGGAGCTGTGAGAAATCACAGCTCCTGTTTATTTCTGTCAGGAATCAAATCTTCTTCTAAATGGGCACGTCTTGTCTCTGGCAGTACAGTGGCTAACAAAATAGAAATGACCCAAATACCTGCAGATACTAAGAATGCAGCTTGGTAACTAAATAGATCAGTAATTAATCCAACTATTACTGGCCCAAAAATCATTCCAGCATCTCCTGCCATTTGCCAGACCGCAATCACTTGACCACCTCGACCGCGAATGATGTCACCAACCACACTGCCGGGTGCGGTTCCAACATAGGCACCACCTAAACCAAAAAATGCCATTGCAATAAAATATAAAGTTGGGTTTGTTGTAAAAGCCAACATCAATATGCCAAATAAAACAAAGGCGCTACCAAATAGAAAAGCAGCGCGGCGCCCCTTCTTATCAGAGAATTTTCCAGCCTTTAGCAGAAAAGTTCCTTGAACTAATGCTCCAATCGTCAATCCCAATCCAGCAATCGCTGCAGTTGAGTTTAATTTTTCGATTACAAAAAGTGGCAAAATTGAAGATCTTAAACCGAACAAGATCCAGTTATTAATAAAGGCAAGCATTAAAGCTATCTGGTATGGCCGCAATTTAAATGCTTGGCTTAAAGTTGTTATTCCAATCTTGCTAGAGGGTAAATCTACTTTCTTGCCTAATCTTTTCTCACTTAAAAAAACTAATGCAATAACACCAGCTCCTGCCAACGTAGTTGAATAAACAAAGAAGGGCGCCCTAAGTGAAATTGCTGAAAGAATGCCACCAAAGGCTGGACCAGTTATGCCGCCGAGTAAAAATCCTCCATTAAATAAGGATTGCGCACGCGCCCTGAACTCATCACTTACTGAACGCATCAATAGTGAGCCAGCAGAAACTGAGAACATCGAAGAGCCCAAACCACCAAGTGATCTAAAGGCGAGAAGCTGCTCATAACTTTGTGCCAGGCCAGTAAGAAGCGTAAAGAAGGAGACCATGAACAATCCAAAGCCAAGTACTTTTCGTTCACCAAATTTATCTACGAACTTTCCAGCCACTAAGCCAGTAGAAAAACGTACTATTGCAAAGACTGAAATTATTAATCCGATGGCAGTTTTGCTTACGCCAAAGGAGGCTGCAAACACAGGAACGACTGGAATAATTAACCCAAAACCTACTGCTACAAAAAAAGAAACTGATGCAAGGACTGCAACCTCTTTAGGAAGCTCCGTGAATGGATTATTGAAACGCTTTTTCTTAACTATTTAACCAACCGCCTCACCATGAGCCTCTGCTCTAGCTGCAGAGTGATCTGCCCCAGATTTAAGTGGTTTCTCCTTAAGTAGAAAGGAGAGTAAAAATCCAATAAAGGTAATAGGAACTGCGGCAAGAAAAACTATCCTAAATGTTTGAGCAAAACTTCCTAGCACCACCTCTTGAAGATCTACTGGCAGAGTTGAAATTATTGAGGTATTGACTGTTATTGCTTCGATATTTGAAGGAGAGAATCCTTCTAATGCTTCTGGGTTACTTTGTTGCAACTTTGCTAGATTTTCCTCAAGGTAATATGCGATTCGATTACTAAATATGGTGCCAAATATTGCTGTACCAAAAGCACCACCTAAAGATCTGAAGAAAGTATTTGAAGAGGTGGCGATGCCCATGTCTTTGAACTCCACATCATTTTGCAACGCAATTAAAATTGTTTGCATGGAAAGGCCAAGTCCACCACCAAGCAGGATTGCATAAATTGAAAGTGAAAAGAAAGATGTCTCTTCATTCAAAGTAGCCATCAAAATTAGCCCCAGTGTCATTATTCCGGTGCCAACAATTGGAAATATTTTGTATTTACCAGTCAATGAGATTCTCTTACCGCTAAAGATTGACATAGAAACAATGCCAAGCATTAGTGGAATGAGTTTCAATCCAGCCTCAGTTGCAGAGTTTCCTTTTACCACCTGTAGGTAGAGTGGCAACATAACAATGGCGCCAAACATTCCAGCACCAATAATAAAACCTAGTATTGAGCTAAGAGAGAAGGTGTGGTTTTTAAATAGTCGCATCGGCAAAATTGGTTCTACCGCTCTTAGTTCTTGCCAAATAAACAATAGAGTTAAACCAATACCTAAAATCATCGTGATAATTGTTCTGCTATCTGTCCAGCCATTTTCTGGGCCATAAACAGAGACTGACATTAGTAATGAGCAAACTGCCAGAACTAAAATTAATGCGCCAAGGTAATCAACCTTATGCTCTCGCTTTACCTTTGGAATATGTAAAACTGCTGAGGTAATGATTAAGGCCAAAATTCCAAAGGGCAGATTTATATAGAAAATCCAACGCCATCCAGTTATTCCTAATATCGCTTCCTTATCGGAAAAGAAACCTCCTAGAAGTGGTCCTGCTACAGATGCCAAGCCCCAGACTGCGCCAAAGTAACCAACATACTTACCTCGTTCACGGGGTGAAACTATGTCGCCAATAATTACAAAGGTCAGTGCCATTAAGCCACCAGCACCTAAGCCTTGCAGAGCTCTGGTAAAAATAAGCTGGGTCATATTTTGTGAGGCACCGGCAAGTAGTGAACCAATTAAAAATGTAATGATTGCAAATTGAAATACCGGGCGGCGGCCATAAAGATCTGAGATTTTTCCGTACAGCGGTGTAGAGGCTGTTGAAGTTAGAAGGTATGCAGTAACTACCCAGGTGTAATGGTTTAAGCCATTAAACTCTTCAACAATATTTTTTAATGCAGTAGAAACTATGGTTTGATCTAGGGCTGCTAACAAAAGTCCAGTCATTAAACCACTTAGCACCACCAAAATTTCCTTATGGGTTAGTGGTCCTTTTTCTTTGTCAATTGCTGGTCTCTTCACTTTTAATTTACCACCCTAATTTTATGAGCACCTGAAAAAACCGGTCAAAATCTGTAAGAGGTACAGATTACTCTTATTCTTTGTTAGTATCTAATTCATGAAAGCAGTTATCGCAGAAAATTTAGTTAAGACCTATAACAAAGGCTCAGTTAAAGCCTTAGATGGATTAAATCTAGATGTAGAAGAGGGAACAGTGCTTGGCGTACTGGGGCCAAACGGTGCTGGAAAAACCACCTCTGTCAGAATTTTAGCCACACTTTTATCACCCGACTCTGGTCGAGCTTTTGTATCAGGAATTGATGTTTTAAAACATCCAGATGAGGTAAGAAAAATAATTGGTTTATCAGGTCAATACGCCGCGGTTGATGAGACATTAACTGGTTGGGATAACTTGATTATGTTTGGCCGGCTTTATCACTTATCAGCGAAAGCTGCGAAAGATCGGGCAGTTGAGTTATTGGAGCAGTTCTCACTTGCAGATGCAGCAAAGCGGCCAATTAGAACCTACTCAGGTGGCATGAGACGCAGATTAGATTTAGCGGCATCTTTAATTATTCGGCCAAAGGTTTTATTTTTAGATGAGCCCACTACTGGATTAGATCCAAGAGGCAGACAGGACATGTGGGGCGTGATTGATGATTTAGTTAAAGGTGGCGTAACTCTGCTCTTAACAACACAGTATTTAGAAGAGGCTGATCACTTAGCTGATGAAATAGCAGTAATTGATCATGGCAAGGTGATTGCCCGCGGCACCTCTGATTCTCTTAAAAGGCAGGTGGGAGGAGAGCGGTTAGAGATAGTTGTTGAAAATGAATATGTCGCAGCCGTTAAAGAGATCGTTGCAAAGGTAAGTGGAGGTGCGGTTAATGTAGATGAGGGCATGCGTCAGATTTCCGCTCCAGTAACTACTGGAAGTAAAGCATTAATTGAAGCTGCAAAAATGTTGGATGAACAAGGAATTCACCCATTGGATATTGGCTTAAAACGTCCATCGTTAGATGATGTCTTTTTATCTTTGACTGGTCATGTAGCTGAAGAGAAGAAGGCAGAAGAGGATTTAACAACTAAGGGTAGGAGGCGAGGAAAATGATTAATTTTATTTCAGATGCAGCGGTGATTACTAAGCGACAGCTGCAGCAATTAACCAGAGTGCCTGAGCTTTTGTTGTTCTCCACAATTCAACCAATAATGTTTGTGTTGTTATTTAGGTATGTATTTGGTGGCTCAATTGATACTGGTCAACCTGGTGGTTATGTGCAATTACTAATGCCTGGCATCTTTGTGCAAACTGTTGCATTCACATTAGCTGGCACTGCAGTTGGGTTAGCTGCCGATATGCAAAAAGGCTTAATTGATCGATTTAGATCACTGCCAATCTCTAGATCAGCCGTTGTAATTGGTCGAACACTCGGTGATGGTGCATTAAATATTGTTGTCCTAGCTGCGATGGGAATTACTGGATTTGTTGTTGGCTGGCGACCAACCTCATCAGTTTTTGAAGTTATCTTAGGATTTATCTTCTTACTTGTTTTTGGCTTTGCCATGTCTTGGATTGGTGTATTAATTGGCTTATCAGTTCGTGAAGAGCGAGTTGCTACCAATGCCACATTTATTGTGGTCTTTCCACTCACCTTTTTATCAAATGCATTTGCGCCAACAACTGGCATGCCAAGGCCACTGCAATATGTGGCAGAGTGGAATCCAGTTTCAACAATGGTGGCAGGCTGTCGTGAATTATTTGGTCTTGAGAATCAATTTGGTGCAACTGCTGGATCATTCCCAAGTGAAAATCCATTACAGATGTCAGTTATTTATATGATTTTGATTATGGCAATCTTTATTCCACTTAGTATCAGAAAATACAATAACGCTGCCAAAAAGTAAGTTAGTTAAAAAGTTGTGCCTCTAGTACTGCAACCTTTATCTGCTTGCCATTGGGCGCGGTGTAATTAACAGTTTCCCCAATCTTTGCCCCAAGTACCGCAGCGCCAAGTGGAGATTTCTCAGAGTAGACATCAACATCACCAGATGAAATCTCTCTAGATCCAAGCAAAAACTTAAGTTCATCACCTGCAAT
>KB912788.1 GCA_000383815.1 actinobacterium SCGC AAA027-J17
TGGGCCTTTGGTTTCAGATGATCTCTAAGCAACATTTGAAGCAGCGTTTACAAACTTCCTATTTTTTTGGTTTAGGAGTTCTATTACCGACCCAAATGTGGAGTGGTATTTATGTTGGTAATTTGCCATGGTTAATTCTCTGCATTGCGCAAGCGTGCTTTTTTATGATTCCAGCCTTCTTTGTTGGCAAGGGAAAGAAGTTCAACCGAATTGCATTTATTTGCTCATACGCAATTGTGGAGTTAACTCTTAGAACCCTGCCATTTACCGGTTTTGGTTGGTCTCGCCTTGCATTTAGCCAAGTAGATTCACCGTTATCATCAATCTACCCACTATTGGGTGTAGCTGCAGTTGCATTGTTTGTCGCTTGGTTTGCAACAGTTCGCAATTTGAAAGCGTTCCTGTATCCAGCCTTAATTATTCTCTGCGCCAGTTTTATTCCAAACCCGGTAATTTTCGATGGTTCTATAAGAATTGCTTTAGTTCAAGGGGGAGTGGTTAATCTAGGCTTGGATTTCAATGATAAACCTCAAGAGGTTTTCCTTCGTCATCTAAATCAAACTCAAAATTCGATACTTCCGAATCAAGTTGATCTAATTGTGTGGCCGGAGAATGCCGTTGATGTGGATATTCTAAGAAATAATGACGTCATGCAATCTGTTACAGATCTATCATTGGAGTTGAAAACACCGATCTTAATTGGGGGAG
>KB912789.1 GCA_000383815.1 actinobacterium SCGC AAA027-J17
AGGAAAAACTTTCACATTACTCAAAGCGAACAGCTGATATTGAGTACAAGTTTGAGTTTGCTGGAACTGAGTGGGGTGAGTTAGAGGGAATTGCTAATCGAACTGATTTTGATTTGAAATCACACTCCAGGGCATCTGGTGAAAACCTAACCTGGTTTGATCAAGAAAAAAATGAGCGCTGGACGCCTTATGTAATTGAACCTGCAGCAGGCGTTGATCGTTGCGCACTGACATTTATGTTAGATGCCTACACCGAGGATGAGGCACCAAACTCCAAAGGTGAGATGGAAAAGCGGGCGTTAATGAAATTAGATTATCGACTAGCCCCAGTAAAGATTGGCGTGCTACCACTATCTAGAAATGCTGATCTATCGCCAAAAGCTAAGGATTTAGCTACTTCTTTGCGCAAGCATTGGAATGTGGATTTTGATGATGCTGGTGCGATCGGCAGACGTTATCGCCGCCAAGATGAGATTGGCACACCATTTTGCATCACAATTGATTTTGAAAGCTTAGAGGATCAAGCGGTAACAATTCGAGAGCGTGACAGTATGGCTCAATCTCGTATTGCAATCGATCAGGTTCAAAGTTATCTAGCTACTAAATTATTAGGCTGTTAATTGTTAACAAAGGTTAAGCCACTTACCCTGCCAATTTCTAATGGCAGATTTGAAAACAATCAGGTAGTACTAAGTACGCCGGTAGTT
>KB912790.1 GCA_000383815.1 actinobacterium SCGC AAA027-J17
CAGGTTTTAGAGATGATCAAGGATGGTAAAGAACCCACACCTCATCAGCTCTCTACATCACATGCGGATTAGGTACTGGCCCACGAGATGGATTGATGACAGGTTTGCATTACCGAACCGGGGTGCGGGTAGGTCGAGTTCGCCTTGGAATCGAGGTGGTTGCTTTGACCACCGGTGCCTTGCTTGGCGGCTCGCTGGGCGTGGGAACTGCCTTATTTGCTCTGTTTATTGGTCAATCTGTTGCAATCTCCCTGGGTGTCTTAGGCCGGCTTACCTCAAAGTAACAAATAGAGTTAAACCACTCCCCTCGGTTTGTCGGACCGCATCTGACAACATGTCGAAAACACCATGTTAAAAAAACAGAAGGGTCTATTCCATGCTTGATAGTTTCTTTAAAATCAGTCAGCGTGGCTCAACCGTAGCTCAAGAGGTTCGTGGCGGTATCGTCACATTCTTCACCATGGCCTACATTGTTGCGCTCAATCCACTCATCATCGGTTTAGCAAAAGATGCTGATGGAAAATATATTGGCGGAGGAGATGCTCCTAATCTTGCATTAGTCGCAGCTGCTACCGCACTCATTGCCGGCGTTATGACCATCTTGATGGGCTTAGTCGCTAACTTTCCATTAGCCATTGCAACCGGGTTAGGTTTAAACACCTTCGTTGCCGTTGGTATTGCCTCAAAAATGACC
>KB912791.1 GCA_000383815.1 actinobacterium SCGC AAA027-J17
TCTACCTCAATAGTTTTGCCACAACTAGTGCAAACTAAATGATGGTGATGTCCTGTCTCACATAAGCGGTAGAGCGCCTCACCATCATCTTTGCGCAAAACATCAACCGTATTTCGAGCAGCAGCTTTTTGCAGTGTTCGATAAACCGTTGCTAGGCCAGTTGATTCACCATTACCAAATAATGTTCCTTCAATTCGATCTGCTCCGGCTAAGTAGGAAAGCTCAGCTGCAGCAACCCCTGTGCCACGATCATTATGTGGGTGCAAACTTAAAATCACGCTGTCGCGATACTTAAGGTTTCGATGCATCCACTCAATTGAATCGGCGTAAACATTTGGTGTTGCCATCTCAACTGTGGCTGGTAAATTCATAATTGTCTTCCAGGCAGGAGTTGGCTTCCAAATATCATTTACCGCGTTACAAACCTCAACGGCAAACTCAAGCTCTGTTCCAGTGTATGACTCAGGTGAGTACTCAAATGAGACCAAGGTGCCTGGCACAGTTTTAACTAAATCTAAACAGATTTGAGCACCATCTGTTGCAATCTTCTTTATTCCCGCTTTATCCTGGCCAAAAACTACCTTTCGTTGCAAGGTGGAGGTTGAGTTGTAAAGATGGACAATCGCCTGCTTTGATCCTTTAATTGATTCAAAGGTTCGTTCAATCAACGGCTTTCTAGCTTGGGTTAA
>KB912792.1 GCA_000383815.1 actinobacterium SCGC AAA027-J17
TGATAATGTCTTTTCAGTTGATATTAGAGAGGTAGCTTTTGAAAACTCATTTCACAATGTGGCACTTGATTTTGATGTTGAGCAGTTAAATATCGAAAGTAAGATATTTATCGAAGATGTTTTATCTGGCGCAGTAAAACGTGGGTCAGATTTTAATGAGAATGATTTAGTAGATGCTGAATTTGAATCAATTGTCTCTGGCCTTTCCTTGGATCAATCCTCACCCACTACCTATTTAGATGAGCTAGATCGAATTGATCAATCAAATAGATTTATTCCACCAAATCCTGGCAAAATTAATCTCGATCAAATGCAACGAAGCTCTACTGTGGCTTTCTTAGGATCTGCTGCCTACCTGCTGCTGTATTGGTTTACTGATTTTGAATTTATTGGAGTCTGGCCTGCAGTATTGGGTTTTCTATCCTCTGTTGCAATAATTATTTGGCGAACCGCCCGAAAAGAGGATGACTTTGAAGATGGGGCTAGCCTCTAACTAAATCTGCCGCTCCAATTAACCCAGCATCATTTCCATGTTTGGCAGCGATTATTTTTGGCAACAAATGTGTTCCAGCAAATGGCATGTATTTCTCCATCGCACTTCTTACTGGAGTTAAAAATAACTCACCAGCCTCCACCACTCCACCACCAACC
>KB912793.1 GCA_000383815.1 actinobacterium SCGC AAA027-J17
AATTTCAATTCTTGATTTGTACTAACTAAAGAGCCTTCAGGCAGCCCCACGATTTCATCATGTTTGAGCATCCCTTTATGGGTATGCCATTCGGCACCTGCAGTTAATGTGATTGAATACAGTTTACCTTTAGCATCGGTTAACTGAACACGATCTCCATATACAAAGTTTCTATTGATCATTTTATACTTACACTTCTATCTAGATGCGGATACCAATCAAAAATGAGATTTAAACTAAGATCGGATAAAGCTTTAACCACACGCAAATTTTCATGAGGTTGCAGCTGAACTAGATGAGGAATACCAATTACTTGTGCTCCAGCTCGTAGGCCGGACTGAACTCCTGTAATCGAATCTTCCAGTACAAGACATTTTTTGATATCGACTCCCAGTTGTTTTGCCGCAAGTTTATAGGGAGCAGGATCTGGCTTGGAATGTTCAACATCATCTTTAGAAACTGTTGAAGCAAATATTCCGGTAGGAAACCTCTCAAGTACTGCACGCATTTGACGACCAGTACTAGCAGTAACAAGTGCCATTGGAATTTGAGCTGATTTACAATCTAACAAGAGCTCTAAAGCACTCGGCATCAATTTCAATTCATGTTTAAGTTTCTCATCCATCAC
>KB912794.1 GCA_000383815.1 actinobacterium SCGC AAA027-J17
CTATGAGAAACACAGTGGTGTTTCCAGTTAAGCCACCAAGCAAAGCTGTTGCGGCAAAGAGTGCGCCAATTAATTGGGCAAATCTTGGAGCGGCTTCATTCTCACTTGGTATTGGCCCAGAAAGACGAGGCTGTATTAAATTGCGATAGATAAAACCATAGAGGGATCTTCGAAGCCCAAATAATACAGCTGATAAAAAGACTGCAAATTGAAATCCAATAATTAAATTGGACTCTGTCACTAGTGCTGCTGATAGAACTATGGTTGTAATTGCTGCTGTGTATCTTGGGCCTCTGGCATCGATTAAACGCTCTGGCCTTGCTTGAGTAATGCTTGACACTTTTCTCCCCTTTGTTAGATAAATAAAATTAATTTTGTGAAACGAAAAAACAAATTAACTATTTATCCAACAAATACAACCCTTGTTGCGGGCAAAATCGATTACGCGCCGCTTTGTGAAGTAAACAGGTTGCATGAAGAACATGAGCAGATTTTATAATACTTATCAGATTACTTCTTGCAAAGTGTTTGCACAAAAGTGCTAGATGGCTTTGATCGCCTTGATAAGTTGATCACGTTTTGGCGCACCCTTTGCCCTAGCAATCTCAAACCCC
>KB912795.1 GCA_000383815.1 actinobacterium SCGC AAA027-J17
ACCATCACTCCAAGAAAGGGCTGTTGAAGCATGAGAGTTTTCAACTACATCATGTTCGCTTTCACTGCGATTTGGATAACCAGCTAAGCCACCGCGTTGACGTAATTTATCAAAACCGGCAATTCTTCCAGTTAACAACTTGTGCACATAACTTTGATGTCCGGTGTCAAAAACTACAACATCCTTTGGTGAATCAAAGGTGCGATGAATGGCGATTGTTAACTCAACAACACCCAAATTTGGCCCTAAGTGGCCACCAGATTTTGAAACTTGTTCAATCAAAAAACTTCTAATCTCACTAGCTAATTGCGCGACTTCACCATCATTTAAGCGTTTAACATCAGCTGGAGAATTGATCTGGTTAAGCATCCTCATAGTTTAAAGGGAAGTTAGCGAGAATGCGATTTATTTGGCTAGTAATGAACGTAACACGTACTGCATGATGCCACCGTGGCGGTAGTAATCCGCCTCACCTGGTGTATCAATCCTAAGTCTTGCCTTAAATTTCTTATCCCCTGCTACTACCTCAACCTCTTTTGGTGTTACTCCTTCATTTAACTTCTCAACGCCAGAGATTGAAAACACTTCACTACCATCAAGGCCAAGTGAT
>KB912796.1 GCA_000383815.1 actinobacterium SCGC AAA027-J17
ATAACTGTCTTCACGAGTGAATTATAGGGTCCTCAAAGGCCGTCGCGAGATGGGTGCGCCCGCAGGGATTCGAACCCCGAACCTTCTGATCCGTAGTCAGATGCTCTATCCGTTGAGCTACGGGCGCAAAGTTGTACAGCGATGGGAAGTCTAGCGATTTATCAAGACCTGCCCAAACTTATTAGCCGCTTCCAATCCACCTCTTTTACTCGAGGTTTTCCTGCTGTTTCACCGGAGATCATTTCGGAGGCATTAATTTTTTCCCAAGCCAATTGATCAATAACTTCATGTCCAGATTTGAGTAAGGAAGTGATTCCTTCTGAAAGCTTAGGTTCTTTTAGGTTTTCAATAATTAACTCCACCACATCATTTGAATCACTTTTATTTGTGCCAATAACACCAGTTGGCCCACGCTTTGCCCAGCCAGTTGTATAGATGTTATGTTCAACATGTCCTGCAATATTATTTATACGGCCATTCTCAATCGTAATTCCTGGGTACTCAACTGAGTCATATCCAATCGCGCAAATAACCAACCCACACTTAATCGAAAACTTTGGCAATGGTATGGGGCCAATCGCCTTAGCTTTTGGCATATTAGCTCTACCT
>KB912797.1 GCA_000383815.1 actinobacterium SCGC AAA027-J17
CGGAAACGCCAGAGTACTTACCAGCATCACCTAAAGACCTCTTTTGATCAGCATCCTCTTCATCCTCAGTTAACTTAGCAAGCCGCTCTCGTTCTGCAGCGGTTAACTTTGCAAGAAGTGCCTCTGCCTCTTTTAATTTTGAGTTAGCCAGTGCTAATTGCCTAGTAAATTTTGCTTCAGCAGCCTTAACCATTGCTAACTTATCTGCAACAGTTAGTGAGGTGGCTGTTAATCGTTGAGTTGCCACTGAGAATTTCTTTAGGTCCTCTGTCTTTTGTCTAGTAACCGCCTCTAAGGAGCCAGCTGCTGATAGGTAAAGGCTTGGATCGGTAGAGAACAACAGCTCAAGTGATTGGCTAAGTGGGCCAGATTTATAACGTTCATTTGCAATCGCGCCAATTGATTTATTAAGTGCGGTAACTGAGGCACCTTGTTGGCTTGCCTGTTGCTGGACTGAATCTAAGGTCTTTTTTAACTTTGCCAACTGCACCTTTGCCTCTTGGGCACCTTCGGCTGCAGTTGTCGCCTGCTCTTGCAGATCCCGTACCCGCCCTTGCACCTCTATTAAATTGGGAGCCGCATTTGCTGAGATTGGAAAAAGTAAG
>KB912798.1 GCA_000383815.1 actinobacterium SCGC AAA027-J17
ACTAAGTATTCAACCTCTTTATATTTTGGATTATCTCTAAGCTGCGCCAAATATGCATTTCGACAAAAACCAATTCGCGCTTCACGTGCTGGAATTTTTGAATCTAGACTCCCCAATGTTACATAAGAAAATTTCTCTAACTCTTTACTAATTTGATCCAATTTCAAAAGGGTTGAGTCTGAGCTATCGGACTCAACCAATAAATACTGTATATGGCTAAAATTAGCGAAAGCTCGCTGAAATGTATTTAAGTCGTTTAACAAAGTGAATTGGGCATTTCTTACTAATCCTGTAATCAATATTTTTGAGTTTAATCTAAAATCATTTTGATTCATATTTTAATCCAGTGAGGCATGCTTTTATGCCAAAAATTTGGAGCAGCGAACACTTTCCCCGATTTATTAAGAATTCCGCCGACATAACTTAGGCTTGATCTACCCATAATCAGAAAGTCAGCCACGGCCATTTCCTCAATCGATAATAGAGGATCTCCACCGTGTTTAACAGAAACAGCATAGCCTGCACGAGTTAAGGTACCCTCAATCTCTGAAGCGCGAAGCTCCAGTTTTCCATTTTCAAATCTTGGAGTTCCTTCCCAAAGTTCTGTTTGCTCAGAAGTAGGAATATAAAACGAATCAGTCAATGGAGCATCAGTATGCACCACAATTCTCAGAGAGGTCTGATCAATCGTCCTTGTTATTTCGCCTAAAACTTTTAGAAAGTAACCAATTGATAGCTCTCTAGAGATTAATTGTCCTGGATAGATTACCTGACCACCTACCCCTTGACGATGGTGTATGACAACAGTTTTAATCCCTTCCGCTAATTGATTTGGTGTTGCTTGAACCTGATTTGGTAATGCAGATTTAACCAGAGCAAACTGAGATACCAAATATTCTGATACTGGATAGGGATCAACTATTCGAATTAAAAATCTGCGACCAGTCAAGATTGACATTAATCTCAAGTGAGCAAGATCAAACAACTTTAGTGAATCTCTTTCTAAAACTTCAAAGGAGTCAAAATTATAGTGTGATGAAGGCAGCAAGAATTTTTCATTAATTCTAACTAGATATTTTTGTAAACTATCCGAATCTTGAAATGAATCTAAAGGATGAATCTGAATTGAGACTATATTACTATGTAAATATCCAATCTTAAATACTGAGGCAATCAGAAAAGTGGATAGGAGTCTTTGAATTTGAGCCCCAGAACCATCATTCAATTTTGATGTATTAAGCGTTACAGCGATTTGTCTATTGTGTGTTAAGAATAGTACTTTTAGAACTAAACGAGTCAAAAGCAGATACAAGACAAATTTACAAGGCAACAAAATAGACTTAATACAAGGTTTCAAATGGTTCCAAAGTAATTTCATCGTTCTAATCGTGCCATAAATTTGTCAAAATCAAATGCAGACTGCGATTCTTGAAGTTTCAGAACGCTCATGTTCTACTTACCTCATGAAAATTCTTCAAATAAGCACCTCTTTAACAGGCGGAGCTGGAATAGCCGCACTCAGGAGCCACTATTCATTGTTATCAGCAGGAGCAGACTCAACTTTAGTAAGCCTATCGAAGGGTATAAGTGCACCCAATTCTTCATTAAGAACTGAACATCTTGTAAGAATTTCTCCAGAGAAGTTTATGTCATTTTTGCTCACTCGTGCTCAAAGAAGTTTGATACAAAATGGCCCATATTTGCAAACACCTTTAAGTCTTGGAATTTCTCCAAGAAGATTGCAAATTGATAAATATGACTTAATACATATTCATAGCATGTATAACTTGATTAACGACTCTACACTTTCTAGAATTCTAGAAGCAAATATTCCAGCACGTGAAGCGCGAATTGGTTTTTGTCGAAATGCATATTTGGCGCAGCTTAGAGATAATCCAAAATATAAAGAGGTTGAATACTTAGTAGTGGCAGACTGGGATGGAATTAACTCAGAACTTGATCCTGTCGCTATTGAATCTTGCTTGCAAGTGTCGGGCTGGGATGGATGTTTTGCCAATCAGTATCGATATTACTATGACATATATGCATTAAGGCACCCTGTTTGGTCGCCAAATGATTGTTGGAAGTATGAGTCGTTTCTAAGATCGATTGGGTTATCACACATAGAAGCTCGAGAAAAGGCTGTGTATTCTCGACAGAAGCACATTCCTTCCAATTCTCCCTGGATCCCTGTGCACTCTGCATTCGGTGGTTTGGCTATTTATCGCGTTAGTTCAATTAAGCTTGCAAGTTACCAAGGATACGAGCAAGATGGCTCTTTAACTTGTGAACATGTAAGTTTTAACCTTGAAATTCTGAGAACTGGTGGCAAGCTATTCATAAACCCGAGTTTAATCAATTCTCATGGAAATCCTCATACTCTCAATCGCTCGAGAATAAATAGATTAAAGTGGAATATAAAGAGAGGTTTAGTCAAAGTCTTCAAATTTTACGCTCATAAATCAATCTAAATCAGTTCCAAAAAATCCCTGCTGAATAAATTAGTAAAATAAAGAAAATACTTAAATTTTAGCGGTTACAAATTTATTAATGAAATCCTCCCAATATGGCATCCACAATGTTTCAAGAGATTTTGGATCAATTGGCTTGCATCGTGAACTATTCACAATTTCTTTGATCTCTTTCGTATCCCAACTGTTAACATATAGTATTGGGAGATTTAGGTAGAGCAATGATTGCGACCACTTGTCTCTCAATAATAAGGGCGTAGAACCTCGATAAAGCGATTCCCAAATTCTATGTGATTCTACAGAATTCCCTCTTATGCACGCTATAAATTGAAACTTTCTAGATAATTTAGCGTATTTTTTGGGGTGTAGTCGAGTCGTGATAATTTTCCATGGTCCATTTGAAACTAAGAATTGGTTTATGATTTTAGAACGAATAGGGTGAGTAGGGCTAAATGGTCCAAATAAAACTGAGTTCAGCCTAGCGCTATCTCCTGAAAAACGAAAAAATGACTTAATGCCATTCATGCCGATCTTCAAATTTTCTACACCTATTGGTAAAGTATAAATCACTTTATTATCAGAAATAAAAGAGTTAGTAAGCAATAAAAGCTTTACCGAACTTGGTAAATTGCGAATTTTTTCATGAAATTCATGATCACTATCACTACATATAATAACTTTAGCATTTATTTTATTACTGTAGTTCTCAAGCATAGTACCCAGTAGGTGGCTAGGGCAAAAAATAATCTCTGAATTAAAAAGCTTTTCTTCGAAAACTTTGGTTAACTCTTGAGAATGATAAGGATATTCAATGTCAGACAGTTGTCTAAATGCGTCACTTGTTAAATAGGGATAACTACTTTTGTTTTTAAAAATAAATTGCTTAACTCGTACCTGAAATACATACCATTTAGATGGTTGAGCTGATGGAAGATCTACTTGGATATTTAGTCTGTTGTTTGACGTCATTCCCAAATACTACTTGAGCGAAGCCAGTTTTTTGGTAGAGTTTGATCTGCCTCAATGTAGTTTCTCCCCCGTGAAAATGGTGCTGGACTTATTATCATTTCAGAATTCGAAAACACAGCAGATGTAATTGAAAAAGAGCTATTTGCCAGGATTAAACTTTTGCAGTTTTGTAACAACCTCCAAGATTCAGCTGGATCTTGTAATTCAAATTGATCGACAATCATGATTTCTTGTTTTACTGACAGCCGCTTCAATAAATTAGCTTCTACCCAACTTTTTTCGTTTGTAAAGATCATTACTAATTTATACTCTCTATTATGGGTTAATTGATTTATGATTTTGTCCAAGTACCATTCTTTTGATAAACAGCCATGTTGCTCTGATTGGCCTAAAAAGTCGCCGCGCCGGACGTGCACACCAAGAGTTGGGTGATTTTCCAACAAGTTCTTGTATTCGAGGTACTTTTGGCTCTCGTTCACTAACTGTAAATTAATATTTTTACTCTGAAGCATATACTCAAATGTCACAAAGTGACCAGAGGCACTTTTAATCTGTTGGTTAGTTGCCAAATCAACATTTCCCAGAAATCCAGCATCAATTAAATGAGAACTGCTTTTATGCAGTAAACGATCTTGAACTTTATGTAGATTTGGCAAAAGTTTATAGGCTTTATTTCTAATGTTATCTCTTTTAATAGCGCACGGCAATTGAAAACTAGTAATATCAAATCTGCTGTGCGAGTAAGCCGCCCTATTTAAATTCAATACCGGTTCGCGATTTTGAAGCCTAGCCAGATACAGACATGCATAAAATTGAAGAATTTGGTTACCCAATCCTCCTGAAAGATGCATTTCTAGATTGGCCATTTATATTCTGTCCATTATTTCTTTAACTTCTTTAGAGACATACCAATCATCCCACTCCGAATACTCATCAAGAATTCTTATGTACCCGTTTTCATTGAGTAAATTCTTGATACGCAATCGAGATTCTGTAAAATTGTGTTCTACAGTGATTAGGTCAAAAGTAAACTTAGAAAAATCAAAAGCTTGTAAAATACTGTATTCACTTCCTTCGGTATCTATTGACAAATAGGAAATATTTCTAGGAGCATCGTAAAAGCTTAACAATTCCTCCAAGCTTACAGTTTCTACAGAATACCTTTTGCCTTGATTTCGGATAGGCTGATGATGATCTGAATTTGAATAAGAGTCAAGAGTGGAATATTCTGGCGCCTTCACTTCATTAAACTGTAAAAATTTTCTAGACTCTGACCATACGCACCTAAAATCAACTATGCATTTTCGATTTTTTGTTAAATCTTTGTGCCATATTTTAGCTGGTTCAGAGACAATGCCAGTCCATTCAAAACTTTTTTCTAAAAGAAATGTATTGCTATAAGTTATGCCATCAGCTCCTCCAAACTCAACAAAGAAACCTTTCTCTTTTTTTTGTATTTCTTGAATAAATATGGCCAATAAATCTTGCTGCAATTGGGACTTACTTTCAAATTTCATTAAATTAGCATTAATAAAATCTTGAATACTTCCTAATTTAGGCTTGATTGACCATTTATTCCTCGACGCCTCTACATCTATGATCCTGTGTAACTCTCGCCACTTATTATTTCTTACAATACGGATATTTAACCTACGTAAGAAGTTATTCAAAATCATATAGAGCAGTACTATACATTAGTACAGTCGAATTGTTGCCAAGTCAAAAGTTAATTCTGTGCTCTTATTGATTTAATAGCGTAGGATTAGGTTGCTGACAAGTTACGCAAATACACACAAAAATTAATCAACTAACTCATTTTCTGGGGCAAACTCTACCTAAAAGTATGCAAGAATTTCAAGCATGAATGTACTAATTGGTCTTGTCACACATCCTGAGTCTAAATATCTAGACAAAAACTTTGTGCATAACATCTCGAAGCTGGTAGATATGCCCAATTGTTACATTACAACTCAAATATCAAATGAAAATTTGTCTCGTAGAATTATTAGTCGATTTGATCTTGTTAAGTACTATTTAGTTTCTATTAATATTGAACTTAAATTTACTAAGTACATCTCAGGTCGACAAGGAACTTTTAATTTATTAATGAATTACTTGAGAAAATATCGAGATGTTTTTATCCTAATTAAAAATCATCATTCAGCTCCAGATATGGAAATTAACCAGTTAAGAAGATTTGATAATATAAATTTAGCGCACTTGGAATTTTTTAAAACTGCATTTAATCATAATTATGATTTCTTAATTGTGCTTGAAGATGACGCATTAACTCCTAATCCTTCAAGTTTTCGAGATTTAATCTTGCAATTACTGTTTGATGATGAATTTTCCAAAAAACCAGCTTTCTTGAATGCTTCAAAGTCATTAAGTTGGTCCGAACTCAATATGGAAAGGCTCATATCAAGTATTAATCCGCACAAACTTTATTCACAAACCACTCTGACTGTAACAAATAGTGCGTGTGCGAATATCTACAATAGGAAATACATAGAAGTCATCTTTGGAAGGCTGAAACGTGTTGCTCTTAAAGGCTTGCAGAATTTCATACCTATAGATCAACTTCTTAATTATGTGACTTTAATGGATCAAAGAGGAGAAAAAGAAATTGTTTCTTTTCACATGGCACAACCAATTTTCGATCAATTGAGTTTGTATTCCAAGGGATAGAAGATTAGTGAATTAAATTTTAGATACGAAAATATAATTTTAATTTGCACCAGATTTTGCTAGTCAAATTTGCCATATATAAAAAAATTATTTGTGGCAGATCATCAATTCTTTTATCGGCACTGATACCCGTTCGGTTCCTTATAGTCCATATAGGAAAATTTACTCCAATTGCTTCCCACGAATCAGCAAAATAAGTTTCGTTTGGCAGGCTAAATAACTTATTTTTTTTATACAAGCAACTGAAAACCGATTGATCGTGCCTGTTGTGGCCCACAATTTGATTACAATCCCAAATTGGGTCATCTAATATAAAGTTATAATTGTCACGCCGCGCCAGATCTAGCCAATTAATTAAAAAATCTCTGCCTATCTCACAATTGCGTATGAAAATTACACCTGATTCTATCTGATTTGAATTTATTTGTGAATCGTTTAGCTTGAGACATTCAGTTAGCTCGGGTTTGCTCCAGAATTTTTCGGAAAAATTGGTTTGGTCTCGGAATTGATAATCTTTAATTTGAAAAGCTAAAACCGCTTGACTCTTTAAAATCTCTTTATATCTGTCCATATTTTTTTTTGCGGATATCGATTTTGAATTGATATGGCAGCCAGCGTCAAGATACAGCAGTATTGAGTCAGGTGGAATTGTAGCTAATGTTTCTTTGATTAAATGTATCTTCCATAGGTAAAGTCCAAAGCCTTTTTTATATTTGCTGCTTAGTTGAGATATTTCTCCTTCACAAGAGGGAAATCTCCTATAAATTGTTTTATCGGTATGTATATAGATTTCTTTGAAGTATTCTGATTCTAAACCTTCTTTTTTTAATCTTTTAACAGCAGATCTCATGTGCTTACTGCCTCCACCAAATGATACAAGATATAAATCATTGGTAACAAATCTTGGATCAAGCATGGAATTAGTATAACGCAAACCTCTAGTACAGATTCTAATTATTGTTATCTACTTTTTGAACAAAATACTACTTAGTAAAATATAGATTTAAAGGAGGGCCGCCAACAGACTCTAGAATGTCACATAAATCCGATATTGATAAAAGTTTAGACATATCAGAATTCAAACTTAAGTAAAAACCTGAAAATTTCTTTGAAAGCTCATTTGCTTCTTTTTTTTCTAAATTTGAATTTGGGTCAAGCTCAATTATTCCGCCCACCATTCTGTTCCAAACATCTCCCGAAAATTGATTTATGATTTTTGCGTCTAAACCTTCTAGGTCAGATTTATATATAATCCTACTAGAATTTTGCAAATAGCTTAATTCAAAATGTTGAGCTGAGATTCCAGGTACTTCAATAATTCTGCTGTGATAGGGCATAATTAGATTATTCTTTAATTTACTTGCACCAATATTATTCAAATCAACTTCGAATTGAACCACTCCTGTTAATGGCGTGATCGCAATTTCACATTGTTTAACCACTTTTGAGTATTTTCGCAGATTGTGTGTTTGAGCCTCTACATTCATTGGTAGCGGGTCAACAAGGATCACCTCTATTTTATCGCCAACGAATTTATCTAAAAAAATCTTACTAACGAGCCCTGCGTGTGCACCAAAATCAATCAAAGTTATGTGAGAAGTTGCGGCGAAGTGTTCTTTGTTGGCAATAGAAACTAGATAGTTAGCCTCTATTGAACCCCACTCCCCATAGTTTTTTACATAGGTACAAATCATGTTATCTTTTGGTATCGCAATTACTTCTTTCTTTCTAGATAAGGGTGTGTTTATCCTCGCCGACAAAAATACTAACCCGTTTGGTGTTTCATATAATTCTCTATAAGGTGTCATACCTAGAGTTATTCGAAGTCGGTGAATAAAAGACCAAAAAATCTTAAGATTTTCAATTCCAGGTACTTCGTGAACTTTTTGGGCTAATTTGCTAATTGTGCTAGGCATAATTAAGAGCTCCTCAATTAATTTGAAGTTGAAAACTGGTCTGTAGTCTAGAGTATATACAGACAATATCGCTGTTGAATACAAATTGATAGAATTCTCAAATAGGTACTAGTTGGAATTACCAACGCTAAGATGTTTAGATTTATAAATGTTTTGTTTGAGCTAATTTAAATTATGTCCTGAATAACTGCGTTAACATCTTTTTATAACTTCTAGCTAAGTTTTAACTTTAGCCGTAAAAAGTGTGAAGATACAATTTCAATGCATGACTTTGAGTTGCCCTAAACTAAGGCTTTAATGGAGATTTTTTATTTTTTGTTACAAGTTGAACCATAAAAATTTGTTTAAACTTTGAATTATGTTTATGTAAAAGACATTTTGACTTAATCCTAATAATGCGATTCATGGTGATTAGCTTCAATTTTTGGGTTTTGCCATATTGCAAGAGTGGGCCCTGTCGGGATCGAACCGACGACCCACGGATTAAAAGTCCGTTGCTCTACCGACTGAGCTAAAGGCCCCAAAAAACATTCAAAATCTATTGCTAGCCATAAGCCTAGTAGAAACTAAGTGCCTTTTTTGCCAGCAGATTTCATCAATCTGTCATTAATTGCAGCGGCTAAGCCGGACCCTTCTGGAGGAATGACGACTATTTTTTTTAAGACCCATTCTGTCGCCATATCTTAAAGCCGCATATAGATCTTTAGCATACTGTTCATTGTTTTCTGGAGATGCCAACCTAACCGTTCCTGGTGGTGATTCAAAATTTGCCAAAGCTAGAAATCCATCTCCTGCTACGACAGGTGGTCCAATTTGCACCTCTGCTGAGGGAGAGTAATGCACTTCCAGTAATCCAGACGTTTTTATTTTTGCGTTTTGCTTAAGCTTCACTGGTAAACCTATCCTGGATGCAATTAATTCTGAAGTAACTGCCCCTGGTCTTAATTCCGTGATCATCTCGTTGCTGCAATCTAGAATTGTTGATTCAATACCGATGAAGCACTGTCCGCCATCCAGAAATTTGTCACTTTTTGATAAATAATCCGCGAGCTCCTCTGACACTGCGGCTAAGGTTGTGGGTGAAACTGCACTAAATCTATTTGCACTTGGTGCCACAACACCTTGTCCACCCAATTTTTCAAACTCACTAAGCAAGGCAAGTGCTATCGGGTGTGAAGGAACTCGAACTCCAATATTTTCTTGGCCTCCAGTTATAAAATCTTTAGCGATTTCACTTCTTTTAAGTATCAATGTCATTGGTCCTGGCCAGAACTCTTTGGCAAGTTTTATTGCATTCTCTGGAATATCAATTGCCCATTTATCTAATAGATTAATGGATGAAACATGGACTATCAATGGATGGTCAGTTGGCCTTCCTTTAACCGAATAAACCCTGCTTACCGCTTTTTCATTAGTTGCATCAGCCCCTAATCCGTAAACAGTCTCAGTTGGAAAAGCAACAAGGTGGCCATCCATTAATGCTTGGGCAGCTTTCTTGATTTCAACTTGTGTGGGATTGCTGATGATTTCCATACGTAAATCATCCCATTTAACTAGTTTTGATATGAAGTAGATGACCGATACCCTTCTCCTTCTGGTCCCCATCGTCTAGTGGCCTAGGACGTCGCCCTTTCACGGCGTTAACACGGGTTCAAATCCCGTTGGGGACGCGTCGAAGTTGAGTTAAATTCTCAGCTTTGAAGGTAAGGCCCAGTAGCGCAGTTGGTTAGCGCGCCGCCCTGTCACGGCGGAGGTCGCGGGTTCAAGTCCCGTCTGGGTCGCAAGTGCTTAACTGCACTTTGATTGGCTGAGTAGCTCAGTTGGTATGAGCGAACGACTGAAAATCGTTAGGTCGCCGGTTCGATCCCGGCCTCAGCCACAACCACTTTATTGCTAAGGATTGGAATTCATTATTTCTAGATTGAAATCACTTAAAGATAAATTCTTTGATTACTCAATGATTAGGTGGGGGCTTGTAGGAATAACCACAACTCTGATTGATTACCTCTTATTTATTTCACTTTACGGGATGATTAAATCTGTGTTCTTAGCAAACCTAATTTCAGCAACTGTAGCTACTTGTATAAATTATCTTACCCACCATAGATGGACCTTTAGGAGCGAACAAAATCATTCAAGATCAGGTTTTAAATACTTATTAAATCTTATCTTTTGGTGGTTAGTTTCAACTACAGTAATAAAACTACTTGTGGATGCGGGCGTCGATCCAAGAATAGCTAAGTTAGTTCCACTTGTTTTGATAGTACCTGTAAACTACTTTGTGTTAAATCACCTAGTTTTTAAGAAAAAAACTTAACTATCTTTTGTTCTAAAGAAAGTAATGAATAAAACTATCCAAGTCAATCCTGCGCCAGTTAATAGGTAATTTGTAGAACTTTGAGATGCATTCGGTAATAAAACTGAGACTCCAGCAAATAAACCAGATAAGCTCCACAAAATAAGCGCAGAGGTTTTCCTGGTGAGTCCGTACCTGATTAACCGATGTGATAGATGATCTTGCCCGCCCTGAAAGGGTGAAAGATGCCTTCGAATTCTAGAAAGTACTGCAACAGTTGTATCAAGTATTGGTATTGCAAGCAGCAGTACTGGAATCAAAAATGAGCCAACTTGTGTTTGGGTGTTTGGATCAAATCGAACAGTTAATGTTGCTAGCAACACCCCTAGAAATAAAGCCCCGGCATCTCCCATATAGATTTTGGCAGGACTCTTATTCCAGACTAAAAAACCTAAGGTAGAGCCGGCTGTAACCACGGAAAGTGCGGCAATCAAATACTGATCGCCGTTTAGAGCTAAGTAAGCGAGTGCAATCGCTGAAATTGCAACTGTTCCTGCAGCTCCACCATCTAAATTGTCAAAGAAATTAATTGAATTGCAAATTCCAACAATCCATACAACTGTAATTATTGAATCAAAAATTGATGAGCCTGTTGGATTGCCAACATTGTCTGTAATTAGCAAAATACTTGCAGTAAATACACCTGCAAGCGTCTGGGCAATAAATCTTGGAAAGGGAGGTAAATTTCTTATGTCATCCCATAAACCAATGAGTCCAAGCAATAATGCTGGGCCAAGTACAGAGGTAGCAAGCCAAAAGGTGCTTGAGGTGAACTCTGAGAATAGTGAGGCTGAGTAAGAAACTGTAATTATCCCAATGATTATTGCTACCCCACCTAAATAAGGGACTGCTTTCTTATGGGATTTGTGTGAGGAGTTAGGTCGATCAACTACATCTGTTGCAATAGCAATCCTTCTCATTACAGGTGTCAGTAGGCCTACAAATAAATAGGAGATCACAAACAGTAAGTAGTACTCCGTATTTGTGATTCCCATGTTGCTAGGTAATGTTAATCAAGCAGAACCAGATTTGCGTCTATGCATCTTTGGGGCAGAGCCACCAGTTTGGCCTGAGCCCACCTTGGATCCTGAGGTAGGCCCTGCGCTCTTGCCTGAGTTACTACCCTTTTGTTTTTTTGCAAGGGCGGCTAGCATTTTAGCTTTTGCATCTTCGCCAGTATTTTTCGCTTCACTCATAGTTAATCTCTATCCATTCTTTAACTGTTGCTCGTTGTTTTCAGAAGAAGTGCTTTGACTTCAGACTCTTTATATCTTCGATGCCCACCTAAGGTTCTAATTGAGGTTAACTTGCCAGATTTTGCCCATCTGGTGACAGTCTTTGGATCTACTCTAAATAATGATGCAACCTCAGCTGGGGTCAATAAGACCTCTTGCTCTGAATTCATTTCAGTTGTTCCTTATTTGTTGGTTGGCGAGTGTGTCCGATTTAAACCTTATGAGGCAAGTATTGTGGTTTGGGTAAGTAAATGACAAGTAACCCAATTACATGGCCTGCTCAAAGGCTGCGACCCTTCGCCAGCGGGTAACTAATCGCTCATAACCCTGCCCTGCCAGTGCGCCATCTCCTGCTGCCAAACCCGCGAGTGATCTAGCAACATCCTCAATTGAGGTGTCTGCGTTTAATCCAGGTTGACCAGATTCAATCAATGATTTTTCTAGATAAATAGCTAACCCTCCGTAATCGCACTCCACAATAGAATTGGCATCAAAAATAGATAGCCATTCAAGTAGATCTGCAATCTCTTGTTCTATAGGTCCATTTCCAAAAGCGTTGACAACTGCTTGGTGGGCAAACAAACATCTTTGTTTTGCATTTGAGATTGTGGTGCGAAGAATTGTGTAAGCACCATCATCATTGGTGCCTCTAATTCGCTCTGAAGCCTCAAAGAGTGAAAACCAACGTGGAGGAATACTCCAGGTTGCAGTAATTATGTGTGAAACCTTATCTTCAATCCCTTCAGAGTTTAATGAAAGTGCGTTTTCGATCTCTTTAGGCAGAAAAAAACTACTTATTGTAAATGGCATTGAAGATTTAAAATCATCTAAAGCTGCCCAGCACCTAGCTGCTGTCGACCATGGAGCTATGTATTTTTTGTTATCAATTTCTAAAATGTGCGCACCATCTAATTTAAGAGCAGGTGGTTCTGTGACAATTGTTCGCCTAAGCGCCTTTTGTTGCTCATCTCTACCCGTTGGAGTTGTCGTTGAGATATGGCTCCACCTAGATTGATCTTCTTGACTAAAAGCAGTTAACGGCTCATATATCCGTAAAGAGGCCACGTAAGGAGTTGGTCGCATTTAGCAGGTTAGTTAATTACGGGTAGTGTAATTGTCGTTAGAGGAATCATCGTCGAATCCTTTATCCTCTTTGACTTCACCATGTAATTCTTTTGCTAGCCGCTCTAGATCCATATCTTGATTAGAGTATTTAAGATCTCTTGCTACCTTTGTTTGTTTTGCTTTTGAACGGCCTCGTCCCATTATTGGCCCTCCTTCAATATTTCTCTGCTGTCAGGTGAGGTAGATTAGCGCAAAGCAGGGCCATCAACCATTGCAGGCTTTCCACCCCGCAAGAGGGTCTTAAGGCCTATTGCTTGCAAGAAAAGACTTAAGCCCATAATAGGAATTCGAAACCGGTGATCACCAATTGTCACAAGAGAAATCGCCCAGTTTGTGCCAACTGCAATCAATGCCAAAGCTGCGAGCATTTTTTCAATTGACCCTTGCCGCCAGAGTATTAAAAACCCATAAAATAAAATCCCGAGTCCACTTAACAGCCAAGTCCACGAGATTATCTTGCCAGCAGTTCCATAAACTAAGTTACTTCCATCTTGAGATGAGCTAGCAATATCTCTGATTGGACTAATAGTTAGCCATGGATTTCTAGCCATTGTTCCATTTGCAACCGGGCCAATCCATGGGGACCAGAAATAAACTGATTTGTTGTAAAAAAGTTCGACGCTTTTTACTGGATTTTTTAAATACCAATTTAAAACACATTTAACTCTTTGGGTATCCTGCTCAACACTATTTCCAGTTGTTTCGCAGGGCACCCCTGCCTTTGATGTTGAGCCACCATAACCGCCCGTAGCACCATCTCCGGCTCCAAGATTCATTGTCACGCCAAGATTTGTTGAGATACTGGTTAAGCCCAAGGCTTGATAGTTGCGAATAATTAAAGACATAGGAAATATTGCTAAAATTAAGAAGCTGATAATTAAACTTTTAGTACCGGATTTAATTCCCTTTCTAAGATATATCCAAAGCAAAAGGATTAATACCCCTGAGATTATTAACCTCGGTTGAACAAAGGCTAGAAAGCCAAGAACTAGAGAATTAATCACCAAGTACTTCATAAATTTTTTATCATTTCTTTCAATAAAATCTTTTATTATTAAAGCACAAGAGATTAAAATTCCCGAGGCAGTGATGCTTTCATATCCGATAACAATAGAGCTTAAGGATAGGGTGGGATTAAGAGTAATCAATAGAAATACCAAGTAAGAGTACTTTTTTAACCTAGTCTTTGATAATTGAGTGGCAAAAATATAAACAGCATAGGAAAAAATAATAGATTGAAAGATTGACAGTGTTGTTAGCACCCAACTTTTTCCTAGAAGTGAAAGTAGGAATATAAACAGTGGGTATCCTGCTGGCCAATAATTTAAAACGCTTTCTGCGGAGAATATTCCATCGCGAATAAGTGCAAAATAACCCATCAGATAGTTTTCGCCATCTGCTCCAAGCCAGGCACCATCAACAAAGTAAACTCGATCGCCAGAGCCCGCATTCAAGCCTTGAATTCTAAAAATTATGACAATTTTTACTAACAGGACCGCAATCGCCCAGTACATAAATTTTCTTGGTAAATTCTCTTGCGGCGCCATTCTTGCACGCTTAGATCTACTAGCCATTGAATCCTCCGTTAAAACTTTTAACTAGTTTACTCACCTCGTTAAAAAGTTTTGATAAATCTGCGTTTGTGCCCGAGGCTGAAATCATGCCTTTTCCTACTAACTCATGCCATTTCAGTGGGTTTTGGCTTAAGGCCATTAAAGTTTCGGGCGCCATCTGAACCACATTAGGTGGAGTTCCCCGCCGGTGATTTCCACCCTCTACACATTGAATCGCTGCGTATGGTGGAATTCTAAGCTCCACAGATCTGCCAGGCGCTACCTCTTGGACTATTTTGAGAATTTGTTTCACCTGAGCCTTTATATCCAAATCTTGGTTCATCGAAGTTCTGTTAATTCAACCTTTGAGATCTTATCTTTTATTCGCCCAGTTATCATTTCCTTGACGGAATTAATTTGTATCAATGCAAGACCTGTAAACTCTACTGGACTTAAAATTAACTTGTTTAACTGATCAAGTGAGAGTGGAAAATCTTTTTCCTTGGCGAGAGCTTCAAAGAAATTACCTGCAGTAGTTGAAGTTGAATGTTTTTTAATCAATTGGTGGGCTACCTCTCGACCCATCCCAGCTTTAACACACTCCATCAATATCTTTGTGGTTGAAAGTAATGGAAGTTGCTCATTTAGCTCATTCTTTATACTCTCTTCAAATACTCCAAACTCATTTAGTATTGTCATAAAGGTATGAAGCAAGCCATCTAAAACATAAAATGAATCTGGGATAACAACTCTTCTAACTATAGAACATGAAACATCACCTTCATTCCACTGATCCCCAGCAAGATCTGCTGCCATGGTGTTATAGCCACGAAGCAAAACCATCATGCCGTTTATGCGCTCAGATGATCGGGAGTTCATCTTGTGGGGCATTGCAGATGAGCCAACCTGACCAGCTTTAAATCCTTCACTTACTAATCCGCTACCTGCCATTAATCTAATTGTGGTTGCCATCGAGGAAGGAGCAGAAGCTATCTGTAATAGCTTAGATACAACCTCAAAATCAACTGACCGTGGGTAGATTTGTCCAACTGAGGTCCAAGTATTTTCAAAACCAAACTCCTCTGCGATGCTTTTTTCTAACTGCCCAAAATCCTCACCCATTGCATCTAATGCGTCCTGAGAAGTTCCCACTGGTCCTTTAATGCCACGAAGAGGTAGCCGGGCAATTAACTCTTTAAGTGCGGTATGAGCAAATAACAACTCCTCAGCGCATGTTGCAAACCTCTTACCTAACGTAGTTACCTGGGCTGCAACATTATGGGATCTACCAACCATATAGGTTTTTTCATACTTGGTAATTTTTTCATTTAGTAAAAATAAGGTTTGGAGCGTTCTGAACTCAATTAATTCAAGAGCTGCTTTGATCTGAATTAACTCAATGTTCTCAGTTAAATCACGGCTAGTAAGTCCAATATGTATCTTTTCAACACCTGCTAGCGCGTTAAACTCTTCAATTCGAGCCTTAACATCATGACGTGTTTTCATCTCTCGCTTATCAATTGAAGCAAGATCAACCTTTTCAATTACCTTCTCATACGCTTTGATATCACTATCTGTGATTGGAAGCCCTGCTTTTTGTTGCAATTTTAAAATTGTGATCCAAAATTTTCTCTCATTAACAATTTTATTTACTGGATCAAAGATTGCCACCATCTCTTTTGTGGCATACCTTGTTGCTAAAACATTTGGCGTAGTATTCATGCGATTAGATCCCTAACTACAATTGTTTCATCCCGGCCGGGTCCAACGCCTATAGCGCTTATTTGAACTCCTGATACCTTCTCTAAAAACTTCACATACTCCTGTGCATTTTTTGGCAGATCCGCTACAGATTTTGCCTTAGAGATATTTTCTTTCCAACCTGGCAAGTACTCATAAATTGGCTTTGCATGGTGAAAATCAGATTGTGATGCTGGTAATTCTTCAATCCTTACGCCATTAATCTCATATGCAACACATACTGGAATCTTCTCCCAGCCAGTTAACACATCTAGCTTTGTTAAGAAGAAGTCAGTTAACCCATTAACACGCACTGCATACCTGGCAATTGGTGCGTCAAACCAGCCGCACCTTCTATTACGCCCAGTTGTAACACCAACCTCACCACCTATTTTTCTAAGCGCTTCACCATCTTCATCAAATAACTCAGTTGGAAATGGACCACTTCCTACCCGGGTTGTGTATGCCTTAAGAATTCCAATTACACGTGAGATCTTTGTTGGTCCAACTCCTGAGCCAGTGGAGGCTCCGCCCGCTGTTGGATTAGATGAAGTAACAAATGGATATGTGCCATGGTCAACATCCAGCAATGTTCCTTGAGAGCCTTCAAGAAGAACAACCTTGCCAGCCTTTAAAGCTTGGTCTAACAAAAGCGATGTGTCAGTTACATATGGTTTTAAAACCTGCGCATAAGCCAAATACTCATCAAGGACTTCATCAACAGTAATTCCTTTTCGGTTAAAGACCTTAACTAATATTTGATTTTTATCATGTAGGGCTGCTTCAATTTTTTGTTTTAAAATAGATGGATCAAATAGATCTTGAACTCGAATTCCAATTCGATTTATCTTGTCCGCATAGGCAGGGCCAATTCCGCGTCCTGTTGTGCCAATCTTTGATTTGCCTAAAAATCTCTCTGAAACCTTATCGATTGTGCGATGGTATGGCGTAATCAAATGTGCATTTGTTGAAATCTTTAACTTTGAGGTATTAATCCCTCGCTCATTTAAATCTGAGATCTCTTTTAATAAAACTGCTGGATCAATAACAACACCATTTCCAATTACTGGAATTACGTTTGGAGATAAAATCCCTGAAGGTAGTAGGTGCAGTGCGTACTTTTGATCTCCGATTACAACTGTATGCCCTGCGTTGTTTCCACCTTGATAGCGAACAACATAATCAACGCGATCACCTAATAAATCTGTAGCTTTACCCTTGCCCTCATCGCCCCACTGCGCACCAAGTAAAACTATGGCGGTCATATCTCTCCCATGAGTAGCAACAGCCAACTTTGGCAGCTGGACAGGTAATTTCCTTGCGGGATTACGACCAATTCCACCACATTTGGGGCGGTTTTAAAAATCACCGCCCCAAATCAGCACTTAACTTTCCAATCCTTTAGTAAGCCCCAAGCAGTATCAGCGCCTTTTTAAAGAGGGCTGATAAGGCCAGGTTTAAGGTGCCAGAGGCTAGTAATCGCTCCAGCAGGGTTACTAGGGTAATTAATGATGCAGTCAACATAGGTGCTCCATTTCAATGTATGTGTAAAAGGTGATATCTGGTAATTGGTAAAGATAATCTAAGTGTGAGCCCTTAAATATTCTCTTCTTACCTAGTGGGGAAAACTTATCGCTGATAGCCTTTATTACTATGAGTAGTGAATCATTTGAGAATCTCTCCTATGAAGATCGAACATTCCCGCCTTCTGATTCATTTGTTAAGAATGCAAATGCAAAAAGTGATATCTACCAAGAGGCAGATGCTGATCGATTAGCCTTTTGGGAAAAGCAAGCTAATAGATTGCATTGGGATACAAAATGGAGTCAGGTTGTTGATTGGCAACTACCCTTTGCTAAATGGTTTATTGGTGGCAAGTTAAATGCAAGTTATAACTGTCTAGATAGACATGTATTAGAGGGCAGAGGAGATCGGGTTGCCTTTCACTTTGAAGGTGAGCCTGGGGATACTCAAACAATTACCTACAAACAATTACTAAGTGAGGTTTGCAAAACTACAAATGCATTGATTGAGTTGGGTATTAAGCAAGGGGATCGGGTAGCAATTTATATGCCGATGATTCCCCAGGCAGCAATTGCCATGCTTGCCTGCGCCAGATTAGGTGCGATGCACTCGGTAGTTTTTGGTGGATTCTCAGCCGACTCATTGTTATCTCGTATTCAAGATGCTGACGCTTCCCTTGTAATAACAGCAGATGGTGGATATCGCAAAGGCTCTGCCTTTGCATTAAAAACTGCTGTTGATGAGGCGTTAAAGGGTGAAACAAATGTGAAAAATGTTTTAGTTGTGAAAAGAACTGGTCAAGAGGTCAGATGGGGTGAGAAAGATATCTGGTGGCATGAGATTGTTGATAAGCAATCAGATCAACATAGCCCAGAGTTTTTTGACTCTGAAAATGGCTTATTTATTCTCTACACCTCAGGAACTACTGCAAAACCTAAGGGTATTTTTCACACCACTGGTGGTTACTTAACTCAGGCTGCCTTTACCCACCATGCTGTATTTGATTTAAAAGCAGAGAGTGATGTCTACTGGTGCACAGCAGATATTGGTTGGATTACCGGACATTCATATGTGGTTTATGGACCTTTGATAAATGGTGCGACCCAGGTTATGTATGAAGGAACTCCTGATACACCAACAAAGGGGCGCATTTTTGAGTTAATTGAAAAATATAAAGTAAGTGTTTTATATACCGCACCAACCTTGATTCGAACCTGGATGAAGTGGGGGGATGAGTATCCAAATAAATCAGACCTTTCATCCTTGCGCTTACTTGGCTCTGTTGGTGAGCCAATAAACCCTGAAGCATGGATGTGGTATCGAGAAGTAATTGGAAACAATAACTGCCCAATTGTTGATACCTGGTGGCAAACAGAGACTGGCGCAATCATGATCTCACCCCTTCCTGGAGTTACCGCAACAAAACCAGGAAGTGCGATGAAACCGTTACCCGGCATATCAACACAAGTTGTTGATGATGAAGGCAAAGCTGTTGGCAATGGTCGTGGCGGTTACTTAGTCTTAAACCAACCTTGGCCATCGATGATGCGTGGTATTTGGAAAGAGCCAGAGCGTTACAAAGAAACCTACTGGTCTAGATTTAATAATTTATATTTTGCCGGAGATGGAGCAAAGCTAGATAAGGATGGCGCAATCTGGTTGCTGGGACGCGTTGATGATGTTATGAATGTTTCAGGACACCGAATCTCTACCACTGAGGTTGAGTCCGCCCTTGTCTCCCATGAAGCAGTGGCAGAAGCTGCTGTAGTTGGCGCAAATGATGAGATGACTGGGCAAGGCATTGTTGCCTTTGTGATTTTAAGAGGTGGGATAGCAGCAGCAAGTGGTGAAGTTTTAGTTAAGCAATTACGAGATCACGTTGCAAAAGAGATTGGTCCCATTGCCAAACCCCGCCAAATAATGGTGGTGGCAGAGCTTCCAAAAACCAGAAGTGGCAAGATTATGAGAAGGCTTTTGCGAGATGTTGCAGAAAATAGAGCAGTAGGGGACTCAACAACACTTGCAGATCCAAATGTTATGAAGTTAATCTCTGAAGGTTTAAAGAGTGGAAAATCAGAGGATTAAGAGAGTTTATTAAACAATTGAACAACCTCTTGCTTTAAATCCACCACTACCTTGGGTAGGTGGGTATCAACATAGGTGAAGCTCTTTGATGGGGCTATGTATTTATCTGCCGGCGCAATAGGTGAAGCAACCAAAATGATAGAGATTAGATAGGCGATAACACCAAACTTAATTACAGAAAGTGTGCCACCGAGCGCGGAATCAATCAGTTTAAATGGTGGAATAAACAAAGCTTTTCTAAATAGTAAGCCGAGCCTGCCAAGTAAAAACTCACCCAATAGGGCAAAAGTAATTACTGACAGGATTAAGCCACCGAGTAGATAAATCTCACTCTCCAAAGAATCTAGATAATTTATTGCTAGAGCAACACCCACGACACCACCTGCTACATAACCAATTGTTTTGAACACTGTTTGAATTAATCCAGCTTTAAAACCAGAAAAAGCTGAGATTGTAAGCAGAATCAAAATCGAGTAATCAAAATAATTCATAATGTAATCCCAAATGCTTTTTCAACCTGGTCAAATAATTGCTGCTTGTTTTGATACGCCCCGATGTGTTTTTCAACCACAACTCCTTGGCTATCTATAAA
This sequence comes from actinobacterium SCGC AAA027-J17, assembly GCA_000383815.1. Taxonomy (GTDB): domain Bacteria; phylum Actinomycetota; class Actinomycetes; order Nanopelagicales; family Nanopelagicaceae; genus Nanopelagicus. The sequence continues at coordinate 20,255 of KB912798.1, forward strand.
CCAGGTTACCGGCACTCCTGGGCCAAAGATTGCCTTTGTTTGATCATTGACATCATTTAAATGTGGCCAACTCATGCCACTTTGCTTTATGTAATCAGGGCCTGAGGTAGGTGAATTTTCTTCAACATCAATTCCAAGTAATTGAATTTGCCCTGACTTAAAACTTTGGGTGGCATATAAATCTATAAAGTAAAGCATCTCCTGCCGGCATCCTTCACACCAAGAACCCCAAATATTGATAACAATTGGCCCCTTGATCTGATGAAAATCAATAGATGTTGATCCATCTAAACAAGGAAGCTCAAGTTTCTTATCTGAAGCAACTCCAACTCTTATTTCATCACAGCCTGGAATTACGCCATTGCCCTCGGGCTTAGATGTTGAAGTACAACTAGAGAGTAAAAGTGCAAATACGATAAGTGAACTAAATCTTTTCATCTAAAATCTGCCTCAGCCTTCATTAGGCGCTTTGCTTTAATTGGATCTATCTCACCGATTCCATATGAAGGACATAACTTAGCAAGTGGGCAAGCACCACATGCTGGTTTTCTAGAGTGACAGACTCGTCTGCCATGCCAAATCATTCGCTGCGACAAATTTGTCCACTCTTTTTCAGCAATCAAATCACCGACCTCAAACTCAACCTTTACTGGATTATTTTGCTTACTCCAGCCAAATCTTCTACTTAATCTGCCAAAGTGGGTATCAACTGTGATGCCTGGAATACCAAAAGCATGACCTAGGACTACGTTAGCAGTTTTTCTGCCCACTCCAGGTAAAGTAATTAAATCATCTAAATTACTTGGCACATCCCCATCAAACTCCTCCATAATTTTATTACTTAAACCTTTTATATTTTTTGCCTTTGCTCTAAAAAAACCAGTTGACTTAACTAACCGTTGAATATCTTTTAAATCAGCTTTTGCCATCTTTTTTGGATTTGGATACTTTTTAAATAAGGCAGGAGTAGTCTGATTGACTCGTTTATCAGTACATTGCGCAGATAGGACAGTTGCAACTAGTAATTGAAATGCAGAGTTGTAATCTAACTCGCATCTGACATTTGGATAACTCTTTGTTAGTTGGCGGTAAATAGCTTTTGCTCTAACCTTTTTTTCAGGCAAACTCTTGCGCATTTAGCCAAGATTACGCTGATTGGAGTCCAGGTGGGTGAGGGCGGTATCATCTGGCTTATGGCAAGTAAAAATGATGAAGAGGTAGTCCGCCGCGCACCGCTCTTTACTGCCCTAGATGATGCCTCCTCCGCCACCCTTCGGGCCTCTATGAGTGGAATTAAGATTTCAAAGGGGCAAATACTATTTAAAGAAGGCGATGCTGGAGATCGATTATTTGTTGTAGTTGAGGGCAAGTTAAAGCTTGGCACTTCATCCGGTGATGGCCGAGAAAATCTACTTTCAATTTTAGGACCTGGAGATATGTTTGGTGAGTTATCACTCTTTGATCCAGGACCAAGAACTGCAACAGCAACTGCAGTTGTTGATTCAAGATTATTAACACTTGCTAATGATCAAGTAATTGGCTGGGTAACCGCCCATCCTGAGGTTTCATTGCAATTATTAGGTCGCCTTGCCCAGCGGCTACGAAAAGCAAATGATGTTTTATCTGATCTAGTCTTTGCTGATGTACCTGGAAGAGTTGCCAAAGCAATTATTGAATTAGGTGAGCGGTTTGGTACTAAAAAAGATGATGGCTTACATGTTAACCATGAATTAACCCAGGAGGAGTTAGCTCAATTAGTTGGAGCGTCCAGGGAGACTGTTAACAAAGCATTAGCTGATTTTGCATCCCGTGGTTGGGTAAAGCTTGAACCAAGAGCGGTGATCGTTTTAGATTATGAAAGATTGGTAAAGCGCGGTCGGTAATTACCGCATAAACAAAGCGTTAAGTCTTCTTGTAGTAAAGAAAAGCCCAACAACTATCATCACTAAAAAGTAAGCAATGTGTCCTAGTAAAGAGAAGTTAATAATTCCTAAAGATAAATTCCTAATCAGCTCAATCGCATGCCAAAGCGGTAATGTTTTAATAATGATTTGAGCCCAATCTGGAAAAACAGATAGAGGGTAGAAGGAGCCAGAGAATAAAAAGATTGGCAATAATGAAATATTTATCAACCCCATCTGTTGGTAGGATTTAAAGTAAGAGGTAATTGCCATTCCAATTGAGGCAAAGCCAAATGCAATTAATACCGCAGCGGGAATAGCTAATACCCCCCACCAACTTGGAATGAGCCCCATTGGGGTAGCAACAGCCATAAAACCAACTGCGTAGGCAAAGCCACGTATTAGTGCAGTTAAAATCTCACCCAATGCAACATCTAGTGGACCAAGAGATGTAGCAAGCATTCCATGATAGATCTTTCCTTCATGAAGTTTAAAGTAAACATTCCAGGTTGAATCATAGATAGCACCATTCATCGCACTAGTTGCAAGAAGGCCTGGGGCGATAAACATTGCGTAACTTACAACTTGTCCATTTGAAACTTGGATATCACCAATCAGTGTGCCAACTCCGTAACCAAATGAGAACAAATACAAAAGTGGCTCTAAAAATCCAGATACCACTGGAAACCAATTTGAGGATTTAAGTGCCACCAACGATCGCTCTAAAATAACATGTGATCGTCCTGCGTAATGCTTGGCCCCCATTCGGTTCGCCTGCCGCTCTGCAATTGAAACAGCTGCTGAGATCAACATTACTTCGCCAATCTCTTGGTGTAGTTATGAAATGCAAAGTAGAGACCAACTACAAGGAGTGCGAACATATAGATAAGGTGAAAAATTAATGTAGTAGTTGATATTTGATGTCCGTATGTTAAAAATCTACCTAGATCTGTTGCATGCCAAAGGGGTGATATCCAACCAATCCATTGCAAAAATGTTGGCATCAACTCAAGTGGGTAGAAGGTGCCTGAGAATAAAAACATTGGCATCACAATAAATCGCCCAGTAATCAACATAAATACATCTTCATTTTTTGCCCTAGCAGCAAGTGCCATAATCAATGCACCAAAACTTGCTCCAGCAAATATCGCAGCCGGAATTGCTAGCCAGGCTGTTGGTGAGTCAAGTGCTCCAAAAAAGTAGAGTGCGATCCAGTAAATAACTACAGTAAATGTAGTGCGAAGAAGTGCTGCAACAAATACCCCGCCTGCAATATCGGTTCCAGTAAGGGAAGTCGAATTCATGGCGAAGAAGTTTTTAACCCATTTAAACCCTTCAAAGGTTGGAAAAATTACCTCATCTAGCATTCCTTGAATTGCTGCTGTGGCTAACAATGCAGGGGCTAAAAAAGTTAAGTATTCAACTCCACCTAAGCCATCTTTGCTATCTATTAATGAGCCAACTCCAATTCCAATTGAAAGCAAATATAAAATTGGGTTAGCAATTGCCACAAAAATAATGATTCGTGTCCACTTGATCATATTTAAGATCCGCGCCTCTACTACATATCTAAATCCAGTTAGTGAGACTTTTCTTACTGCTGTTTGTGATCTCATTATTCGATTAAAGATCTTCCGGTAAGACGCAAGAAAACATCCTCTAGTGAGCTTCTTCTAACAAGTGAGGTATTTGGGTGAATATTTGCTGCAACAATCTTTGCCAATAAATCCTCACCAGATTCGGTGTATAGCAACAACCGATCTGGTAGCTCCTCTAGGCGATCTGCAAAAGATTGTAATTGTTCAACCATCTGTGAGTTTCGATCTGAACCAAATCTAACCTCTAAAACCTCTTTGGTGGAGTACTTTTTAATCAACTCAGTAGGACTTCCTTCAGCCATAATCTCACCCTTATCCATCACCATTAATCGATCACATAACTGTTCTGCCTCATCCATGTGATGGGTGGTAATTAGTAAGGTGACCCCCTTTTCCTTCAATCTAAACAACCTATCCCACAAAATATGCCTTGCTTGCGGATCAAGCCCTGTGGTTGGTTCATCTAACATTAAGATATCTGGATCAGAGACTAACGCTCTGGCAATTGTTAATCGCCGCTTCATGCCTCCACTTAAGGATTTAACCTTTGAATTCTTTTTGTCTAGCAATTGCGCAAACTCAAGTAACTCATCTAATTTGTTCTTAACGGTAATCTTCGGTAGTCCAAAGTAGCGGCCATAGATATAAAGGTTTTCAGCACAAGTTAACTCTTCATCTAAGTTATCTTGTTGGGGAACCACTCCAAGGTGTGCTCTAATTTGTGGACCAGCCTGCTCTGGATCTTTACCAAGGATTAAAACCTCACCTGATGTGCGCTGAGAGGTTGCGCCAATTATGCGCATGGTTGAGGATTTTCCAGCTCCATTTGGACCAAGTAGGCCAAATGATTCACCCTGCTTTACTGAAAAATTTATTCCATTTACAGCGGTGAAATCGCCAAATTGTTTAACTAGGTTTTTAACAACAATCAAATCCATTAGCAAAACAATACCCTATTTAGGTACTTAACCTCTAAGTTGAACAACCATCTCAATCTCAACAGGTGCGTTAAGTGGTAGCTCAGCCACACCAACCGCAGTTCTCGCATGCTTGCCATTTACATCACCAAATAATTTAATCAACAACTCACTTGCTCCATTTACAACTGCTGGAATTGCAACAAAACCAGGTACGCCATTAACAAAGCCACCAACTCTGACAATTTTTTCAATCTGATCAATATCTGCCACAAGTGAAATTGCAGCCAAGGCATTTAGCGCGCAAATTTCAGCCATCTTTTTAGCATCCTCTGGTGTTACATCACTGCCAACCTTGCCAGTCAAAACTAACTTGCCATCTACTACAGGAAGCTGTCCTGCTGTGAAAACAAGGTTTCCTGTTTTAACCGCTGGTACATATGCTGCAACTGGAGCAGCAGCAGTTGGCAGAGTTAAACCAAGTGCGGCTAACTTTTCCTTAACACTCACTTAATTTCTCGCTTCATATATGCAACTAATTGATCCCCGCCCCCTGGGGCCGGAACTACCTGGACTAACTCCCAGCCATCTGAGCCCCAGGTATCTAATATCTGCTTAGTTGCATGGGTAAGTAATGGAACAGTTACATATTCATACTTCATAGTTAATCCTTCTTTTATTATTTAGTTTGTTATTGAGAAAGTGCTGCTTTTACCAATCCTGAAACTAAACCGCCATCTGCTTTGCCAGCAATCTTTGGCTGCAAGACCTTCATTACCAATCCCATTCCAGCAGGACCTGATGCATTTGTCTCAGCAATGGCCTCTGTAATCATTTTCTTAATATCTGCCTCACTTAATTGCTCAGGTAGGTACTGGGCAATGATTACACCCTCTGCCTTTTCCTTATTTGCTAAATCATCTCGCTTTGCTTGGGTGTAGGCATCTACTGCCTCACGACGCTTCTTTGCCTCACGTGATAACACAGTAATAATCTCAGCATCAGTTAAAACCTTAGCTGCCTTACCTGCCACCTCTTCATTGGTGATAGCAGCAAGTAGCATTCGAACTGTTCCACTTTTAACCTCATCCCGAGCGCGAATCGCATCGGTTAAATCTGCCTGTAGTTTTTCTTTTAGTCCCATAGCGGTATCTTCTCATGCCTATGGCATACAAAGTACGCACTGCAACCTTGCCCTTACTACCTAAGGGCTCTAAGGCGATAAAGGTGCTTCATTTTTCTGATCTGCATCTAACCCCAAAGCGAAAGCGAGAGATTGCAGATCTTAAATCCTTTATCGATCTGGGTCCTGATTTAGTTGTCTCTACCGGTGATTTCCTAGCCCACAAAGATGCAGTTGGGCCAGTTATAAATGCATTAGGTGATCTACTTGATCTGCCTGGATTATTTGTATTTGGATCAAATGATTACTATGCACCAAGCTTTAAGAATCCTTTTTCTTATCTAAGAAAAGATAATGGAGAGCGCAAGTTAGGTGAGAAGTTGCCGTGGCAGAGATTACAGAAGCAGCTAACAAATGCTGGCTGGAAAGATTTAAATCACAATAAAATTAAGTTAAAGGTAAATGGTGTTGTAATTGAAGCACGTGGTACAGATGATGCTCACTTAGAGTTAGATGACTATCGAAAGGTTGAAGGAAAGGTTAGTAAGGCAGCTGATATTGCAATTGGTGTAACACATGCCCCATATGAAAGAGTTTTGGCCGCCATGGCGCAAGATAAATTGGATTTAATCTTTACCGGTCACACCCATGGTGGACAGATTAGATTGCCTTGGTTTGGTGGGAGTAAATCACTCACTACAAATTGTGATCTAGAAAATTGGCGCTCCCGTGGAGTAACAAAGGTAAATGATGAGCCATGGCTTAATGTCTCAGCTGGTATGGGAATGAGCCCATTTGCACCCATTAGATTTGCCTGTCCACCTGAAGTGTCCCTAATTACCTTAACTGCTTAAGGTAGGCTTTAAGTATGAATCTAATTTCAAATAAATTACATCGCCTCTATCTAGTAGTAGCTTTATTTCTTGTAATCCCAGATACCTTTTACTGGTACACCCTTAGTGATTACACCAACTACCAAAATACCTTTACTGCAGTCACCAGTTCAACTGGGCTTACCTGGTTAATTGTTAGCTACCTTGCCCTATTTTTTGCCATCTTTGCTCAAAACCTTGAGATGCGAGCTTTTTTAACTGTGGTTGCTTTTGTCACCCGCATTTTCTTCCTAGTTTGGCTGACAGATATCTGGCGAGTAAATGAGGTTGCAATTGTTACCTTGTTAAAAAATGTCTTTATTAAAACAGGTGAAGCTCCATATGTTGAGGCCTTTGCCACAGTTGCACTAATTCCTCTAGTTCTAGCAATAATCGTTCAAAAAACACGTATTGCAAATCTTTTAACTGGCTTACTTAACTTTCTTAAAGCTCCAGCAAATAAAATCCATCAAGTTGTTTTCTACTCAATATCAGCTGCTGCCTATCTTTTATCGCTAATTGTTATGGCTAGATCACTCCTTGATAATTATGATCTGGCATCAGCTGAATTGCCTGATGGATTTCAACAAAGTTTGATCTGGCTTATACTTTTAGGTGTTATCCAAATTGCCTTAAAGCTATTAATTCTAGGACTTGGCTTGTTAGCATCCCTTTGGGCTTGGATTACCTGGCGGGGCGATATTCAAGCTGTGCTAGGGCATATGAAGGATTTTAGATTATCTGAGTATTTAACTAGAAAAGTAGCTTCCTATCTTTACACCTTCTACTTTATTTTTATCATTGGGTTAGCGGCAGTTGGTATTCCAATTTACGCATCCACTACTTTCGGTATAAATCAAGATTATGCTGCATTTCCAATGGTGGCATTAGCTGGAGTAATCATTACCTTCTTAGTATTGCTTGCAATACGTTTGGTCTTTGAATTAGCAGTTGCTGTAATTCATATTGCTGAAAATACAAAAGGTGGAGTTAAAAAGTAGTTAAATTAATTTGATTTTGATTTAGCTTTTTCTAAATCAGCATCAACCATTAATTTTGCTAATGCTTTCCAATCAGTTTTTGCCTTCCATCCAAGGATTTTTTCAGCCTTTGATGGGTCACCAATTAGCGCGTCAACCTCAGTTGGGCGCTCATAACGCTTATCAACTTCAACGTGATCTTTGTAATCAAGTCCTACATGTTCAAAAGCTGCTTGAGCAAAATCTTTAACGGTAGCTCCAACCCCGGTAGCAACTACATAATCACCTGGTTTATCTTGCTGGAGCATCAGCCACATTGATTCCACATACTCCTTTGCATAACCCCAGTCACGAACTGCATCTAAATTACCTAGGTATAACGTATCTTTACTGCCAGTAGCAATTCTTGCAACCGCTCTAGTTATTTTTCTAGTTACGAAAGTCTCGCCTCGCCTTGGTGATTCATGGTTAAACAAAATTCCATTAGTACCATGAACTCCATAAGCTTCTCGGTAATTAACTGTTGACCAGTAAGCCATTAACTTGGCTGCCGCATATGGGCTTCTTGGCCTAAAGACTGAGTCTTCATTTTGTGGTGGTGGAGTTGATCCATAAAGCTCACTGGTACTTGCTTGGTAGTAACGACATTTAATTCCAGAGGCTCTAATTGATTCAAGCAGTGCCACAGCACCTACTGCATCAACTTGGGCGGTGTATTGCGGCATGGTAAATGAAACTTGAACGTGGGATTGAGCGCCTAAGTTATAAACCTCTGTTGGTTGAATCTCATGAATTAAATTTGTCATATTTACACCATCTGTTAAATCTCCATAGTGCAAAATTAGTTTTGGATTAGGTGTGTGAGGATCTTGATATATGTGATCAATACGTCCAGTATTAAATGAGCTAGATCTGCGAATTAGGCCGTGTACTTCATAACCTTTTTCTAAGAGAAACTCAGTAAGGTATGAACCATCTTGCCCGGTGATACCGGTGATAAATGCAACCTTCTTAGACAAAATGGCTCCTTACTTATTTTGTAGATACCACTCTACAGTGGATGCAATACCTTGATCCAAAGAAATGGTTGGTTTCCAGCCAAGATTTGATACTTTTGTTATATCTAGAACTTTTCTAGGAGTTCCATCTGGTTTATTTGCATCCATCACAATTGATCCAGAAAAGCTGACCTTTTCAGCAATTTTATTGGCCAAATCCAAGATTGATATCTCAACTCCAGAGCCAACATTTATTTGCTGAGCATCATCATACTTTTCCATGCAAAGCAATACAGCTTTTGCAAGATCATCGGTGTGCAAAAATTCACGAAGTGGTGTTCCACTACCCCAAACAGTTACCTCACTTTTATTGTTTTGTTTGGCTTCAATAAACTTACGAATTAAGGCAGGTAAAACATGGCTAGTTTCTAAATCAAAATTATCATTTGGTCCATATAAATTTGTTGGCATTACTGATATCCATTTATAGCCATACTCTTTACGATAAGACTTTATCAATTCAATTCCGGCGATTTTAGCAATTGCATAAGCTGAATTGGTTTGCTCAAGTTCTCCGGTTAGTAAGTAATCTTCTTTAATTGGCTGAGGACAATTACGAGGATAAATACAACTAGAGCCAAGAAAAACAAACTTTTCTGTCCTTGCAGCATGTGCTGCATCCATAAGATTTGACTGAATTTGTAGATTTTGACTTAAAAACTCAACTGGAAAAGCATTGTTTCCACCAATTCCACCAACTTTAGCAGCTGCGTCAATTATGGCAGTGGGATTTAACTTCTTTATATACGCAAATGTTTTATCGCGATCTAGCAAATTAACATCTTTACTTGATATGCCAACTACGTCTCTATTTACTCTTTTAAGTTCCCTTACGATCGCTGATCCAACTAACCCAGTTCCACCAGCAACCAAAATTGTCATGCCGGTAGTCTATCTCGAGTAATTTAGAACTCAGCCGCTACCAACTCTGCAATTTGTGCAGTATTCAAAGCAGCCCCTTTGCGTAAATTATCCCCACATACAAACAAATCAATCGCATTTGGATCATCCAAAGATTTTCTAACCCGGCCTACCCAGGTTGGATCAGTCCCGACAACATCTGCTGGTGTTGGGAATTTATGATTTTCTGGATCATCTACTAACTCAACTCCAGCTGCATTTTTTAATACATCTTGGGCTACCGAGCGTGATACCTCTTTTTCAAATATTGCATGCACAGCTAATGAATGAGTGGTTAGTACTGGTACTCGGACGCAGGTTGCAGACACCTTCAAATTCTTAACTCCTAAAATCTTTCTTGATTCATTTCTAACCTTTAACTCTTCAGATGAATAACCATCCTCCTTTAATGAGCCAGCCCATGGAATTACATTTAAAGCTAGGGGGGCTGAGAATGGACCAAAATCTTTGATTACTTTCCTTGAATCACCTGCTGTATCTCCTAAGTTGGTATTAGCAACCAAACTCATTTGCTCACGCAATACATCTAGCCCACTTTGACCAGCACCAGATGCTGCTTGGTATGAGGCAACTACCAACTCCTTTAAACCATACTGCTTGTGGAGTGCTCCCATGGCAACTATCATGGAAAGGGTTGTGCAATTTGGATTTGAGATAATTCCTTTTGGGCGATTTTTAATCTCATCTGGATTAACCTCTGGCACAACTAATGGAACCTGATCATCCATTCGAAACGCACCTGAGTTGTCAACTACTACCGCTCCTTTACTAGCAGCAATTGGCGCCCACTCTTTTGAGATCTCATCTGGCACATCAAACATTGCAATATCAATCCCTTCAAATGCCTCTGGTGTTAGTGCAACTACCGTCAGCACTTCACCGCGGCATTCAAGTTTTTTACCAGCACTTTTTGCAGAGGCAATTAATCTAATCTCACCATAGACATTTTCTCGCTTAGATAAAATATCAAGCATTACTGTGCCAACTGCTCCTGTTGCACCAACTACAGCAAGGGAGGGTTTCTTACTCATCGGCCGCTTCCCCCATAAACAACTGCTTCGATTTGATCAGCATCTAAATCAAATGCGGTGTGGGCTGCCTTAACTCCCTTATCCAAATCAGAGCTTCGGCAAACAATAGAGATTCGAATCTCTGATGTTGAAATCATTTCAATGTTTACGCCTGCCTCTGAAAGGCAAGCAAAGAAGTTTGCAGTAACACCTGGATGGCTTCGCATACCGGCGCCGATTAATGACAATTTACCTATCTGATCATCATATTGAATAGAAGCAAAACCAATCTCACCTTGAATACGCTTTAACACAGCGGTTGCATTTGCTCCTTCTGTTTTAGGTAATGTGAATGAGATATCAGTTAAACCAGTTGCTGCTGCTGAAACATTTTGCACGATCATGTCAATGTTTATATCAGCGTCAGCGATTGCTTGAAATATTGCAGCTGCCATACCCGCCCTATCTGGCACACCAACTATGGTCACCTTTGCCTCACTTTTATCATGAGCTATTCCTGCGATTATTGCTGCTTCCATTTCGCCCCCTTCTGGATGATCCTTAACCACCCAGGTACCTTCCTTGTTGGAAAAAGATGATCTAACATGAATTGGTAGATCAAAACGTCTTGCGTACTCAACACAGCGAAGGTGTAACACTTTGGCACCACTTGCTGCTAACTCTAACATCTCATCATATGTAACAGTTGATAATTTTCTAGCACTTGGTACAACTCTTGGATCAGCTGAAAAAATGCCATCAACATCGGTATAGATCTCACACACATCTGCTTCAACTGCCGCAGCGAGTGCCACAGCAGTTGTGTCAGAACCACCTCTACCTAAAGTTGTAATGTCATTTGTATCTTGGGAGACTCCTTGAAAGCCGGCAACAATTGCAATTGCACCTTCCTTTAAAGCCTCTTGAATTCTTCCTGGCGTCACATCTATAACTCTTGCTTTGCCATGAGTTGAGGTTGTAATAATTCCAGCTTGAGAACCGGTAAATGATCTTGCTTCATGGCCTAAATTAGAGATCGCCATTGCAAGGAGTGCCATAGAGATTCGCTCACCTGCTGTTAACAACATATCTAACTCACGTCCATTAGGAAGTGGAGATACTTGGTTTGCTAAATCAATTAATTCATCAGTGGTGTCACCCATTGCGCTGACGACAACTACTACTTGATGACCCGACTTCTTTGTAGCAACGATTCGGCTTGCAACGCGCTTGAGCCCTTCGGCATCGGCAACGGAGGAGCCACCAAACTTTTGCACGATTAAACCCATGGCTTAAGTGTGGAGCATGAAATTAGGAACTAGAGAATTATCTCAAATAGTAAGACACTTAAACATCTTAGATATTGAGATTAATCAATTATCATAGCTTCGCCTGCCCTCAAAAGCTCTTCCTAGGGTGATTTCATCTGCATATTCAAGATCTCCTCCTACTGGAAGCCCTGAAGCAAGACGAGAGACCTTTATACCAAGTGGCTTAATCAATCTAGTTAAATATGTAGCAGTTGCCTCCCCTTCTAGGTTTGGATCGGTAGCAATAATGATTTCACTTAATTCTGTCTGGGCCAATCTGGTCATTAACTCTTTAATTCTTAAATTCTCTGGTCCCACACCATCAATTGGAGATATCGCACCCCCTAGTACATGGTACTTACCTTTGAACTCTCTAGTTTTTTCAATAGCCAACACATCTTTACTCTCTTCAACTACACAAATAGCTGTGTTATCTCTTCTTGGATCCCGGCATATTTTGCATAATTCTTCTTCAGAGATATTGCCACAAGTGGTGCAGAACTTAACTCGCTCTTTCACAGTTTTTAGAACTTCGGCAAGACGTGTTACATCAACTCGATCAGAGGCAATAATATGAAAAGCAATTCGTTGGGCGCTCTTTGGTCCAACTCCTGGAAGACGGCCTAGCTCATCAATTAAATCTTGAATTATTCCTTCATACATAGGTTATTAACTAAAAAATACTTAGTTGGACTCCTTAATAACTTTTGCCCCTAATTTACTGGCCAATAAATCAGCACCTGAGAGCATGTTGGCATCGGTTGGATCCTCATCACTTCTTGCCATAGTAGTAGTGGCAACTGAAGAATCTACTGTTGCAACTATCTTTCTTCTCACCCCCGCTACCTCTGCAAAGGCATCAGATAAAATCACATCACTTTCTGATCTAACAAATGAATCACGAGCACCAGCATTAACAATTCCAATACTTATGCTCTCATCATCAACAGAAAGTATTTGAGCACTCGTTGCAAGAAGTGACCAGGTTAATCTGCGCTTTCCTTTAACATTTTCAATTACCTGTGGCCACATCCTGCGAAGTGAGGCTATATCTGCCTGACCACTTGGCTTGTGATTACTGCCTTTGCTCTCAGTCTTTACTGGTTCACTTTTTGCTACTGCAACCGGCTTACCTTCAACCTTAGGCACCTGCTTTACCTCTTCAGCTGCGGTCACACTCTTTGCCATCTTTGGCTCACTAATTGTTGAAATACCTGTTGCTAATGATCTTTCAAGCTTTTCAACACGTGCTACCAGGGCCGCGTCATTACCCGTAGGCAGCATCATTTGGCCGCAAATTAACTCCAAAATCAATCTAGGAGGAGTTGCCCCTCTCATCTGGGTTAAACCATTTGCTACTAAATCAGCAGCCCTTATCAAGTTTGCAATACCAATTAATTTTGCCTGTGTTCTTATGCGATCTATCTGATCGGCGGGTAATTCCTTTAATACTTGGGAGTTATTGTCATCAACTGCGCCAACAATAATTAGATCACGAAGCCGCTCTAGCAGGTCTTGCGCAAATCTCTTTGGATCCTGTCCTGATTCAACAACCCGATCTACAGTGTTAAAGAGTGAGGAAGAATCTTGGGCAGCTAGTGCATCAATTGCCTCATCTAGTAATGCCCCATCTGTGTAACCAAGGAGTGCTACAGCAATTTCATAGGTGACACCATCTTTACTAGCACCAGCTAGTAATTGACCAAGAACAGAGAGTGCATCCCGCACAGAACCACCAGATGCTCTAACAACTAATGGGATTACACCCTTTGCCACCTTAATACCCTCTGATTCACAAACCTTTTCAAGGTGTGAAGTGAGAATTGCAGGTGGGACTAATCTAAATGGGTAGTGATGAGTTCTAGATCTAATTGTTGAAATTAGCTTTTCTGGCTCTGTTGTGGCAAAGATAAATAAGACATGTGCTGGTGGCTCTTCTACTACTTTAAGTAACGCATTCGCAGCTCCTGGCCCTAACTGATGAGCCTCATCAATAATATATATTTTGTACCTTGATTGAACTGGTGCAAAGAATGCTTTATCTCGTAAATCTCTTGCATCATCTACTAATCCATGAGTTGCTGCATCTAATTCAATTACATCAAGTGAGCCAGGGCCATTTGCAACTAGATCTTTGCAAGATTGGCAGATGCCACAAGGATTTGGGGTTGGTCCTTTTTCACAATTAAGGGAGCGAGCCATAATTCTGGCACTTGAAGTTTTACCGCATCCTCTTGGTCCACTGAAGAGATACGCGTGGTGAATCTTTTCTGATTCAAGTGCGTTACTTAGCGGAGTTGTTACATGCTCTTGTCCGATTACATCAGCAAAGATTGATGGGCGATACTTACGGTATAGAGCTAATGACATTCATCGCCTCCTTTGCTAAAGATATTAAACAAAGTTAAAAAAGATAGGACCCCCCGTACACCCACTAGAGCGCACCTACCCTTGCTGCATTCCTGCCCTGGGGGAGTTCGGCACGTTAATGCCGCACGGGGGATCTAACGGTAAATCTTAGTCATCACCACCGATACCCTTAAGCCTGGTAAGTAATACTGGAGGATTCGCATAGCGGCCGAGTGCGCACGCTTGGAAAGCGTGTGTAGGGCAACCTACCGAGGGTTCAAATCCCTCATCCTCCGCCAGAATTATTAAATCTCAACGCCAATATATTTAGTCTCTAAAAACTCTTCAATTCCTGCAAAGCCACCTTCTCTACCTAAACCAGATTGCTTAAACCCACCAAATGGCGAAGCCGGATCTGAAATAACACCTTTATTAATTGCCACCATGCCAGATTCCAAAGCCTCTGCAACCTTCATCGCCCGCTTTAAATCTGCTGAGTAAACATATGCAATAAGGCCAAACTCAGTTGCATTAGCAAGTGAGATTGCTTCTTCATCTGAGGTTGTAATAACGATTGGTGCTACTGGACCAAATATCTCTTGATTTAATATTGGATTATCATTTTTAACAGTAAGCACAGTTGCTGGATAAAAAGCGCCAACACCAGCAGGTGGTTTACCACCAGTTTTTACCTGCCCACCAGCTGTAACGGAGGCGTCAACGAGTTCTGCAATTTTATTGCGCTCTTTAACTGAGACACTAGCTCCTAATTGAGCACCAGCTGTTACACCTGGCGCCATCTTTAAATCACCCATCGCTTTGGTTAACTTTGTTGTGAACGCATGCGCCACCTCTTTTGCTACATAAAAACGATTTGCTGCAGTACATGCTGCTCCACCGTTTCTCATCTTGGCAAGGAGTGCGCCACCAACTGCTTCATCAACATTGGCGTCTGATAAAACTAAAAATGGTGCATTTCCACCTAACTCCATTGAGCAGCGAATAACACGTTCTGCTGCCTCTTTTAACAAAACTCTACCAACCTCAGTTGATCCTGTAAAAGATAAGTTAACAACTCGTGGATCTTTTAATATTTTCGCAATTGCAGGTCCAGTTGGTGTTGGAAGGATTAAATTAACAACTCCTGCTGGAACACCAGCTCTTTCTAATATCTCAACAATCGCAATCGCAGTAAGTGGGGTTTCACCTGCTGGCTTTAGAATCACTGTGCAGCCAGCGGCGAGTGCTGGTCCAATCTTTCTAGTTGCCATCGCAGCCGGAAAATTCCAAGGTGTGATTAAAAGAGAAACTCCAATTGGTTGCTTGGTAACAACAATTTTCTTATCCCCACTAGGAGATGTTCGATACTCACCATTAATTCGCACCGCTTCCTCTGAAAACCAGCGGAAGAACTCTGCGGCGTATAAAATCTCACCCTTAGCGTCCGTTAATACTTTGCCATTTTCTCTAGAAATAATCTCAGCTAATCGATCGGCCTCTGCCACCATAATTTCAAATGCTTTTCGCAGGATCTCACCGCGAACACGGGGAGCAGTTTTTGCCCAACTCTTAAACGCACGATCTGCAGCGTCCACTGCATCAGCACACTCTTTATCTGATGAAACCTGCACATTAGCAATTACTGATTCATCACTTGGATCAGTTACTGCCAAGGTAGATGAGCCATTTACCCACTTGCCATCAATATAAAGCTGTGTCTTTAACTGCATAAAGATAAGCATAAGCCAAGTAAAGGGTGCTTAAAAATCACCTATTAAACAGGCGTATACTTATCACCTTACTTCTCATTGGAGAGTGTTTTAAAAAGTGCCTAAATCTTGGAGTGATAACGCACCAGCGCCAAAGGTGCTCAAAGAACGGGCCCACCTTAAGGATCCTTTTTTATACAGGCTAAAGGTTAGATTTTTAGGTAAACCAATTAACCGTCATGAGTTAAGTGAGCAGCGATTATCGAAACGTTATGCATTTGGAATTTTATCCTCAGATTGCATCTCAAGCTCTGCCTATGGTGGAGAGCAGATACTTGTGGCTTTAATTCCAGCCTTTGGATTAGCTGCTTTCACGATCTTCACACCACTTGTTGGCTTAATTTTAATTATCCTACTAATCATCACCTTCTCATATCGAGATGTAATTAATACCTATATGCGAACTGGCGGAGCGTATGTGGTGGCAAGAGAAAACTTTGGCAAGGTTATCTCGCAAGTAGCAGCAATTGAGTTAATCTTTGGATATATCATTACAGTTGCCATACAAACTGCAGCGGGTGTGGCTGCGATTGTTTCAGCACTTCCTGAGTTATCCGATAACAAAGTAATTCTTACTCTACTTATTATTTCGATCTTAACCTTTATAAACTTGCGGGGAGTAAAAGATGCTGGCTTAATCTTTGTCCTACCCTCATATCTTTTTATTATTGCAATGTTTACCGTCTTTATCTTTGGTATCTATCGAAATTTAACTGGCTCACTTACCCAATATCCAACCGATACGCAAGGTTTGATGTCACTTGGTCAATCCCAAGGGTTGTTAACAGTTGCAGCAATCTTGTTGGTTTTAAAAGCATTTGCTAATGGCAGTGCCTCTTTAACTGGATTAGAGGCAATCTCAGATAGTGTGACATTGTTTAAATCACCAGAGCATGAGAATGCTCGTAAAACCTTAATGATTATGAGCGGCGTTTTAGCGACATTAATTGTTGGAATTGCTTGGCTTGCTTATCAGGTGGTTGCAATTCCATACCAATCAGGCACGCCAACGGTAATCTCACTAGTTGCTGCAGCTGCATTAGGGGATACTGCCTTTGGCCAGAGTTTTTACTACTTTGTTCAAGCGGCAACCACATTTATATTATTTGCTGGAGCGAACACCTGCTTTAACGCATTTCCTAATATGGTAAATATTGTGGCAAATGATGGCTTTTTGCCAAAGCAGTTAACAAAGCGAGGCCATCGGTTAGCTTTTTCAAATGGAATCATTTTTATCTCAGGCTCTGCTGCCGTCCTAGTTTTTGCCACAGGGGCCAGTATTACTACCTTGGCTGCAATTTACGCACTTGCAGTCTTTATTGGCTTTACCTTAACTGGGCTTGGTATGGCTAAAAAACGCAAAGCGGATAAGGGTAAATACGCTTTGCATTTAAGTTCAGGGTTGATTTCACTTGCAACTGTAATTATTTTATCTTTAGTTAAGTTCACAGAGGGTACCTGGCTAGTTGTAATTGGAACACCACTTGTTGCAATCATTATGCTTAAATTTAATAACAAGTACTCCCAAGAGAGTAAGGCACTTCTTTTAAGTGCTAAAGATTCAAGAGCAACCTCAATTACTAGGCATGATGTAACTGTTTTAGTTGATCGAATTGATATAGCAACGGTTGGAGCAGTGCGATACGCCAGGAGCTTAAGTCCTAGAAATCTAAATGCAGTGCACTTTGTAATTGATGATCAAAGAGCGCAGGAGCTTGCCAATCAGTGGGCTAAAAACCCAGCATTTGATGATGTCTCACTTGAGTTAATTGATTGCCCAGATCGAAGATTGCCTAATGCAGTAGTTGATTACGCACTTAAGGTAACTGCGCAAGCTGATGTGGAGTTAACACTCCTACTGCCACGAAGGGCGTACTCAAAGTTTTTAGGCAGATTACTCCATGATCAAACCGCTGAAACAATTGCCGGTCCCATCTCACAACTTCCAAGAGTGGTTGCAACTATTATTCCATTTGATGTTCAAAAAATTATCTCAGGTGAATCTGTATTTGATAGATTAGATAATCAGATTAAAGAATTACAGCCAGCTAGAGTGCAATCAACCTTCACAAATACTCCAACTGCTACTTTAAGTAAAAATAATGAGCCGGTAAGTCATTACGCTGAAAACATCCTGCCAATAGGAAGCATCATTTGGCGAAAACGAGCTCATGTGCAGGGCAGGGTTAGCTCAATAAAATCAGCACCTGCTGATTCATCCCCAACCGTTGAGGTTGAGGTATGGGATGAAAGTGGCGGGGTTACTTTGCAATTTTTAGGTAGGCGTGAAATTTCAGGCCTTGATGTTGGCTCTGCCATAAAGGCTGAAGGCATGGTGGGTGAAAATAATGGACAACTTGTTATTTTAAATCCATCATATGAAATTATTGTTTAACGTTTCTTATTAAAAAAATCCTTTAGTAACAAAGCGCATTGATCTGCTAACACACCACCCACCACTTCAACCTTAGTTAAGGATCTTGGATCTCGTATTACATCCCAGATTGAACCAACAGCTCCTGCCTTTTCATCAAAGGCGCCAAATACCAATCTTTTCATCCTAGATTGGGCAATCGCCCCAGCACACATCACACATGGCTCAAGAGTTACCACAAGAGTTAGATCATCAAGGCGCCAGTTTCCAATTTTGTTTCCGACATTTTTAATCGCAACAATCTCAGCATGAGCCGTTGGATCATTATCTTTTTCCCGCAAGTTCTGACCCGTAGCTAAAACTTCACCCTGCTCGTTAACAATCAACGCTCCGACTGGCACATCATCAAAGCTTTCAGCACTCTTGGCAAGTTCAATTGCCTGCTGCATTAACTGCTTGTAATCCACTAATTACTTTCAATCACCTGATTAAATTGATCACCAAAACCTAATCTATTTGCAATCGCCTCAAGCTGTTCATCAGGGTATAACTCTGTGTCATCTAAGATAGTTAAAAGCTCCATCTGACTTACCCCTAAGTCATTTAGTAAATCTAAATCTCCACCAGGTTGGGCTTCATCCTCCTCCTCAGGAAACTCAAGATCTAAAACTTCAACTAACTCTGCTGCTACTTCATAATCTAATGCGTAGGTAATATCTGAGATCATCATCTGCATTTGATCTCCTAAGGCTCTAGCAATAACTACAAACTCATCTTCTATCGCAATCAAACCAATGGCGCCGCCATTGGTTTGTTGAGCTTTTAATGCATCAATAATTGCGCCAATATCTCGGGTTGAGGCCAAGGCGGTGGCGCTCCATCGGCCATCTTCATGCCAGGCGATGCATCCAAAATCTACTGACATTTAGATCACACCCCTTCAGTAAATTTATGCTCAAAACTTGCTTTGCTTATTCTCCCTTTATTCGGTGCTAATTGGTAGTAGGGCTTAGGGCTTGTAGAGTAATTATGTGAAAATCCATATTGCAGACCACCCGCTGATTACACACAAGCTAACGGTGCTGCGGGATGAAAAAACAGATTCACCAACCTTTAGGCGTCTAACAGAGGAGATTGTCACCCTTCTTGCATATGAGGCAATGCGTGAGGTTAAAACTCAACCTGTAACAGTTAAAACACCAGTTGCTATGGCGCAAGGCGCCCAACTAACAAAACCAAAGCCAGTAGTTGTTCCAATTCTTAGAGCAGGACTTGGCATGTTAGAGGGGTTTTCTAGATTAATTCCAACAGCTGAAATTGGTTTTCTTGGCATGGTGCGGGATGAAAAAACTTTAAAGGCAACAACTTATGCAAATAGGTTACCTGAAAATTTACAGGGGCGTCAGTGTTACATCCTAGATCCGATGCTTGCAACCGGTGGCACATTGGTCTCTGCAATTGAATTTCTGGCAGCAAAGGGGGCTAAAGATATAACTGCAATTTGTATCTTGGCTGCTCCAGAGGGTATTGCAGTATTGGAAAAAGCATTTGCATCCAGCGCGCTGCAGTTAAAACTTGTAACTGGTGCGTTAGATGAGCGATTAAATGAGAAGGGTTACATAGTTCCAGGTCTTGGCGATGCTGGTGATCGTTTATATGGTGTTGTTTAAATGGCAAGCACATCACCCGGTTATGGCATCACAATCCGTGTTGATGGTCCGGCTTCTGCGCAACCAGTATCTGAAATAACACAAGCAATCCTGGCAGCAGGGGCTTCCATTACCGCACTCGATGTTGTTGAATCAGTCTTAGATCGGGTGGTAATAGATGTTACATGTGACGCGGTTGATGCTGAACACGCAGAGGCGATTACCGCTGCATTATCTGAAAACAAAAATTTGAATGTCCGTAAGGTTTCAGATCGCACATTCTTACTTCATCTAGGTGGAAAAATTGAAATCGCATCAAAGGTTCCTCTTAAAACCCGTGATGATCTCTCCCGTGCCTACACACCAGGTGTTGCTCGAATCTCTCAAGCAATTGCAAAGGATCCGTCCGACCTAAGACGATTAACAATTAAGCGAAACACTGTTGCAGTTGTTACCGATGGCTCTGCTGTATTAGGGCTTGGCAATATTGGACCAGGGGCCGCACTTCCTGTAATGGAAGGAAAAGCTGCTTTATTTAAGAGATTTGCCGATGTTGATGCTTGGCCAGTCTGCCTAGATACTCAAGATGTTGATGAAATCGTTAGAACTGTTCAAATTATTGCCCCAGTGTACGGCGGAATTAATTTAGAAGATATTTCAGCTCCTCGTTGTTTTGAAATTGAAGCCCGGCTTCGCGATCTTCTTGATATCCCAGTCTTTCATGATGATCAGCATGGCACAGCTATTGTTGTACTAGCTGCTTTAACAAACGCACTAAAACTTGTGAAAAAGGATTTGAAATCAACCAAGATTGTTTTAAGTGGCGTGGGAGCAGCTGGAACTGCTGTTGCAAGGTTACTGGTGGCAAAGGGTGCTACAAACATAATTGGCTTTGATAAGGATGGTTTAGTTTTTGAAGATAAAGGCGATGAGGATCCAATGCGTAAGTGGTTTGTTACAAACTGCTCACCTGGCACCTTTAGGGGAGATATTCACGCAGCGATGAAGGATGCAGATGTATTTATTGGGGTTAGTGCGCCAAATGTATTAAATGAAGATGATATTAAGTCAATGGCAAAGGGTGCAATTGTATTTGCCTTGGCAAATCCAGATCCTGAGATTGATCCTGCCCTTGCAAGAAAGCATGCAGCAGTTGTTGCAACTGGAAGGAGTGATCAGCCAAATCAGATCAATAATGTTTTGGCCTTTCCTGGAATTTTTAGAGGCTTACTTGATGCTCACATTACAAAAATTACCGACAAGATGTTGGTGCTAGCAGCTGAGGCTATTGCCTCTTGTGTCTCAGATGAGCAGTTAAATGCTAATTTTATTGTGCCAAGTGTTTTTGATTTAAATGTGGTTCAAAAAGTAGCGGCCTCTGTAAAAAAGTCTTGATAAACAATGCTTGAATTTGCTGCCTCATTTGATGAGCAATTATCCCCAGTCGGACCATTTTTATTTTATGTAGTAATTGCTGGAATTATCTTTGTTGAAACTGGTTTACTACTTGGCTTCTTTTTACCAGGAGATTCTCTTTTATTTAGCGCAGGATTAGTGGCAGCAGCCAGGGATGATATAAATATCGCCTTTTTAGTATTTGCAATATTTTTAGCCGCCTTTATTGGTGATCAGGTTGGTTATGTGATTGGGCGAAAGGTGGGTAGGCCCTACCTTGAAAAGCATAAATCAAAGCGAATGAAGCGAATGTTAGAAAGAAGTGAGCGATTTTATGAAAGGTATGGCTGGTGGTCGGTTGTAATTGCAAGGTATATCCCTTGGGTTAGAACCTTTGTGCCACCAATTGCTGGAACTGTAAAGATGAATTACTACAAGTTTTTATCTGCTAATGCCTTAGGTGCGCTCTTGTGGGGTGTTGGAATTACCTTAGCCGGTTACTACTCAGGCTCTATTCCTTGGGTAAAGGATATTTCTTACGCACTTGCAGCCTTCTTCATCTCAGCCTCTTTAATCGCAGCTTTTAGAAACTACCTTCGAGATAGGCGAGAGAGCCGGGATTGACCATTTGCTGCAACACCTAAGTAGGTAAGTGTGATGCCAGCAATTAAGTAAGGTGAGATAAGGGTGCCCTTTGTAGGGAAAATTAAATCAATTAGTAATGAACCAATCAACATTCCGCCAACACTATAAAGAGTAAATTCTAGAACTCCAAGATGTTGGACTATATGGGCAGAGAGTGCAATATAAATTACCCCAATAGAACCACCTAGAAACATCCACCAAGGAGCGGTTTTAAAATTCATAATTGAGTGATCAGTAAATAAAGATCGCAGTAGTAGGAGTAAGAGTAAAAAGGTAGTTCCGGTAACAAAGTTTAATTGGGAGGTGGCAAAAGCTTTTTTAGCAAATGAGTTAATCTGACCATTTAACGCTCTCTGTAATCCAACCCAAGTACCAGCAAAGACAGCCAGGCCAATAGCAAGAAGTGAAAAATTACTCATAGCAAATCTATCCCAAGATGAAACTCCAACCGCAACTACAGTAATTACAGCTGCCAATACTCTGCGTTTTGTAATTGCACTCTTTGCTCCACCTGTTAGCCCTAATCGATCTACTAAAAGTGAGATAGCAGTTTGTCCTGCAAGGGATGCAACAGTAAAAAGTGCTACCCCAGCAATTGGCACAACATAGGTTTGCATGGCAACAAAGGATGCGCCAAGTGCACCGGCAATTAATGTCCAAGGCTTCATCTGTTTAGCTTTAACCGCTTTAAAAATCTCTAAAAATGCTGCACGGTTTTCACGCCTTGCAAATGAAATAGTTGTAACAAAGATTAACCCAGTAGAAAATGAGATAACTGCTGCTGCAAGTGAATCACCCATCTCTTGGGAGAGTGCACCATTAATCCTTGATTGGGCGGCAATTAAGAGCCCAGATAGGCCAGAGAGAAAGCCCAAGCCAACCTGATACTGAGCTGTCTTAATAAATACTCCTTAAAAAATTAAAGTTTATTAAGACAGAGTATAGAGATTAAGGCAGAGCTGGGACAGATCCTAAGGTGATATTAAATGTTTTATTGGTGCCACCTGATTCAGTCACAACACTTATTCGATCACCTGGTGCGTTGCTTCTAATTCGAACAATGGCAGTGACAGCGTCATTTACCTTAAAGCCATTGATGCTTCTAACAATTGTGCCAACTGTTAGACCTGCTTTTTCGGCAGCACTATCTGGGGTTATGTTGTTGATTCGAAGTCCTGGCCCAGTAAAGGTGGGATCAAATGAGACCCCTAGAAATGGTTTAGTGGATTTACCAGTTGCAATTAACTCATCAGCTATTCGCTTTGCTTGATTAAATGGGATTGAAAAACCTAAGCCAATGCTGCCACTTGCCCCAAAGGCTGAACCTAAGGTGGCGATAGCAGAGTTAACACCAACCGCTCTTCCTTGAGAGTCAACTAATGGACCACCTGAGTTACCAGGATTAATCGCAGCATCAGTTTGGATTGCATCCATAAAGCTTTCAGCATTACTTGAGCCAGTAGTTACTGGGCGATTTAAGGCAGAGACAATTCCACTCGTTACAGTTCCAGATAAGCCCAGGGGTGAACCAAAGGCAACAACAGCGTCCCCTATTGCAATGGATGATGAATCACCGATTGGAATCTCAGGAAGATTTCCTTTTTTAATTGAGATTACTGCAAGGTCATACTCAGAGTTTCTGCCAACAATACTGGCCAGATAGATATCGCCATTGTTTAATTCAACCTCAATCTTGCCAGAGGTGGCCGCGCTTTCAATCACATGGTTATTGGTTATGACATAAGAAAGGGAGGAGGTGGATTTATATATTGAACCTGAGCCAGAACCAGAGCCAAGGGTGGTAGTTACCTTAATCGAGACAACGGATGCAGAGACTAGTTGGGCAATACTTTTCACATTTGCTCCGGTTGCACCAATATCAATAGCGCTTCTTCCCTTGGGACAGCTGCCGTTGGTGGAGGCAAAAAGTGCCTTACTTTTATTATCAATACAAGCCTTGACCACTGGCACGTTAGAGTTGTTTGCAACTGCAAAACCACCAACACTTAATGCGCCAATTACAAATCCAATAACGAGTTTGTTAAATCCGCTTTTCATAACCCTCCAAATGCCCATGGACAAATACTAAGATGAAATTCTGTAAATTACCTTAGAGATTTCTGATCATTACCTAGATCTTCAAAGCTCATATTTCTCACCTCTTTGTTTAAAAATGAGAGGGTAATTGCAACAACTGTAACTCCAGCCAAGATATAGAGGAAGTTTTCAATTCCAAAGAGGGCTGATAACGGAGCTGCGATCGCCAATCCAATTGGCCTAAACATCATCGATCCCATGGCATCAAAGGATGCAACTCTAGATAATGCCTCACGCGGCACCTTTTTTTGCATTGCGGTATTCCAAAATGTTCCCCAAAGATCAAGTGTTATGCCAAATAAAAATGCGGCAAAGGCAATTACAAATAGTGATTGCGGCTTTGCCATCGTGAAGATGTAAAAGGTGAGAGTAAAGGAGGAGAGTTGCAGGAAGCGTAGCGGGTACTTTGGTTTAATCTTAAGTGCAATTATTGAGCCAACAATTAACCCAACTGACTCAGCTGTTATTACAAGTGACCAGGATTTAGCACCATTAAAGTGCTCTAAGGCAATCAATGGACCTAAGACATTTTCTGCTGCTGCCCAACACATAACTAAAAATGACCAGGATAGAACCAAGACAACAATCCACTTAAAGGAGATAAAAACCTGCCAGCCATGGCGAAGATCAGCAAAGACTGTATTTTCACTGTGCGCTGCCCTTGGAGTTAGATGTCTAAAGCTATAGATCATCACCCCTGAGATCATAAATGAGGCAGCATCAATGGCTAATGTAATTGCTGCGCCATACTGATCAATTAAAATTCCAGCAACTGCTGCTCCTATGATCAAACCACTATTTGTTAGTAATTGATTTAAAGCATTTCCTTTTTGTAATCCCTTACTTGGCACAACTGCTGGAATGATTCCAGAAAATGCTGGCCAGAAAATCCCCCAAAACAATCCGTAGGTGCCATTTACAAGGAGTAACACAGCTACTGGAATATCTCCTTTTGCAAAATACCAGGCCTGAATTAGTAGGACAGCACCTGCTAAAAAGTCGGTAATTCCAACCATTCTTGCCCGACCATACTTATCAGCGATAACTCCACCAAAAGGAGCCACCAGTAAAAAGATGGCTGTAGTAGTACCAAGGACTAAACCAAGTAAGTTAGCTGATCCATTAGGTAGAGCTAATATGCCAAAAGCTAAGGCGATTGGCCCCATACCATTGCCAAAGTTTGAGATAAAGCGGGCTGTAAATAATCTTTTAACATATGGCCGAGCTAAAACCTCTTTGGTATCCAACTTACCTAATTACCTCTTTAGATCTTGTAATTGATTCTAGAAAATCCATATCAGGTTCAACCCCGATTCCAGGTTTGTTTGGAACTGTTAAATAGCCATCCTCCATAACAAATGGTGTTGTTATATCTTGCTTAAAGTAACGAGCAGATGCTGAGGTGTCCCCTGGCAAAGTAAAACCAGGCAATGCAGCAAGGGCTAAGTTTGCAGCTCTGCCAATACCAGTCTCTAACATCCCACCACACCAAACTGGAATCTTACTTTTAACACACAAATCATGAATCTTCACCGACTCTAAGTAACCACCAACTCTGCCTGGTTTGATATTAATAATTGTGGTTGCTTTAAGCGCTAATGCATCCTCTGCTGATTGAAGTGAAACAATTGATTCATCAAGACATATTGGCGTCTTAACCTCTTTAGCAAGGAGTGCGTGACCCAAGATGTCATGCTCATCTAGTGGTTGCTCAATCAACAACAAATTGAATTCATCTAATCTTGCCAAATGCTTTCCGTCATTTCTTGAATACGCCTGGTTAGCATCAACTTGTAGTGGAATATCTGGGTATAAATTTCTTATGTATTTAACTGCTTCGATATCCCAACCTGGCTCTATCTTTAATTTTATCCTTCGATATCCAGCATCAACGTAGGATTTAACCTCATTCCCTAGCGCCTCTAGATTACTTGCAATACCAACTGAAACACCGCACTCAACCTTACTTTTAGTAGCCCCAAGGTATGAGGCAAGTGAAACTTTTCCATCCTTTAGTTGGGCATCTAAAATAGCGGTTTCAAGAGATGCCTTTGCCATCTGACCTGCTAAAAATGGTTTTAAAACAGTTGCTACATCCTCAGCCTTTATTTCAGGTTTTGCAATGAGGGCTGGAAGTAAAAATCTTTTAATCAAATCAATACAACCTGCCACATATTCTGGTGAATAAAGTGGCTCTGACATTGCCACGCACTCTGCCCAGCCTGCTGTGCCATTCTTATTTGTGACCTTAACAATTAATACCTCGCGGGAGGTTTGGGTGCCAAATGAGGTTCTAAATGGCCGCACTAAAGGTAGGTGGATTGTCCTAAGTTCAATCTCTTTTATTTTCATATTCGCACAACATATTCACTATTTGTTGAAAAGCCAATAACTTTGCCATTTTTCTCAAAAGCAGCCATGAACTTTTCACGTACCTGCCTGCGCCATTTCATGCTTTCACTTTGATTCTTAGTTCTAATCGCAACTATGTCTTCTGGAATTTCAATCAAAACATCATCTAGCTCTGGGTTCGTAATTAACTCTCTTGCCTTTGGTGCCTCTAGATCTGTACGCCAAGTAACCATTAAACGATCTGATTCATCTCCTGCATTTAGCGCATCAGTCATATCGCCATAGAAATTAGGTAAGTACTCTGAGATGTCAACCCCAAGCTTTGCAACATTTAATTTTGCATTTCTTCTTACCAATGGATCAAAAGTCCAAGAAAGAGCCGAGTAATTGTTTCTCTTTGCCCATTCCCACTGATCAATCTTTAAAGCGTAACCAGCTCCTTGGTCTCGAAACTCTGGCAAGACTGCGGTCATATGTGAGTGAAGGTGTAATCCATTGTTTGTTGCAGGGAAGGCAAAGGCAGCGCCAACTATTTTGTTGTCAATAAATGCACCGGAAAGGTATGAACCGCTGTAAATCATTGCCTGCAAGAGGTTGGATGTTATCTCAGTTGCAGCATCCATCGCCCAGGTTAGGTCAAATATTTTGCGTCCGAAATCCTGATCTTGAAGATTATCTAGCTTTCGAACTTTAATTGAATTATTCACGTAGCAATCTTATAGGTGAAAAGAGATAGAATTGAAACTGTGGGGTTATAGTATAAATAAAAATTTTCGCACGTGTTTTCGAACAAGTGTGCACTTGTATAATCTTGAAGAAGTGGCAAACAAAGCTATACAATTTTATTAATGCAAAACTCCGTGCCAGAATGAATTAGAATTAGAGTAAAAAACTCGCATTGCCCAGTAATATATAACTAGTAAGGATTTAATATCCACGGACCAAAGTTGACCAGTTATAGGAGAGTCTAAAGCATGAGAAAAGGCATCAAGGTAATGGTGGACGGTTTTAGATTTTCTAGAGCACTGCTAAAGTTAATAAATCCAAAAACTTGGGGAGTATTTACTGAGATTGCAGAGATTTCTAGATTCGACAGCGCAGTTTCACTGTCATGGTCCCAGGGTGGTGAAGATCTTGCCTTATTGAATTTGTTCTCCAATCAGCTAGGCAACTACATAGATGTGGGCTGTCACCACCCCAGTAGATTTTCTATAACTCGACATCTTTATCAAAGAGGTTGGTCTGGAGTAAATATAGATGCTAATTCTGCTTTGATCCCATTATTCAATAAATCTCGCAAACGTGATGTAAACCTTTGGAAAGCGGTAGGCAGCAAGTCCCAATATCAGCTTACAGTTTTTAACGAACCGGCTATTTCCACTATAAATGAGAATTGGAGAAATAAATTTATTTCTGAAAACAATGCAGTTTCACATATTGAAGAAGTTCCAGGAGTAACTCTGCGAGAAATCCTTGATAAATATTTTGCAAGTAAACATTGTAGTTTACTCGCAATAGATATTGAAGGAGCAGACTTTGATGCTCTACAAACTGTCGACTTTGAAACTTTAAGCAAAGACAAATATCCAGATTGGATACTTTTAGAAACTTTTCCGCCGGTCAGTGATGCGTTACATACAGATAGTGTTAGATATGCACTCAATTATGGATACATTCCATACCTAGTACTGTCAATGTCTACGCTGCTAAAGAAAGAAAACTAAGAAATTTGCATTTTTACTATGGGTTGCAAATTTTATTGCAAACTGCATCTGTTAGCCTAGTGTCAACATAGCCGTGATTGTAATTGTAAACAACAAGAGTGTAAATCAGGATCCTGTTTGAATCTATGGTTGATAGGCCCTACTGGTAGTGGTCTTTATAAACACACAATTTTTGCCACAAATCCATGTGGCACATCACTCTTATATGACCATGCACTGGCAATTAAGCAAGTCTAGGGTTTCATCATGTGGGATAAAAGCTTACGAACATCAACCCAAAAACCATTTACCGCCAATGGCATTACCGTAAGGTCTTCATTTTTGAAAAATGTCAGGTTTCGATAGTTTAATTTTGCCCATGGGAATATCAATAAGAGTAGATAGTATTGATTTGCAATATTTGGTATCAATCTAAACTATATAACTTGATCCCTTTAACCTACACATGACTAGTATCTAAAATTAGTAATGCTTTAACTTTTCATTGAATTCTAAAAACAAAATTTCTTTGATCAAGATTGATAGGCATGGTGTAGCCAAATTCCTGGAGAAATTGCACTTGCTTAAAAAGTTCATTATATGTAAGCGCCTCTGTAACTACAATCGGATGACTATTGAGCAAATGTTGTCGCATTCCTTGAAGAACCTGCAATTCATGACCTTCTACATCAATTTTTACGAGATCAATACTAGATTCAAAGTATTCATCCAAGGTGCAAGTATTGACTGAAATCACTTCTCCCTCAATCGCAACATTATTTGGATAATCCCTTTCAAGAGAGGAGGTTGCTGTGACCCCGCTAGCATTCTTTAAATACAAATTCTGTTTGGTAGTAATGTTACTTAGTGCAAGTTTATGTAAAGTTACATTTGAAAGGTTATTAGCTTGAACGTTTCTAATCAGCAACTTGCATGCATAAGGATTTGGTTCAAACGCATGTACAACTGCACCGGCATTTACTTTAGCACAAAGAATGCTTATCACTCCGGAATAGGCTCCAACATCAACGATACATTTCAAAGCTGGAGCAATACTCATAAGAAAATTCAACGTTTCTGGCTCCCAATCTCTGAAGGAAAGTCGAGCAGACTTATTTAGATCATCGCTAAGATCTGAACAGTACTTAAATTCAATTCTGTCGAATTGGATTGGATAACATATCTTTATCGGCGGCGGTGTAAGGCGCAGCCAATCTAACGAAATTTGCCACCCAATTGCATCAGAAATCTTGTTTACTCTGATGAGAAATTTGCTTAATTTTTGCGATTTATCTCCTGGGAACACGAACCACATTTTTACAAATCGTCCTATGCAAAATTTTATAACTGTCTTCACGAGTGAATTATAGGGTCCTCAAAGGCCGTCGCGAGATGGGTGCGCCCGC
>KB912799.1 GCA_000383815.1 actinobacterium SCGC AAA027-J17
CTGCCAGGTCCAAATCCAAAATTTGCAGATTTAATTACTGCAACCTTCATGATTAATACTCCAAAGTTCTTACTTGGCATGCAACGAAAGTATGGCGATAGCTGCTCATTTTTCTTATCAAGAAGATTGTTTATTGGACTTTTCTCACCAAGTGCGGTTCATGAGGTAACTGTTGCTCAACAACATAAATTTGTTAAAGGTGTTGGTTTTGCCAGAATGCGAAAAGTTTTAGGTGAGGGATTACTGACAAATGAGGAGCCAATCCACCTAGCTCACCGGCGAATGATGCAGCCACCATTTCACCATGGCAATTTAGATTCCTACGTTGCAATCATGCATGAGTTAGTGAGTGAGCACACCAAAGCGTGGGAGGATAAGAAGAGCATCGATCTGGCCCCAGAGATGATGGCGCTAACCCTTGAGATCGTATCTAGATGTTTATTTGGCTTGGACTCACACCAATACACCCAAGCAATTGCCGAGTCTATGGAGGTAGCAATTGATCGGATTGAGCGGACAATGCTTCCTGGCCTTGATCGTTTTGATAAATCTGGCATTAAGTACTTTAAAGAGTTTGAGGTGGCATC
>KB912800.1 GCA_000383815.1 actinobacterium SCGC AAA027-J17
CCAAACGGCAAAGATAAATAAGCCAGCCACAATTGATGGCACACCACTCATTGCCTGTACAAAAAATCTAACCAATCCAGCAAATCTGCCCTTTACCTCAACAATATAAAGTGCGGTCAAGATTCCAATTGGAGTTGAGATTAAGGTTGCAAATAAAACAATATATGCCGTACCAATTACAGCATGTAGTAGGCCACCTTCGGTAAGTGGCATATCAGAGGCGGTTTCGGACATATCTTTAGTAAAGATGGAGAGAGAAAAACCAGGTGCTCCTAATCTGATAATTTCATAAAGTACTGAGGCCAAAGCCATGATTACAAATGAGGCTGCTATATATACCAACACAGTAGTTGAGGAGTTAACAGCAGCTTTTCGATCTAATCTAATCCAACTCATGACTGTGGCGGTAACAATTGCCATCACAATTAAGGTGAGTGCAAAACCTAACTTGCCCTTAAGTGGGCTAAATCCAACTATCGCTAAAGTGCTAACTAAAGTAAATACTGCTCCTAGAAAATCGGTAATTAAATCCTTAGGGGTTAACTTCCATGGGTGATCAGGCTTAACGTTAAGAGTAGTTTG
>KB912801.1 GCA_000383815.1 actinobacterium SCGC AAA027-J17
ATTTGGAATGGATTTATGATCTGTTTCAAATAACAATCTAGCTCGTCCCTGTGCAACCCGCTCAGCCTCAAGTGCCCACATACCAACTTGGGTATGGGCTTTACTAAATGCATCAGTTGTATCTTTTAATTCACTCCTTGGCACCAAAGCATAAGGACCACCTAATAAATCAGATTTACCAGGTGCTCGTAGCACTGCGTAATCATTTGATTGATCTTTAACCTCAACCTCTAACATAAATTTCATCTTATTTAAGTAATCTAAAATCTCTTGTGTTCGAGAGTTTTCAGTGTGTAACCAGCTGGTACTTCCATCATCAACTATAAGTAATTGATCAATTACATGCCCTTGCACATCAAGTATTAAAGCTTCCACCCATTTGCCGGCCACTAGTTTTTCTACATGCTGGGTAGTTAGTGCATGCAGCCAGGTAAGGCGATCCTTGCCTGAGATTGAGATAACTCCACGGTGAGATAGATCTACCCAAGCATTTGCTGCCACTAATGCTTTTTGCTCCTGATTTGGCTCTCCAAAGTGCCAAATAGCACCCTTATCCGGACCTGACTCAACTAATA
>KB912802.1 GCA_000383815.1 actinobacterium SCGC AAA027-J17
CGCACCGACTCCTCTGGAACATCAGAGCAGTTTGGTAAGTTCCTACAAGGAGCAAATGCTGGTGCAAACTCAGGAGTTTGGCCAAAGACTGCAAGTGGCACCTTTGCAAATTCAACTCCTAATGGTTTAAGTGGATTGTTTAACTTCCAAGGTGCATCAGGCTCTGCCTTAGTTGCAGCAGGTGTTAAGGGCAAGGTTGGCGGAATTGGTTATGGTGAGGTGGGCTGGGCAGTTGATGCCAAGCTACCAACAGCAAGTATTAAAAATGCCGCTGGTGAGTTTGTTCAACCAACTGCTGCTGGTACCTCAGCATTCCTAGGTCAATCTGGAACAATCTTGGCAAATGGTTCAGTAACAACTGATTACAAGAAGTCAGTGTCCGGTGCCTACTCAATTGGAACTGCCTCCTATGGATTGGTTTATCCAGAATCAGCTAAAAAAGATCCAGAAAAACAAAAGATCGTAGCTGCTTGGCACACCTACTTGTTAGAGCACTGTCCAAAGAAATTCCCGGAAAAAGGATATGTCCAGATCACCGGACCTTTGTATGACA
>KB912803.1 GCA_000383815.1 actinobacterium SCGC AAA027-J17
ATGATATCTAAAGTGTTAATAGATTTAACTGAACCACCGTACAAAATTCGACAATTATCGGCTATCTCATCGCTGCCAATCTTCCTTAATTCATTTCGAATTGCAAGACACACTTCTTGAGCATCTTCTGGTGTTGCAGTTTTTCCTGTTCCAATTGCCCATACCGGTTCGTATGCAATCACAATCTTTTTAAGATCAGGTTTATGAAAACCTTTCAGAGAATTTCGAAGCTGTTCCAACACATGATTGATGTGGGTACCACTTTCTCGGACTTCTAATTCTTCCCCCACGCAAAGAATGGGTCTCAATTCATTTGCTAACGCACTCTTAATTTTACGATTGACTAGAGAATCATCTTCTTTGTGATTGCTTCTACGTTCACTGTGGCCAACGAGAACATAGGTACAACCCAATTTAATCAACATGGATCCTGAAATATCACCAGTGTGAGCCCCGGACTCGGCGGCTGAAATATCTTGTGCGCCATAAAGTAAACGTAATCGATCGCCATCAACTAATGTTTGCACTGATCTAATATCGGTAAAAGGTGGAA
>KB912804.1 GCA_000383815.1 actinobacterium SCGC AAA027-J17
AGCATGGTCAGTACAACAAATTTGCTACTTGTGCCATCTTTTTTTGCTTGCTTGATTAAATCAATTCCGCTGCCACTTCCCAGATTTATATCAATTAATGTGATCTCAGGTTTGTGGGTGTTTAGCATCGCAAGCCCCTGGCTCACACTTGAGGCTTCAGCAACTACTTCAAAGTTTTTTTGAGCAATTGCGGCTGCAACGCCAGATCTGATTAAGGCATGGTCATCAACAAGCAGTACCTTCATTTTAAAAAGAAATGGCTATCAAGGTGCCAGCAGAGGAGGAAGTAATTTTCATCTTTGCACCAATTAACAAGAGCCGCTCAGAAACACCTGTTAGACCAAAGGAGTTCTCTTTATCTAACACACCGCCATCACCATCATCTACGACGGTGATCTCTGAGGGTGATAATGAGATTTTTATTGTTTTGCAATTGGAATGACGTTTTGCATTTAGAACTAACTCACGAATAGCTCGAAGCAACTCAAACTTATGAGCAGAGTCAACAGAGGTCTGACCAGTTACCTCATA
>KB912805.1 GCA_000383815.1 actinobacterium SCGC AAA027-J17
CAGATCAGTAGGTAGTGCAGGGGTATTTTGGCTTCGGCGCTTAGAGATTTGGGCAACAGGCGGCAGCAGATCACCAAAGAGGATCTCCTGCTCAAAGTTATCCACCATTACCTCTTCTTATCCACCATAATTGTGGGTGTCTCCACAGGTTAATCCACAGCAGGTGGTGCAATTTTACGCAATGATTGGCTAACTAGCGGGCCTGCCATACCGTATTGGCTAAAGCTTTTTTCTTTTATACAAAAAGAGCGCTGCTAAGAGCAGATAATTATTAAAAAATTATTTTTTAAAACACCATTCTAAGTTGATTCTCACCTTTTATTCCCATAGGTTTGCGCTACGAAGTCCTCGGATAACCGTTTCATATCTGCAAGGGGAAGGCAGATAAGAAATTGTGCGCCCGGGGATTTCGCTTTTGTAGCTAGCTGCTTAAATCAACCCCGATAGATCATCTGGCACGGTTACGCTATTTAAAAATCCTTTTACATCAGCTAGATCTTCCGGCATTGGTAGGAATGCT
>KB912806.1 GCA_000383815.1 actinobacterium SCGC AAA027-J17
AGAGCCAACCCAAGGGATTAATTCAGAGGCTTTTCCGGTGAGTATGTTTACAACCCCACCTGGTAAATCACTAGTAGCGATCACTTCTCCCAGTGAAATTGCTGGAAGTGGGAAATTTTCGCTGGCAATCAAGATTGCTGAATTACCACCAGCGAGAACTGGTGCAAGCGCCCTTACGGTTGCTAGTAATGAAGGTTTTGCTTCTGCAAAAACTGCAACTACTCCTAATGACTCTGGTGTTGTGAAATTATAGAAAGGGCCAGAAACCTGATTTTGTGAACCAGAAATTGAGGCTAATTTGTCACACCATCCGGAATACCAAACTAAGCAATCAATTGCTTGAGAAACTTGCAGTTGTGCTGCTTTCTTTGTTACACCTTCCAAGCTGATAATTTCATTAATGAATTGCTCACTTTTGCCTTCTAACATCTCGGCCATGCGATAAAGAATCTGACCTCGATTAAATGCAGTGGCATTTGCCCAGCCAGGTTGGGCAGTTTTGGCAGCAACAACA
>KB912807.1 GCA_000383815.1 actinobacterium SCGC AAA027-J17
CAGATGCTGCAGCAGGAAGTAGCGTCA
Organism: actinobacterium SCGC AAA027-J17; assembly: GCA_000383815.1. Lineage (GTDB taxonomy): Bacteria > Actinomycetota > Actinomycetes > Nanopelagicales > Nanopelagicaceae > Nanopelagicus. The sequence goes on from KB912807.1 coordinate 28, forward strand.
CCCTTACTATTTCAGAGGGGCCAGGAAATACCACTGTCCCAGTTGGTTTAATTGGCCTTTCCTTAGAAGAGGCAAGATCTAAATTATCCTCTGCCGGTTTACTTATCTCACAAACTATTGCAGTTGATTCAGATCAAGCACCTGGAGTAGTAATAAATATTAATCCACAACCTGGCACCACAATTACTGCAGGTAGTGGTGTTGTTCTTGAGATTGCAAGTGGAAATGTGCAAGTGCCTTCTTTGGTTGGCTTAAATGAGATTGGTGCCAAGACTGTATTAACTCAAGCAGGATTTTTAATTAGAGAGTTCACAGCCTTTGATCCAAGTAAAGCTCTCGGTGAGATTTTAGCTCAAGCACCTGAGGCGGGTGCTACAAAAACAATTGGTAGTATTGTCACAATTACAATTAATAAAAATTAAGCTTTTATAACAACTGGAGATAATCCTTCAGATCTTGCGCGAGCGCCCTTATCACCACA
>KB912808.1 GCA_000383815.1 actinobacterium SCGC AAA027-J17
CGATTAGCGGAGTTAATGGGATTACAGGCCGAAGAGCTTCAAGCAAAGCGATTACTTGCCTCATATGATCGATATAAGGCACGGGAGTTTGCCCCGGCAACACCACATGCAGTTGTAGTTAAGCAGTGGCTAGCTGATGTTTTTAAGCGAGTGGTTAATCAAGTGCCGGAGGAGTTAAAGGGCAGAGTTGAGCCAGCTCAACTATTTCATGAGGTATTAGAGAATAGATGGTATCTAGGTGAGAAATTAGGTAGAGATGTTGGGCTAGATTTTGCCACTGCAGATTACATTGAGAAGGTTTTGCCATACCGAATGGATTCAGGGGTTGTGATTAAAAAGTGAGTAGTAATAAACCAATTCCCGGGATGGGAAGTGCCAACTTTGGCAACGCCTTTGATCTATCCACCTTAAAAAAGCCAACTGGTGAGGTAGTAAGACCAACTCATGGCAAGGCGGTTACGCAGGAGAACTTAGTACCTGATTTTGTTACTAAATCAAAAGAGTGT
>KB912809.1 GCA_000383815.1 actinobacterium SCGC AAA027-J17
TGCAACCACAACATGTGCTCCCATTCTTGCACCCATAATTAACCAAGCCGCCGCCACATTATTTCCATCTCCGATATAAACAAATTTACGACCAGTTAAATCCTTACCAAATTTTTCTCTAATTGTTACCCAATCAGCTAACAATTGAGTTGGATGATCATCATCGGTTAATGCATTAATTACTGGGATGCTGGCATATTTACCAAGCTCTTCAACATCAGATTGAGCAAATGTCCTGACAATTAATGCACTGCAAAATCCAGAAATTATCTTTGCGGTATCAGAGATCGTCTCGCCTCGGCCAATTTGCAGATCATCAGAACGTAAAAAAATAGGGGATCCACCCAGGTGCGCAACTGCAGTCTCAGATGCAATGCGAGTTCTGGTTGAGGATTTGGTCATATAAATTGCCACAGTTTGTTTTGCCAAAGTTTTCTTCGCGCGCAGCGGTTTTTCAGCAAACTTTCTGGCGGTAGTGAGCAGCTTCTCAATATCTGCTTTAGACAGATCTGAGGTACGCAGGAGATCCTTAAGTGGTCTGCTCATTGGTAAATGGTAGGCGATAAAATTGGATTAGGATTTGGCTATGGGTTTTCTAGATGATTTACGAGGTAAATCAGGCAAAACTGGCTTACTGGAAAAAGAAGTTTTAGCACCTACCGATGAGGGTGATCATGAACGGTTCTCCCATTATGTTGATAAAAACAAGATCACCGAATCTGCAGTTACTGGCAAGCCTGTCCGTGCTTTGTGTGGCAAAAAATGGATTCCAAATCGCGATCCACAAAAATTCCCAGTGTGTCCAACATGTAAAGAGATTCACGCCCGCTTAAAGTAATTTCTCAGTTAAAACCGATACCCTAAAATTCATGAGGGCACGGAAAATATTAATTACAACAGCTGCACTCTCACTCATTTTCTCAACCCTAGCCCCAGCATCTGCAAATAACCCACCTCGTCGGATTCTTTCAGGATGGTTACCAGATTATTCATTATCAAGAAATCTTCCAACAGTTGAAGGTAATTTAGATTTAATTCGGGATATTTCGCCATTTTGGTATGGCTTAACTGGTGCCACAACAATAAAAGATAAGTACGAACTCGGTAGGTACACAACTCCAAAGAGCACAGTGATTGCTAGATTGAAATCTAATGGTTTGATTTTACTACCAACAATAACTGATGATACAAAGAAGTTGGTCCTTGCAGGTTTGTTGGCAAATCCAACTACCAGAACAAGTATCGTGCAATCCATTAAAGACTTAGTTCTTCGACATAATTATGATGGTATTGATTTAGATTTTGAAGTTTTTTACACTCAAGACGGTAGATCAACATGGGCAACAACCAAACCAAATTGGATTGCATTTATAAAGGAGTTGTCTACAGAGTTGCGCCAGCAGGGAAAACTTCTTTCAGTAACAACACCACCTGACTTTGCCCCTGAAACAAAGCGAGCAGGTAATTGGGTTTTCTCTTGGGCTGAGATTGGACCACATATTGATCGATTAAGAATTATGGCTTATGACTTTTCAACTGTAAGGCCGGGCCCAATTGGACCACTACCTTGGAGTGAAGATGCGGTTAAGTATGCGGTAACTCAGATGCCAGCCTCTAAAGTGTTTTTAGGCATTCCAGGTTATGGCCGAGATTGGATTACAAAAGTAGAGGGAGTATGTCCTAAAGATTTTGCTAGCTCGGTAGTAGTTGGTGCAAAGGCTGCTGTAGTAATGCGATCAGCTGTAGAGCTTGCAACAAGTAATAACGCTGCAATTACCTATAACCCAACACATGCTGAATCAACTTTTACCTATAAAAAAGCTTATGTTGATCCAACTAACTCAGCTAGCTTTTGTACCGCAACTAGAACAGTGTGGTTTCCAGATGAGAAAAGTTACACAGCAAGAACTAACTTAGTAGGTAAGTACCGCATCGGCGGGATTGCCGTCTGGACCTTTGGTATGGAAAATACTGCAGCAATTACCGCAGTTAGAGATATTGCCAAATCAATCGCACCTGATCAGGTAGTAGGCACAATTGCCACAGATTTAGAGCAGATTGCCTACGGTTCACTGTTTAATCTAACTGGCACATTCAAACTGCCAGATAAATCCCCTATTCCTTCACTAAATGTCAGATTTGAAATTAAAAATAGTAGTGACAGTAGCTGGCGAACCTTAGCTGCTGGGGTAACTGATGCCTCTGGCGTGATTGCACTACCGGTAATTGTTGGCCAAAAGAGTGAGATCAGATTGGTTTCAGAAGGCAGCTGGGAGAGAGCAGAGGGTAAGACAGGTGAAAAAACTATTACAGTTTTTCCAAAGGTTAAATTAGATCTGCCAGCCTCCATCAAAGCAAACAGTATTTACACAATCTCTGGACAGGTATCACCGAAGAGTGCTGACATAAAGTTAACTGTTAAGCAAGATGGTAAGCAGATTGGGGATTTGATAACAGATGCCAACGGCAGCTTTACCTTTAAAGCCAAAGCTGTGCCGCAAGGGTTGACCACTTTCCAGGTAGTAATTGCAGCCGGCAGTAAGAATGCCGCCGGTGTTAGCGATGAGATTACGGTTTTAGTTAGATAATAGGCGTATGAGCTCTCAGACCCAGGTTGAAGAAACTTTGGATTTGAGTAAGTTCTTTGACAATCTTTGGGTAACAATTGTTTGGGATGACCCAGTAAATTTGATGAATTACGTAACCTATGTGTTCATAAAACTCTTTGGTTTTTCAAAAGAAAAAGCTCATGAGTTGATGATGCAGGTTCATACGCAAGGCAAAGCGGTTGTCTCATCTGGAACAAGAGAAGAGATGGAACGAGCAGTTCAGCAATTACATGAACATGGCTTATGGGCAACGCTGCAAAGAGATGATCATGGGCGAGTTTAAGGGCGCAGCAGCAAATGGTGATTTATCTGTTGCACTAAGCAATGATGAACTTCATATTCTGATCAATCTAGTTGAACAACTACTTGAGTTATTAGGTGAGCGAAACTTCACGCATCACTACCAATCTGATGATCCATTTGCTCAGTTGATGGCTGCCACACTTGGCAATATTCAATCACCGATTGAGCAGCCCGATGATCCGGTGCTTCGCAGGTTATTACCAAATGGATATGCAGATCCAGAGAGCGCGGCAGAGTTTCGTAAATACACCGAAGGATCCCTTCGCACTCTTAAACAAAAGCACCTGCTATACCTGCGTGAGCAACTAGTTTTTCCAGTGGATCATGAGCTACCCAAGGCTGATATTTCGATAACAGATCCAACCCAGTGGTTGATCGCAATTAATGATCTGCGCATCGCGTTGGCAGTTAGATTGGAAATTGATGAGGATGGATACAAGAAGTATGAATTAATGCCAGATTCAGATCCACAAAAGCATCTACACGCTGTTTATTACTGGCTAGGCGGCATTCAAGAGAATTTAATAAGCCACCTTTAAGATAAAAAAAGCGGGACCAATCTCTTGGCCCCGCTTTTTAATTAAAGAGAATTAAGCGTCTTCCTTCATTCCCTCAGCTACGGATTTCATCCTTGCAATCTTTAGGATTGTTAGACCAAATACGCACTTAGCTGCTACATCTGCAATTGTGTAACCGATTTGACGGTTAACAAATGCACCTGGATCCAACGCGTCTGATCCCAAAATTGGAAGCAGGTAAGCGATTGGATATACGCCCCATGTTGCGATCAAAAGCAAACGTAGGCGACCAATGGTTGCAGCTACGCCAGCTGGCTGACGATCTAGGGACTTTGAAAGCTCGACGAACAATACATACAGAATGTATAGGAAAGGTATTGTTGATAGAACACCCCAAAGAATCTTGGTGTTGTTATCAGTTGAAATCTCACCTGGGTAACCAAGTGCGATCATTGCAACTGCAGCTGGTACTAAGCGGTTGATCAATGAAGAAGCCGCTGCCTTAGCAAGAGCTAGTACTGCTACTACCTCAACTAGTAGAAGAGGTACAGTAAGGATCCAGTCAACGTAGCGATATCCTTCGTTGAAGTCACCCTTTCCTGTTCCTACCTTTACTGCGCCATCAACATATGAACTCTCAAATGAATTGAAAATTCTCCAGTAGTGGTATGCCGCAATGAATGTAACCATTGATGACATAACTAGGGCAGTACGGTATTTAGGAAGTACCCGTGATTGTGAAACTAGTGTGTAGATAGTGCAAGCAAGCATTGACACAAGTCCAAATGAAAGGACGTTGTATACCAGCCCGAACTGATCTGCATTAAGTGCAATTGAGTTCATCTAAATAAGCCTCCATAGGCATTTAGTTTGCTCACATCCTTATGGATATAAGCCGGCACACTTTCATAACCCCATATGTAAGCTATGACAGAGCGCTTAGGTAAAGGGTGCTCCCTACTGGCCAGTCCATCAAGCAAATTGACCACAATTTCTCTTGAATTTTTAAGAAATATCTATATTAAATGGGGGCAAATCGGACATCAACTGAGGATTGGCCGATTCGAAGGGATATCAGGTTGAGCCATTTAGACTTACACAAATGGCAACCTCACAGAAACCAAGCAAGGCCGCTCCGATTGGAATCTTTGATTCGGGGGTTGGTGGCTTAACTGTGGCCAGGGCGATTATTGATCAATTGCCTGGTGAATCAATCCTCTACCTAGGCGATACCGCACGTGGGCCTTACGGCACTCGCCCATTAGCTCAAGTTCGAGAGTTTGCCTTAGAGATTATGGATCAACTAGTTGCAGCTGGGGTCAAGGCGATTGTGATTGCTTGCAATACTGCAAGTGCTGCGATGTTGCGAGATGCCAGAGAGCGATATCAAATTCCAGTTGTTGAAGTTATTCAACCTGCAGTAAGACGAGCGGTCTCAGCAACTAGAAGTGGCAAGGTTGGCGTGATTGGCACCAATGCCACGATCGACTCCAAGGCGTATCTAGATTCTTTTGCTGCTGCACCACAATTGAGTATTACCTCAAAAGCTTGCCCACTTTTTGTTGAGTATGTTGAAAGCGGTAAGACATCAGGGGGTGAGATAACTAAAGTAGCCCAGGATTATTTAAATCCCATGAAGAGTGCTCAAATCGATACCCTAGTTTTAGGCTGTACTCACTATCCATTGTTAACTGGCGTCATCTCATATGTGATGGGAAATAATGTGACCCTAGTTTCAAGTGCGGAGGAGACAGCAAAAGATCTATTTCGCACCCTGGTGGAGGCGGATTTGCTCAGTGATCAACCGAATCAGGTGAGCCATCGATTTGTGGCAACTGGAGATCCCGATAAGTTTGCTACCTTGGCTAGAAGATTTCTAGGACCTGAGGTTTTAACTGTTAGCAACAAGATTTAATATTTTTACCAAGTTTTGACTTTACTTAAGGGAGAGCAATTATGAGCAGAGCAGATGGCAGAGCTAATGATCAGTTGCGCCCGATTAAATTTACGAGAAATTGGTTAAATAATGCTGAAGGATCAGTCTTAGTTGAGTTTGGAAATACCAGAGTTTTATGTGTGGCCTCATTTACGCCAGGAGTGCCAAGATGGTTAGTTGGCAAAGGAGAAGGCTGGGTGACAAGTGAGTACGCCATGTTGCCAAGAGCTACTCATACAAGATCAGATCGTGAGAGTGTAAAAGGAAAGCTAGGTGGCAGAACACAAGAGATCTCCCGATTAGTTGGCAGATCCCTTCGCGGCATTGTTGATATGAAAGCATTAGGTGAGAACACAATTGTGATTGATTGTGATGTTTTACAAGCAGATGGCGGCACTAGAACTGCAGCAATCACTGGTGCTTACGTGGCCCTTGCTGATGCGATCACTTGGGCGCAAAGCAAAGGTCATATCGCTGCCGGTAGTAAGCCACTTACTCAATCTGTTGCAGCAGTCTCTGTTGGCATCATAAATGGTAAGCCGGTGCTTGATCTTTGTTATGAAGAGGATGTAAGTGCGCAAACAGATATGAATATTGTCTGCACCGGTGATGGTAATTTCATAGAGGTGCAAGGAACTGCTGAAGGTGAGCCATTTGATCGAGAACTGTTAAACCAATTGCTAGATATTGGCGCAGCTGGCTGTGCTGAATTAACTAAGTTACAAGTATCTGCTTTAGCTAAATAGATACCGGGTAGATGCTTAAGTTAGTTTTAGCAAGTAAAAATCTTGGCAAAATCGCAGAGTTCCAGCGAATGCTGGGGCAACAAGCAAACTCAGTAAAAGTCTTAGGCTTAAATGACTTTCCAGATATGCCAGATGTTGAAGAGAGTGGAAAGAGCTTAAGTGAAAATGCAAAATTAAAAGCCCACGCGATTGCTAAGTTTACAAATTTGCCAGCGCTAGCCGATGACAGTGGCCTATTTATTGATGCCCTAAATGCAGATCCAGGAGTTCTCTCTGCCAGATGGGCTGGCTATCAAGGAGTCAACAGCCAGGAGCGAGATCGTGCCAATATTCAGAAGGTGTTAGCGCAATTAAAAGGTGTTCCAAAGCCAGAGCGAGGTGCTCAATTTAAATCGGTGGTGGCTTATTGCGATCTTCGTGACCAGCTGCAAATGATTGAAAAAGAGGAGTTAGGAGTGCTCAATGGCGAAATACTTCTTGAGCCAATTGGTGATGGTGGATTTGGGTATGACCCAATATTTATGCCAACTGGATTTGATAAATCTTTGGCACAACTTCCACCGGGGGTGAAGGATGAGGTTAGCCATCGCGGTATTGCCTTTCGGGCGATAATTGCCTTTATAAAATCAAATCTTTAGCAGTTGGCGCTTGTCCCCATTACTGCCTAATCTTTGTGATGTATCCTTATCGCATCCTTCCCTAAGGAAACGATCCAACCTCACACTGCTAATAAGTAGGATTTAGTTAGTGCCTAAATTTAAGGAGTTTTAAGTGGCCGCAAAGAAGAAGGCAGCAAAGAAGTCTGCTGCAAAAAAGAGTTCGGCAAAGCGCAGCGTTAAGAAAGTTGCTAAGCGCTCAACTGCTAAGCGAAGTGCAAAAAAGAGTGTTAAGAAGAAAAGTAAGTCAACAGCACGGTATTCAATTCCATCAGTTCCAGTAAGCGGATCTGGTAGATCATCAGTATCAACAATCTCAACTACTCCAAAACCAAATAGCGGTTCTTACTCTTCAAAATCAACAAAGAGTTCAGATGCAGGTTCCTCTAAGGGAATTGTGATCGCTGTTGTCTTGGGTATTTTGATTTTGGCAATCGCAGTTATTTCTCGAGGTTCAGATTCAGAGTCAACTACTGTTACGCCAACACCTGCTGCTTCAGAAAGTGTTGCTCCAACTGAAGAGCCAACAACCGAGCCAACCTCTGCACCACTGGCTGCACATGAGCCACCTGCAGGAATCGTCTCTCTTTACAATGCAACTGGCGCAACTGTTAACTGGAAAGCACCAGCTGCCTCAGAGGGAATTACTGGTTACAACATTGAGCTTCGCGACAATGGCGCGGGTGAATGGAAGTTAGTAGCAACAGTTCCTGCCACACAGTTCAAGCAACAAATTGTTAAGAATGGCGAAACTGGTTGGGTGCAAGTTAAGGTCTCAACAGTTTATTCAGATGGCGTAGTTTCTGAAGGAAAAGTTCACGGCCTACCAGGTAGCTGGTCTTAGTCGGAAGTAAATCCTTTAATGGCCCTCAAGAAATTGAGGGCCATTTTCAATTAAGCATTAGTTTTTGTTAGAACACTTACAACTAAATCTACATAAACGTCAGAACCAGCCGGACTTAGATGAACACCATCTGGTGCAAATAACTCAGGTCGACCAGTTGAGATCTTATTCCAATCGATGACTATTACATTTGGATACCTGGCAGCAACTGATGAAATAATTGCATTGTTTGCATCTTTCCAAGATCTTGGAACTGCGGTGTTAACTACAATTATCTGCGGTTGGTTTTTTAGAATTTCAAATATTTCAACAACTATCGGTTCAGACAAAGCATTATTGTTTCCAAGATTAAACACCACAGGAGATTCTGGTACTGAGGTTTGGTCAACCCGCATAACAGCTAGTAACTCTGGTGCTTGCCTGCCTACTCGGGCATTTACTAGTGAAATATGCTGCTTAGCCTCTAACTTACTTCTAATTCCTAAAATCACGCTGTCGCCAGTTACCCAAAGTCCGGTTGTACTTGCCAAATCCTCAGTTGGTTTTGTTAGTTCATTACTTGGTGCCAGTAGTTCATTAGCAATCTGATCTGATTTGGTTATTGCCTGTACTGAGATAGAGGTAGTTATGGCCAAGGTAATAACTATTGAGAAAATTACCGATAATTGTTGGCGCAGCCGAACCTTTGAGGAGCGATACTTCATGCCCCGAAACCAGTTTTGAACTACACCTTGTCGAAAAGGAATTTCAACCCAGCGAAGAGAGATATCAGCAAGAGCTAGAACAAGTAAGACTCGTGCAAGATATAAGGCCCAGGTTTGCCCCGATAGATCAACTGATGGTCTAGTTACCTGAAAAATTACCCAGTGCCAAATGTAAATACCGTAGCTGCGCTGGCCTATCCATCGAAATGGGGCGGTGCTAATTAATGGTGCAAATCTAGATGCTGGATGGACCAGTGAAATGATTACTAAACAACCAAATATTCCTGCCAGCGGGAATGCGATTCGATACAAACTAGCATTTGATTGATCAATAAATAAAAATACTGAGATCAAACCAAGTAGCCCAACCACGCCAATTGCATCAATCACATCTTGTGCACGTTTTTCAATATTTGCACTCAGATTCTGCGGAATCCAAGATACCGCTAGCGCTGCACCTAGAAATAGACCAAGTGAGTGGGTATCAGTTCCAAAGTAAATATGGCTAATCTGTTTAGCATTTGCCTGGTCTAACTGTAAAGAAACGAAAAATAAAGTGGTGCCGGAGATCATGGCAATAATAAGAGCAATACGAGCAATGTTCTTCTTACCGAAATACTTCAAAACGGTAAGCAAAATTATTGGCCAAATTAAGTAAAACTGAAGTTCAACTGCCAGTGACCAAGTGTGTTGAAGTAGTGGCGGGCGGCCGATAGTTTCAAAGTAATCTTGATTACGAGCAACTAATAACCAATTTATAGTTCCAGTTAGTGCATACGGCAAGTCAGATAAGAATCGCTTTATGGCCTCTGGAGCCCAAACACCAATAAAGATAATTGTGCAGATAACCATGAAAATAAAACCAGGAAATATTCGTCTGATACGTGCGGCATAAAATGCCCGCAGATCTAAAGCACTTGATTGATTTATTGAATCAAGAATTAATCTGGTAATTACATAACCGGAGATTACAAAAAATAGATCAACGCCTAAGAATCCGCCTGGTATCCAAGATATGCCAAGGTGATACAAAACTACTGCAGTAACAGCAATAGCTCGCAAACCATCAATTGATGATATGTGCCTGGTACTTTGTGCACCTTTAGAACTCATTTGAATTATCCAATGCTAAAGAAGTTAAGCATTGTTAACCTCTATTAAAACTACTTGGTTTTCTTTTTGTTTGTCTTATTTTTCTTGTTTGCAGCTTTTTGTTTTCTTGCAGCCGCTTGGGCAGCCTTCTTACCGGCACCTGGAACAAAAACTTTGCCAGCAGGCTTGCTTTCAATATCTAAGTTTGCGTTGATATCGGCTTGAAGTTGTGAGAGTCGATCAAAGGCATGCTTTAATTTTTGTCTTGATTCAGCAATTGCATTCTCAGCAGCGTTTAGTGAGGCATTCTGCGCACGGTGCAGACGCTCTGCTTCAGAGATTGCTGAGGACAACCAAGATCGGTAATCAACAATATTTTTTGCAGCATCTGAAATCAATTTTTGTGCATCACGTTTTGCAGCAGCTGTTAACTGCGCTGCGTCCCTAGCTGACTGATTGAGAAGCTCATCTGCTTCTCCTTCTGCTGTGAGGATAAGATCGGCAGCATCATCTTCGGCAGCTGAGATGTATTTTCTGCCTCTGGACTCTGCTGAGGACAAAATACTCTTTGCCTTACTTTCTGCTGCTTCAAGCTTTTCTTTTGTACTACGTGTAGTTTCGTTAATGATTCTTTGTGCGGCTGAGTTAGCTTTTGCTTCACGCTGTTGAGCAGACTTAATCATGGTCATGGCAGTTTCAGTTGCCAAGATTTCAAACTCTTCTCGACTTAATCCGGTGATGTCACGGCGGGAGCGCAAATCATTTAACTGGTTCTCTAACTCGCGGATACGATCCAAAGCATTTTGTGTTGGCGCAGGCTTGCTTTCATCCTCGCCTTTGAATCCAACCCAACTTAAAAAATTCTTTTCAGCCATGTTCTTAGCCTTCCCTAACTACAAATTAAATACAACTGGTGCGGGAGGTGGGACTTGAACCCACACGCCGAAGCACAGGTTCCTAAGACCTGCGTGTCTGCCATTTCACCACTCCCGCATTTATTACTTGAGTGAGGGGGAAAGATTACGGCGTATATGGCGGCATCACCAAAACCCATCGACCTTTAGCAAGGGTTAGCGGGTAGCCTTGCTCAAATGAGTGCAGATTCAGTGCAAAGTAAGGTTGCGCAGGCGATCTTAAGTGCGCTTATCGCAGCCAAAGATGCAGGTGTAATTAACTGCCAGCTGCCAGAACAAATCATTTTAGATCGGCCAAAAAATCGTGACCACGGCGATTACGCAACCTCGGTTGCATTGACTTTGGCCAAGGTAGCAAATCAGCAGCCAAGGGTGATTGCAGAGGCGATTGTCAAAACGCTAACTGACAACAACTTGCTAAATGATGCCGGTATTGCCAAAGTTGAGATTGCTGGGCCTGGTTTTATAAACATTACTTTAGGCAGTGCAAGTCAAGGCAGCGTAGTTATTGAAGTATTAACTGCTGGAAAAAAATATGGACAAAGTTCTTTGTTATCTGGCAAGAAAATAAATCTTGAGTTTGTTAGCGCAAATCCAACTGGACCGATTCACCTAGGACATACCAGATGGGCTGCAGTTGGTGATTCACTTGGCCGAGTTCTAGCAGCAGCGGGTGCGCAGGTTAGTCGAGAGTTTTATGTTAATGATCGTGGAAACCAAATGGATTTGTTTGGTCAATCAATTAGAGCTGCTGCCCTTGGAATAGATAGGCCAGAAAATGGGTATCACGGTGAATACATTATTGATTTAGCAAATGAGATCACCAAATCAAATCCAGAGTTTTTAACCCTTCCGCCGGAGCAATCAGATGTGGCATTTCGAGAGGCTGGATACAAATTACAACTTGATCAACAAAGGATGGTGCTAGATAACTTTGGCACCCACTTTGATACCTGGTTCTCAGAGCGCAGCTTGTATGAAGATAATTTCTTTAACCACACATTAGATAAATTAAAAGCCAATGGACATGTTTATGAAGAAGAGGGTGCTACCTGGCTTAGAACCACAGATTTTGGTGATGATAAAGATCGAGTAATGATTAAATCTGATGGCTCCTTTGCCTACTTCGCATCTGACTCTGCGTACTACATAAGCAAGCGAGAGCGCGGATTTAATTTATGTATTTATATGCTTGGCGCAGATCATCATGGATACGTTGGCAGAATAAAAGCGATTGCAGCTTGTGCTGGTGATGATCCAGAGAAAGATATTGAAGCGCTCATCGGTCAGATGGTAAAAATCATTGAAGGTGGCCAGGAGTTAAAACTATCCAAGCGAGCTGGAACAATTATTACTCTGGAGGAGTTAGTTGAAAAAGTTGGTATAGATGCTGCCAGGTATACATTAATTAGATATCCAACCGATACTCCTATGGTAATGGATGTTGATTTACTTAAGAAAAACACCAATGACAATCCGGTTTACTATGTGCAATATGCCCATGCTCGAATTTGTGCAGTACTTAGAAATGCTAAAGATTTTGGTATTGAGTACGGCGTAAATTCTTACAACCCAGAGTTGTTAGTTCATGAGCAAGAGCGTGAGCTAATCGGTTTTCTAGCTCAGTACCCAAGAATTGTCGCTTCAGCCGCGCAGATGAGACAACCACATCGCGTTGCTAGATTTATTGAAGATCTTGCAGCGCAGTACCATCGTTTTTACAATGATTGCAGAGTTCTGCCACTTGGTGAGGAAAAGCCAACCCAGTTAAATTCAGCTCGTGCTACTTTATCTTTGGCAGCAGCTCAGGTGATAAGCAATGGCTTAGAGCTACTAGGCGTAAGTGCTCCGGAGAGAATGTAATGACTGATAATTACCCAACCTCACTTTTTTCTTCAAATCTTAAGTTTTCAAACCAAAATCTGCATGGCGGTGAACTCTCTATTGCTGGATGCTCAGCTGAAAAGATAGTTAAAGAGTTTGGCTCTCCGATATTTGTGTTGGATGAAGCAGATTTCTACCTAAGAACTAAAGCATGGAAAACCGCACTTGAGCAATCATTTGGTGGCGGGCAACTTTATTATGCTGCGAAATCATTTATCTGTGTTGAGGTAGCAAGATGGTTAAAGGAGTTAAAGGTTGGGCTAGATGTTTGTACCCAAGGTGAGTTAGCCACCGCTCTAGCTGCTGATTTTCCAGCTGCTGATATTGAGTTTCATGGTAATAATAAATCTGAAGCAGAAATCTTATTTGCCATTAAATCTGCAGTCGGAACAATCGTAATTGACTCCTTTGATGAGCTATCTCGAGTAGCTAAAATTGCTAATCAAGAGGGCAGGATTCAAAAAGTTTATTTACGCCTTACCCCAGGAGTTGATACTCATACTCATGAATTTATCTCCACCGCTCACGAGGATGTGAAGTTTGGATTTTCAATTGCATCAGGGGATGCGCAGATAGCAATTGATAAGTGCATGGCTGAGAAATCCTTGAACTTGGCTGGCATTCACTGTCATATCGGCTCTCAAATTTTTGAGGTAGATAGTTTTAAGTTAGCGGCCAAAAGATTAATCGCTGTTTTAGCAGCCTTTAGAGATAAGTACTCAAAAGAGTTGCCTGAATTAAATATTGGTGGCGGTTATGGAATTGCCTATACAAACAATGAAACTGCCATCTCACCTTTCCATGTAATACCGGCAATAGCTCAGGAAATTAAAGATGAGTGCGCTAAAGCAAAACTTTCAATTCCTAAGATTTCCATCGAACCGGGTCGAGCAATTGTTGGACCTACTACGACAACTATTTACTTAGTTGGAACTACTAAATTAGTTAAGTTGGAAGATGGCTCAACTCGTAAATACATATCAGTTGATGGTGGTATGAGCGATAACATCAGGCCAGCACTATATGGTGCGACCTACTCAGCATTTTTAGCCAACCGAAGCTCTAGTGAGAAAAGTATTAGCTCACGTATTGTTGGTAAGCACTGTGAGAGTGGTGATATTTTGATTCCAGAGATTGAATTGCCAGCAGATATAAATGCTGGTGATTTATTGGCAATTCCAGCCACCGGTGCTTACGGCCGAAGTATGGCCAGCAATTACAACCATATGCCGCGGCCTTCGGTGATCGCTGTTAAAGATGGCCAGGGTAGAGAGATATTACGCAGAGAAAATGAGGCAGATCTACTAAATCTGGATGTAATTCAAGCGCCACGGCAGCTCTCATAAGTTTGAGATACTTCTCCAATGAAAACTCTTAAAGTTGGAATGCTGGGCTGCGGAAATGTTGGCTCTCAAATCGTCCGGCTATTGGTGGCTAATAAAGCAGATTTAGCCTCCCGCTCTGGCGCCCAACTTGAGTTAGTAAAAGTTGCGGTAAAAGACATCAAAGCAAAACGTGATGGCATCGCAACATCATTACTAACCGATGATCCTTATTCAGTAGTAAATGATCCAGAGGTAGATTTAATCATTGAAGTAATTGGTGGGATTTCACCAGCTAAAGAATTAATTTTGGCAGCATTTAAAAATGGTAAATCAGTTGTAACAGCAAACAAAGCATTGTTAGCAAAAGAAGGCGCGGCTTTATATCAGGCAGCAGGTGAGGCAAATGTTGATTTGTATTATGAAGCAGCAGTTGCTGGTGCTATTCCAATTTTAAGACCACTGCGTGAATCGTTAGTCGGAGATCATGTAACAAGAATTATGGGAATTGTTAATGGAACTACTAATTACATTCTTACCAAAATGGATGAAAGTGGAACTGCTTTTGCGGATGCACTAAAGCAAGCTCAAGAGCTTGGCTTTGCCGAAGCTGATCCAACAGCAGATGTCGAAGGAATTGATGCCTCAGACAAAGCAGCCATTTTGGCAGGTTTGGCATTTCACTCCCGAGTTACTGACAAAGATGTTTACCGAGAGGGAATCACAAAAATAACTGCCACTGATGTAAAAGTTGCTAAGGCAATGGATATGGTTATTAAGTTATTAGCAATTACTGAGCTAACCGCTTCAGGTGAGATATCAGTGCGCGTTCATCCAGCATTAATTTCACGTACCCATCCACTTGCTTCAGTTAGAGAGTCATTTAATGCAGTTTTCGTGGAGGCACAATCTGCCGGCCAAATGATGTTTTATGGCAAAGGTGCAGGCGGTGAACCAACAGCAAGTGCAGTTCTAGGTGACCTCGTAGCAATTGCTCGGCATAAAGTTTTAGGTGGAATTGGTCCGAAGGAGAGTGATTACGCGTCGCTAAAAATTGCACCAATGGGTGAAACTAAGACTCGCTACTTAATTAGATTAAATGTTGCAGATAAGCCAGGAGTTCTTGAATCAGTTGCCCATGTATTTGCCTCCCACAGTGTTTCAATTCAAACTGTTAGACAAACAGGGGCTGGCGATAAGGCGGAGTTAATAATAATGACTCACACCTCAACTGAATCAGCACTTTCTGCCACTGTAAATGAGTTGGGTAAATTACCGGCAGTAACCGATGTTGCCAGCGTGCTTCGAGTTGAGGGTGCTATCTAATGGCTTTGTTTGGCAAGAAAAAAGCCCATCAGTGGCGTGGAGTAATTGAAGAGTATCGTCGCTGGTTACCAGTAACAGATGCGACTCCGATTATTTCGCTGCGCGAAGGTGGCACACCACTTGTTTATGCATGTGTGCTATCTGAAATGTTAGGAAATGAAGTTTGGCTTAAGGTTGAAGGAAATAATCCCACTGGATCCTTTAAAGATCGTGGTATGACCATGGCTATTTCAAAGGCAGCAGAAGAGGGCGCCAAAGCTGTAATTTGTGCCTCTACTGGAAACACAAGTGCAAGTGCTGCAGCTTATGCAAGCAAAGCTGAAATGAAACCAGTTGTGTTAGTCCCACAAGGCAAAATTGCAATGGGTAAATTAGCCCAAGCAATTGCTCATGGTGCGATACTTTTGCAGGTCAAAGGAAATTTTGATGATTGCCTAAAACTTGCCCGTCAATTATCAGAAAACTATCCAGTCTCACTTGTTAACTCAGTTAATCCATACCGAATTGAGGGGCAGAAAACTGCAGCCTTTGAAGTAGTAGATATGTTGGGCTTTGCACCAGACATCCATGCCATGCCAGTTGGTAATGCTGGAAACATCACCGCTTATTGGAAGGGTTATCAGGAGTACAAAAAGGCAGGAAACTCTGGATCGCTGCCAATGATGTGGGGATTCCAAGCAGCAGGAGCTGCCCCGATTGTGAAGAATAAAATTATTAAGAAGCCAGAAACAATTGCAACTGCCATAAGAATTGGAAACCCAGCATCTTGGGATCAGGCTGTGGCGGCGCAGGTTGGCTCAAAAGGATTAATTGATTCTGTTACCGATAAGGAAATTTTAAGTGCTTATCGATTGGTAGCAGCTAAAGAGGGCGTATTTGTTGAGCCATCAAGTGCTGCCGGTATTGCTGGTCTGATTAAACTTAAGGCTCAGAAAAAATTGCCAAAGGGTAAAACAATTGTTGTGACGGTAACTGGAAACGGATTAAAGGATGTGCAGTGGGTGTTAAATTCATCAAGAAAACCAATTGTTATCCCAGTTGATGTTAAGCGAGCAGCAAAAGCAATTGGACTTAAGTAATGGCAGCTAAACGTAATTCAAGTGGCATTACTTTCAAAGCCACAATGGCCCAAGTTAGCGTGCCAGCAAGTAGTGCAAATATTGGACCTGGCTTTGACTTCTTTGGCTTGGCTTTAGAGATTCGTGATAGATATGCCGCCCAAGTTTTAGATGATGAAACCTTTGATGTTGATGTAACTGGTGAGGGAGCTGACCAGGTAAAGAAGGATTCAAAAAATCTTGTCATAAAATCAATGATGCGTGGCTTTGAGCATATGGGCGCCAAGCCAAGAGGAATTGCCCTTAGAGCATTAAATGTGATCCCACATGGCAGAGGACTTGGCTCATCAGCTAGTGCAATTGTTGGTGGCTTAGCACTTGCAAGATCTCTTGTTTTAACAGGTGAGCAATATATGAGTGATGAAGAGTTAATTACCTTGGCAACTGAACTTGAAGGTCACCCAGATAATGTGGCTGCGGCATTTTATGGCGGAGCAACTATTGCTTGGCTTGAATCAAAAGTTGGTAAGGATGGATCTAAAAATAGTATTGGCCGTGCGGTAAGTCTTAAAGTTGATGATCGAATTAAAGCTTTACTACTTGTCCCGGAAAATCAATTATCAACTGCGAAGGCACGTAAATTATTACCTGAAACTATCCCGCATCAAGATGCGGTTTTAAACTCATCTAGATCAGCATTACTAGTCCACGCACTTGCTGAGCGACCAGATCTATTATTTACTGCCACAGAAGATGCATTGCATCAAAGGTATCGAGAGCAAGCAATGCCAAAGACGATTGCCTTGATGCAGAAGTTAAGAGGTGCTGGTTTAGCTGCGGTGGTATCAGGAGCAGGACCATCGGTCATGGTTCTCTACTCAGGTGCTGAGGATGAGATTGATCAACTGCAATCAGTTGCCCCAGGGTTTACCGCGATGAAGTTAGCTATTGCAAAAACAGGGGTTCAGTAGCGGGTTTTCCCTATATATCTAGGGTGTGGTAGATTTACGCCTGTCGGAAAGTGCGACAGATACATAAGATATAAAAATCCCAAAATAAAAAAACTTTTTTCGCGGGATTACCCTCATACGTGTAGCAAAAATAATAAAAAGAAAGAATGGCAGTATATAAATGGCAGAGAAAAAATCAACCAATCGCGCAGATGCGGTTGAGTTAGTGGATATGGCGCTTGGTGATCTTAAAAAGGTTGCTGGTCAACTAGGAATTGAAAATGCCGCCACACTTAAAAAAGCAGAGCTAGTCCAATCTATTGGCGATCTGCAGGCCGCGAATCGCGAAGCCGCTAAAAATGAACGAGAGGCTCGTCGTATGGAACGACAGAACAATCGAAACAATAGAAATAACAATACTGAGGCAGAAGATAACGAATCTAGCCAAGACAGCTCACCTAACAATTCAAATAACAACTCTTCAGGTGGCTACGGCGACTCTGACCGAGGAGATAACAATCGTAGATTTGGTAACCGAGATAACAATCGACGAGATCGAGGACGTGACCGTAATCGAGATCGCAACCGTGACCGAGGACAGCGCGAAGAGCGTGAAATTGTTGTTGGACCAGATGATGTATTGCTACCAGTTGGAGGCTTGCTAGATATTTTAGATAGCTTTGCATTTATTAGAACTGGTGGATATTTACCATCACCTAATGATGTTTATGTCTCACTACAACAGGTAAGAAAATATGGCCTGCGTAAGGGTGATGTAATTACTGGATCTGTTCGTGAGCCTAAAGAAGGTGAACGCCGAGAAAAATTTAATGCCCTTGTCAGAGTAGAAACTGTAAATAGTGTTGAACCTGAAAATGCTAAAGAGCGAGTTGAGTTTTCAAAGTTAGTGCCACTTTATCCGCAAGAGAGATTGCGCTTAGAGACTGAACCAAATGTTTTAACCACCAGAATTATCGATTTGATCTCACCAATTGGTAAAGGTCAACGTGGATTAATTGTTTCACCACCTAAGGCTGGAAAAACTATGGTTCTTCAAGCAATTGCAAATGCCATCACCACAAATAATCCAGAGTGTCACTTAATGGTTGTCTTAGTTGATGAGCGCCCTGAAGAGGTTACTGATATGCAGCGCTCTGTAAAGGGTGAGGTAATTGCCTCAACATTTGATCGTCCAGCCGATGATCACACCACAGTTGCTGAGCTTGCTATTGAGCGTGCTAAAAGATTAGTGGAGTTAGGTCATGATGTAGTTGTTTTACTAGATTCAATTACTCGACTAGGTCGTGCATATAACATCGCAGCGCCAGCCTCAGGACGAATTCTTTCCGGTGGTGTTGATTCTGCTGCGCTTTATCCACCAAAGAAGTTTTTTGGTGCTGCCCGTAATATTGAAAACGGTGGCTCACTAACTATTTTGGCAACTGCTTTGGTTGATACCGGATCAAAGATGGATGAAGTTATCTTCGAAGAGTTTAAAGGAACTGGAAATATGGAGCTTATTCTTAACCGTAAGTTTGCTGATAAGCGAATTTTCCCAGCGGTTGATGTTGTTGCATCTGGAACTCGTAAAGAAGAAATTCTTATGGGAACTGAAGAGTTGAGCATTGTTTGGCGACTTCGTCGAGTTCTACATGCGCTTGAACCACAACAAGCACTTGAGTTACTTCTTGAGAAGATGAAGGGAACTAAATCAAATGTTGAGTTCCTACTTCAGATTCAAAAGACCACAACCGGTGGCGATATGCCCACTGGTAATGGAGCTAGCAAGCAGGAGAGTGATTAGGCTTAATTAGTGCCTAAATTTTGACTGCCTTGCCCCAACAGTTATTCTTTACCCCTCTAGTACTTCACTAGTCCTACTGGTTCACAGATGTTCTCAAAAAAGAATATTTGATCCAGTAATAATCAAGGAGAAATATGAAGAACGAGATTCATCCACAGTATGTCGAGACCAAGGTAACTTGTGGTTGCGGTGAAGTTTTCACTACCCGTAGCACCAAAGAGAACGGCTCAATTTATGTTGAAGTTTGTTCTGTATGCCATCCGTTTTACACCGGCAAGCAGAGAATTCTTGATACCGGCGGTCGCGTAGCTAAATTTCAAGAGCGTTTCGGAAAGGCTGACAAGAGCGGCACTAAGTAGTTTTAGTTAAGAGAGCGCACCTAAACATCGAAAGATGTGGTGCGCTCTCTTTTTAATTTCTAACTTATTATTTTTGAAAGGGGGAATAGATGGAACGGTTTGCCAAAGTTAATGAGTTATTAGCTGAGTATGAATCACTTGAAGCACAAATGGCCGATCCCTCTATTCATGCTGATCAAAATAAGGCACGAGCGCTGGGTAAAAGATATGCCCAACTTGGTCCAGTTATTGCTGGCTATCGGGCATATAAATTATCTGAAGAGGATTTAAATGCTGGCAAAGAGTTAGCAGAGGCTGATCCAAGTTTTGCATCTGAAATTACTGCATTAGAGAAAACCAAAGATGAAGCAGCAGCGCTTTTAGAGGAGTTATTACTACCTCGAGATCCAAATGATGATCGTGATGTAATTATGGAGATCAAGGCAGGTGCTGGTGGAGATGAGTCTGCAATCTTTGCTGGTGATCTATTTCGAATGTACTCAAGATTTGCCGAAAAACAGGGTTGGAAGATTGAAGTAATTGATACCACCCCAAGTGATATGGGTGGATACAAAGATATGTCAGTTGCCATTAAGTCCAAAGGAGTAGCAAAGCCAGGGCAAACTCCTTATGCGAAATTAAAATTTGAAGGTGGCGTGCATCGTGTGCAACGAGTACCAGAGACTGAATCACAAGGTCGAATCCATACCTCAGCTGCTGGAGTTTTGATTTTGCCTGAAGCGGAAGAGATTGATGTTGATATAAATATGAATGATCTTCGAATCGATGTATATCGCTCATCTGGTCCTGGCGGGCAAAGCGTAAATACCACCGACTCCGCTGTTCGTATTACACATATTCCAACTGGAATTGTGGTCTCTTGTCAGAATGAAAAGAGCCAGCTACAAAATAAAGAGTCTGCCCTTCGTATTTTACGAGCCCGTATGTTGGCAGCAGCCCAGGAAGAGGCAGAGCGGATTGCATCGGCAGAGCGGAAGAACCAAGTTAGAACTGTTGATCGAAGTGAGCGCATTAGAACCTATAACTTTCCAGAGAATCGATTAAGTGATCACCGAGTTAATTACAAAGCAAATAACTTAGATTCAGTAATGAACGGAGATTTAGAAGCAGTAATTCAATCTTTAATTGATGCAGATCGCACTGCAAAGCTATCAGCAGGTAACTCATGAAAGAGCTGCTAAGAGCAGCGTTCTCACAATTTGAAAAAAACAAAATACCGATAGTAGATGCAGAGTTGTTGCTTGCTCACCTACTTGGAGTTTCTAGAAAGCAAATTCATAGCCAGGCAATCGAACTTAATGAGATTGAACAAGAAAAAATAGCAACTGAATTTAACGAATTAATCAAACAGCGACTTATGGGCAGGCCGGTTCAATACATAACTGGCAATGCAGCATTTAGATACTTAGAACTTGAGGTGGGCGAAGGTGTCTTAATTCCTCGACCTGAAACTGAACTTATTGTTGATCGCGTGATCGGTTACCTAAATTCACAATCTGATAAAGATCAAGCAAAAAGCATTATTGATTTAGGTGCAGGCTCTGGTGCCATAAGTATTGCAATTGCATCTGAGGCAAGTATCAAAGGATTGAAGGTGAGCATGGTGGCGGTTGAAAAGTCACCAGATGCTGCTCAGTGGCTGAATAAAAATATTGCTAAATATGATCTGCCGATCAGAGTAGTAGTTGAAGATGTTCAGAGCGCGCTGCCAGAGGTTAAAGCTGATGTAGTAGTTGCAAATCCACCATACATACCAAATGATGAGAAGTTACCAATTGAAGTAGCCAACTTTGAACCAGAGATTGCATTGCGAGGCGGCCCAGTAGATGGAATGCTTGTTCCAAAGCAATTTATTGAGGCAGCCACTAGATTGTTAAAATCAGGTGGTTATTTCATAACCGAACACCATGAAAAGCAAGCGGAGTTGATTAGAAATTTGCTAACTAAAGATTTTCTACCCGCACAAACTCATGCTGATTTAACTGGCAGAGATAGATTTACTAGCGCAGTCAAACGATAAGGAATAAATATGGCTGAGCGAATCAATTTAACCCAATCCACCGGGGATTTATTTAATGAATCTGTTGAGAGCGCACTTAGATACTTAAGAGCTGGTGAGGTGATTATTGCGGCTAGCGAGCATGGCTATGTTTACCTAGCAAATGCTTTTGACAAGGATGCTGTCAATGCAATTCATATACTGCGCGGAAACTCAGCTGGAATTACATTACAAGTATTTATTAAAGACAAGAATATGGCCCGGGGAGTTGCAACCGGACTCACACTTCAACAAGAAGGATTACTAGATAAATTCTGGCCAGGTTTACTTTCAGTAACGCTAAAATCTCAACCCGGATTAACTTGGAATTTAGGTGATGATCGTAGGTTAGGTAAAGTAAATCTGCGTTCACCAAATAGTAAATTCATTTCGGCCATATTGGAACAATCAGGTCCACTTGCAACATCTTCGGCAGCATTGGTTGGCAAACCAACAGTTTTAGATTTAGCCACACTTGCAATTTATGAAAGTGATATTGGAGCAATTTTTGATGAGGGTCTATTAACAGCCGGTCCGCTCTCAACCTGGGTTGAGTTCTCTGAGAATGAGATCACACTCCAGCGAGTTGGTGCAATCACAGTAGAACAATTAAGAGCCAGCGTTCCTACTATTTCTGCTCCAACCCTTTAGGCTTGCCACATGTCTAGATCTGAGAGGTACTACGGGCCTGATTTTAATGCTCTAGAAAAACAAGACCCAGAGATCGCTGCGGTTGTAATTTCAGAATTAGTTCGCCAGCGTCAAGATCTCCAACTTATTGCAAGTGAGAATTTCACCTCAGCTGCTGTGCTTTCAACTATGGGCTCCACGCTTTCAAATAAATATGCCGAAGGTTACCCAGGCAAGCGATATTACGGCGGTTGCGAAGAGGTTGATAAAGTTGAAGTAATTGGCATTGAGCGAGCAAAGAAGTTATTTAGCGCCGAGCATGCAAATTTGCAACCGCACTCAGGTGCTAGTGCAAATGTTGCGGTGTATCAGGCATTTACAAAGCCTGGTGACACAGTATTGGCGATGTCATTGCCACATGGTGGTCATCTAACCCATGGCTCGAAGGTTAACTTTTCTGGTAAATGGTTCAATGTTGTTTCATATGGCGTGCGGCAAGATAATGAGTTAATTGATTACGATCAATTACGAGATTTAGCCATTGAGCACAAACCAAAGATGATTTGCTCTGGCGCTACCGCATATCCAAGCTTGATTGATTTTGAAAAAGTTCGCCAAATATGCGATGAGGTAGGAGCAATTATGTGGGTAGATGCCGCTCACTTCATTGGCTTAGTTGCCGGTAAAGCGATTCCATCACCAGTTCCTTATGCCGACGTTGTTTCCTTTACAACACACAAGGTATTGCGAGGACCACGAGGCGGCATGATTTTGAGTAAAGAAAAACATGCAGCTGCTATCGACAAGGCAATATTTCCAGGCATGCAAGGTGGTCCAATCATGAGTGCGGTGGCTGGAAAAGCTGTTGCGCTTAAAGAGTGTGCAACTGTTGAGTATCAGAATTATGCAAAACAGGTAATTGAAAATTGCCAGGAATTAGCAAGAGGCCTTGAAGCAGCGGGCATGCGTGCAGTCTCTGGCGGAACACAAACTCACCTAGCTCTAATCGATATCAGATCGACAAAAGTAAATGGAAAAGTAGCTGATGAAAGATGTGGCAGATCAGGTCTTTCACTAAACAAAAATGCGATTCCATTTGATCCTGAGACACCAGCAGTTACCAGTGGTATCCGAGTTGGTACAGCCGCGATAACAACCCAAGGTATGGGAAAGAGTGAGATGGGCCAGATTGCATCCTTTATTGCCAGAGCCATTAAAGAGGGCGATGATGATTCAAAAGCAAAAGCAATTAGGTCTGAAGTACATCAATTAACCGCTAAGTTTCCAGTTTACCCAGAACCAAAGAATTAAATTTAATCTCAGATGCGTGAGTATTTAGTAACAGTATTACTTGCGGCAGTAATTACATATTTGATCACACCATTAGTTAAAGATTTAGCAGTAAAAGCTGGCGCCGTCACGGCAATCAGAACAAGAGATGTTCATTTGCAACCCACGCCACGTTGGGGTGGATTAGCTATGTGGCTGGCGATGGCGTTAACACTAGTAATTGTTAATTATCTGCCATTAGTTCATAAATCATTTGGCACCGAGGCTACCGGTATTTTCTTAAGTGGCACCTTTATTCTTTTCCTAGGAATGTTGGATGATCGTTTTGATTTAGACCCAATTACTAAGTTTGCAGGACAAGCTTTAGCTGCTGGAATATTACTTATTTATGGTGTGCAAATTCTTTGGCTGCCAATCAATGGCATCACCACATTGCCAACAAATATTGGCCAATTGCTTACAATCTTGTTTGTAATGGTGGTAATCAATGCAATCAATTTTGTCGATGGCTTAGATGGTTTAGCAACTGGAATTGTGATGATTTGCGCGGCATCATTTTTTGCCTTCTCCTACCTATTGGCAGTTATTAATGGATTAAATCGAGCAGGTGCACCATCTTTGATTACCGCAGTAGTTATTGGATTATGCCTAGGCTTTTTGCCCCATAATTTTCACCCTGCACAAATTTTTATGGGTGATTCAGGTGCGATGTTCTTGGGATTGATGATTAGCGCATCGGCAATAACTTTAACTGGCCAGGTTGATGCCTCAGTTATTACAGAAGAAAATGGTGGTTCAGCACTACTGCCACTGCTCTTGCCATTTACGATTCTTGCAATTCCATTACTTGATTTTGCAATGGCGATATTAAGACGAGTGAAGGCTGGTCGTTCCCCATTTACAGCAGATCGTGAACACCTACACCATCGAATAATGCGACACGGATTAACGCAGCAGCGCACCACGGTTGTGCTCTACCTATGGACTGCCATGTTTGCATTCCCAACAGTAATTGCAGCATTTGTTCCATTCTGGATTGCAATAATTGCAGGAGTATCAATATTTTTGCTATCTTTAAAAATTATTCGAAGTGCAACGATAGGTGTGGTACGAAATGAGTGATACTCAACTCTGGCGCGGAGCGGTATTACCTGCTTCGATAGTTGCCGGCTTAAGCTCAACAGTTATGGTGTTTGTAAATGGTCAACCGGGTCTATTTGGTGGATTACTCGCTTCGGTGACTGTAATCATTTTTTTTAGTGTTCACCTATTGGTGGCAAGAGTTTCGAGAGATTTGGATCCAATGGCAACCATGGCACTTGCGATGTTCTCATATTTTGCAAAAGTAATATTCATGGGTGCCTTTTTATTGTTAGTTACGAGATATAGCGACAGAAGTACCATTGATCGAGGTAGTTTTGCTATATGTGCAATTTTGATTACGATGGCATGGTTGTTTGGTGAAATTCGTAGCTTTCTCAAGCTACGATTTCAGATGCCATTACCTAAGAAAGAGGGGGATCTACAGTGAGCCGAAAAAATTCAGATAATGAAAATATTAGTAACTCTCAAAATGAAGAGAGTGCCCTTTGGTCAATTGTGGGGTATCTACTATCTGGACTTATTATTTGGGGCGGAATTGGATGGGGCCTAGATCGCTGGTTGGGCACCACATACTTAGTATTGGCTGGGATGCTTCTCGGTGCTGGCGCATCAATTTACTTAGTATGGCTGAGGTTTGGGCGCGATTAGGGTCACATTTCTATACAAACACCGATTTTTACCTGTGCTCATTTCCCAGTAATCTGCCTCATCGAATAAGGTTTCCCCCGTAGTCGTTCCTCCCCAGTGGCTATGAAACTAAGGCAATTTTAAAAAAAGTTTAAACCGAACTGCGACTAACTTTTGGAGATTTAAGTGGGCGTGCAATTAGCAGCGGAGGAAGGCTTTAAGCCACCTAGTACCGCTGACTTTAATTTACCTCCAGTATTCGGCGACAACCCATTTACAACAAAACCAGTCTTTTTAGTATTTTTCTCAGTAATTTTAATTTCAACCTTTTTCATTGTTTCAGCAAGAAAAGCCTTGATTGTGCCATCGAAGCTTCAATTTGCCGGCGAATCAATTTATGGATTTGTTAGAAATGATTTGGCAAGAGATGTTATTGGTCATGAGTTTATGCGCTTTGTTCCATATTTATTTACACTATTCACGTTCATCTTAACTAATAATTTGTTTGGCATCATTCCATTTTTGCAGTTCCCGACGATGTCTAGGGTCAGTTTTCCGTATGTGTTAGCCATCTTTACCTTTGTAATTTTTCACTATGTTGCGATTAAACATAAAGGCCTCATGCCATATTTGAAAGAAATTATGTTTATGCCTGGAGTACCAAAGCCGGTGTACATATTGCTAACCCCTATTGAGGTTGCTACTTATTTTATTGTTCGCCCACTGACCTTATCTCTTCGTCTATTTGCCAATATGTTCGCCGGCCACTTACTTTTGCTGGTTTTTATCCTCGGTGGTGAGCATCTTTTGCAAGGCGTTATTGGCCTAAAACTGGTCTCACCTTTCGCATTTGCCTTTGGTATTGGACTTACGTTTTTTGAATTTATGGTTCAATGCCTACAGGCCTATATCTTTACTCTGTTGACTGCCCTCTATATTGCGGGTGCGTTGGCGGATGAACACTAGAAAAAACCAAAGCAACACCT
The DNA here is from genome assembly GCA_000383815.1 of actinobacterium SCGC AAA027-J17. GTDB lineage: Bacteria > Actinomycetota > Actinomycetes > Nanopelagicales > Nanopelagicaceae > Nanopelagicus. Next base: position 25,701 of record KB912809.1, read on the forward strand.
AACTAAGAAAGAAGGAAAAGAATATGGAAGGCACACTCAACCTGGTCGGTTATGGCCTATCTGCAATCGGACCTGCAATCGCAACAGGCATGATCTTCGCCGCTTACATAAGCGGTGTAGCACGCCAACCTGAGGCACGATCAGTACTGCAACCGATCGCATTCCTAGGCTTCGCACTAGCTGAAGCGCTTGCGCTATTCGGTCTAGTTCTAGCTTTCGTACTTTAATAAGCGCGAGGATTGATAGAAGATGTTTCAACCTAGATATAGCAACTGGGCAGCAGGTGAAGCTGCTAACCCGTTAATTCCGCACACCGCTGAATTAATTGTTGGCTTTGTAGCCTTCTCATTGCTTTTCTTAGTTCTACGCGCAAAGGTAGTTCCGTTATTTGAAAAAGCATTTGCGGAGCGAACTGATGCTATTGCTGGTGGCATAGAGCGTGCTGAAAAAGCACAACGAGAGGCAGAAATTGCCCTTCAGAAATATACCTCGCAGCTCAAAGATGCACAGGGCGAAGCACAGAAAATACGTGAAGATGCGCGGGTGCAAGGTGCTGCGATTATTGAAGATCTGCGTACCAAAGCAACTGAGGAAGCAACTCGAATCTCTGCTGCAGCAACTGCAGCGATTGAAGCTGAGCGTCAACAGGCAATTACCTCACTTCGTAATGAGGTTGGTGCACTTGCAACTGAGCTAGCCGGAAAGATTGTCGGAGAAGCATTAGATGACCAGGTTCGTCAGTCTCGGATAGTTGATCGCTTTATTGCAGATCTGGAGAAGAGTAAATAACCATGAAGGTATTGGGCGGCTCTAGCAGAGCATCAGTTTTAACTCTGCGTAAATCATTGGCACAGGTTGTTGAAAAACAATCTGCTACTGATGCAGCCGTTTTTGCCACAGACTTGTTTACAATTCTTTCAGTATTAAGCACATCAATTGGTGTCAGACGTGCTCTGACAGACAACTCCCGTGATGCATCGGCAAAAGCGGAGCTAATCTCAAATTTATTTGGGAAAAATATAAGTTCTCCAGCTCAATCACTACTTGCCTTAGCTGCCTCACTTAGATGGTCTAGCCCAGGTGAGATTGCAGATGCTATTGAAAATTTAGCTGTTGAAGCAGAGGCAGCTGCTGCAGATAAAAATGGCGAGTTAGAGAGGCTTGAAAATCAATTGTTTGACTTTGCCAGAGTGCTTCGAGCAAACCCAGAGCTTCGCCAAGCATTAAATACCTCAGCTGATACTGATCAAGGAAAGATTTCCTTGCTTGAATCAGTTGTAAAAGGTAAGTATGCAAACTCAACACTTAACTTACTGCGCCGAGTAATTTCACTTCGCAGGGGCAGAAGTATTGATTCCACATTAGCCGCTTACTCACATTATGTTTCTGCACGAAAAGATCGATTAGTTGCTCATGTTAAAAGTGCGGTTGAGTTAAGCGATGCCCAGCTAACCAAGTTAGTTGCAGCCCTTTCTAAGCAAATGGGTAGAGATGTTCATATAAATGTTGAGATTGATCCAAAGGTTTTAGGTGGCATTTCAGTGCGATATGCCGATGATGTTATTGATGGCACCATAGTTAATCGTTTGACGGAAGCGGGCAGGGCGCTCGTAAGTTAGTTTTAACAGGTGCCCACAGCATCTGTTATTTAAAGAGAGAAGAGAGAAAAAGATGGCCGAAGTAAGTATCCGCCCCGAAGAGATTCGGGATGCACTGGCAAAACATGTCGCTGCATATAAACCAGGAGCTGCCGTAAAGGATGAAATCGGTAGTGTCACCCAGGCAGGTGATGGCATTGCTCGAGTTGAAGGCCTGCCATCAACTATGACCAATGAGTTGTTAAAGTTTGAAAACGGCACACTAGGTCTAGCACTGAACTTAGATGTTCGTGAAATCGGTGTTGTTATTTTGGGTGAGTTCACCGGAATTGAAGAAGGAACAACTGTTCGCCGGACTGGAGAAATTCTCTCTGTTCCAGTTGGTGATGGCTTCCTAGGAAGAGTTGTCGACGCATTAGGTCGACCAATTGATGGCAAGGGTGAGATCAAAGCTGAAGCTAATCGCGCCTTGGAAATTCAAGCACCATCTGTTGTGCAACGCCAACCGGTTAAAGAACCAATGCAAACTGGAATTAAAGCAATTGACTCAATGACTGCAATCGGCCGCGGTCAACGTCAGTTGATTATTGGTGATCGCCAGACTGGTAAAACTGCAATTGCAGTTGACACAATTATTAACCAATTGGATAACTGGAAGAGTGGGGATCCAAAGAAGCAGGTTAAATGTATTTATGTTGCAATTGGACAAAAGGGTTCAACAATTGCATCGGTAAAGGGATCACTAGAGGCAGCAGGAGCAATGGAGTACACAACAATTGTGGCAGCCCCTGCCTCTGATCCAGCAGGATTTAAATATCTAGCCCCATACACCGGCTCATCAATTGGTCAGCACTGGATGTATAAGGGCCAACATGTACTGATCATTTTTGATGATCTCTCCAAACAAGCAGAGGCTTATCGTTCAGTCTCGCTATTGCTAAGGCGCCCACCGGGTCGCGAGGCATATCCTGGAGATGTTTTCTATTTACACTCTCGTTTGTTAGAGCGTTGTGCCAAGTTATCTGATGAATTAGGTGGCGGCTCAATGACCGGCCTGCCAATCATCGAAACTAAGGGAAATGATGTTTCCGCCTTCATTCCTACCAACGTTATCTCTATTACCGATGGTCAGTGCTTCTTAGAGACTGATTTGTTTAACGCAGGTGTTCGTCCGGCGATTAACGTTGGTATTTCCGTATCTCGTGTTGGTGGATCTGCGCAAACTAAGGCGATTAAAAAGATTGCCGGTCGTCTTCGTCTAGATCTTGCTCAGTATCGTGAATTAGAAGCTTTCGCAGCTTTTGGTTCAGATCTTGATGCGGCATCAAAGGCACAGTTAGAGCGCGGTGCTCGCATGGTTGAGTTACTAAAGCAGGGTCAATACTCACCATTCTCAGTTGAGCGCCAAGTAGCTTCAATTTGGGCAGGAACTACCGGCAAGATGGATTCAATTCCAGTGGTAGATATCCGCCGATTTGAAACTGAGTTCTTAGATTTCATTGCCAGAGAGCGTAAACAAATCTTTGATGTGATTGCTCAAACTAAAGAGTTAACAGATGAAACTGTTAAATCTTTGGAAGAGGCGATTACTACCTTCAAAACCCAATTCAAATCATCGGTGGCAGCAGAGGTAAATGAAAAGAAAGCTGATGCATTAGATGGTGTGGATAATGAGCAAATTACTCGTCAAGTTCCGGCGATAAAGCGATAAGAAAAGAGAGCTAAGAAAAATGGGTGCCCAACTTCGTATTTACCGACGCCGTATGCGGTCGGTAAAGGCGACTAAGAAGATAACCAAAGCGATGGAGCTAATTTCAGCCTCTCGTATTGTTAAGGCGCAACAAAAAGTTGCTGCCTCATCTCCTTATGCCAACGAGTTAACCCGGGCAGTCTCAGCTGTTGCCTCTTTATCTACTACTAATCACCCACTTACCACCGCCTCGGCTAATCCAAAACGAGCTGCGGTATTGATTATTACTGCAGATCGAGGCATGGCAGGTGCGTACTCAAATGCAGCGATTAAAGAGGGTGATCAATTAGTAGCGCTATTAAAATCTAGAGGACTTGAGGTGAATACCTATTTAGTAGGGCGAAAGGGAATTAATTTCTATAAGTTTAGAAATCGAAAAATCACAGCCTCTTGGAGTGGTTTCTCAGATAATCCAACCTACGCCCACGCCCGTGAGGTTTCAGATGCATTAATTGCAGCATTTATTGCAGATGCCCAGGTAGATCTAAATGGTGTTGATGAACTGCACATTATTTACACTCAATTTAAATCAATGATTACTCAAACTCCAGATGCCAAGCGAATGTTGCCGCTTGAGGTTGTGGAGTCAACAGGACCGGCAGTTATCTTGCCGATGTATGAATTCGAACCTAATGCTGGTGAGGTGCTTAATGCATTACTACCTCGCTATATTCAGGCTCGAGTATTTAACGCGATGCTTCAATCTGCAGCTAGTGAGCATGCAGCAAGGCGTCGCGCTATGAAGTCAGCAACTGACAATGCTGATGAATTAATTAAGTCGTTAACTCGACTTGCAAACGCGGCTCGTCAGGCCGAAATTACCCAAGAGATCAGTGAAATCGTAGGCGGCGCAGATGCGCTCGCCTCAGCTAGCGCAGGGAGCGAATAATGTCAGTCAAAACAGCAACTGGAAGAGTTGCCCGTGTAATTGGACCGGTAGTGGATATTGAATTTCCAGCCGATGCGATGCCGGCCATCTTTAACGCACTAAATATTGATGTCACATTGGGGGGTGAGACTAAGAAGTTAACTCTTGAGGTCGCCCAACACATTGGCGACAACTTAGTCCGCGCCATCTCTATGCAACCAACTGACGGCATGGTTCGTGGTTCAACAGTTACCGACACTGGAAGTGCGATCTCAGTTCCAGTTGGAGATGTAACTAAGGGACATGTATTTAACACCTTGGGTGAATCACTAGATGTGCCAACTGCTTCACTAGATATCAAAGAGCGATGGCCAATCCACCGAACCGCACCAGCATTTGATCAACTTGAATCAAAGACTGAGATGTTTGAAACTGGAATTAAAGTTATTGATCTTCTTACTCCTTATGTAAAGGGTGGAAAGATTGGATTATTTGGTGGTGCAGGTGTTGGTAAGACTGTGCTTATCCAAGAGATGATTTATCGCGTAGCAGAAAACTTTGGTGGTGTTTCTGTGTTCGCAGGAGTCGGTGAGCGTACTCGTGAAGGTAATGACTTATTCCTGGAAATGACTGAAACTGGAGTTATTAACAAAACCGCATTGGTCTTCGGACAAATGGATGAGCCACCTGGAACGCGTCTACGGGTAGCACTTTCTGCGCTAACCATGGCTGAGTACTTCCGTGATGTGCAGAAGCAGGATGTGTTGTTATTTATTGACAACATCTTCCGCTTTACTCAAGCAGGCTCTGAAGTTTCAACACTTCTTGGTCGTATGCCATCTGCAGTTGGTTACCAACCAACACTGGCAGATGAGATGGGTCAGTTGCAGGAGCGAATTACCTCAACTCGTGGTCACTCAATTACCTCGATGCAGGCGATTTATGTTCCAGCAGATGACATCACCGATCCAGCACCGCACACAACCTTCGCTCACTTGGATGCAACAACTGTGTTGTCTCGTCCGATCTCTGAGCTTGGTATTTATCCTGCGGTTGATCCACTTGATTCAACCTCTCGAATTTTGGATCCTCGTTATATTGGCGAGCACCATTTCAAAGTTGCAAACCGAATCAAGCAAATCTTGCAGCGTTACAAAGATTTGCAAGACATTATTGCAATCTTGGGTATTGATGAACTATCTGAAGAGGATCGAATCCTGGTAGGAAGAGCTCGTCGTATACAAAGATTCTTGTCACAAAATACCTTCGTAGCCAAGGTCTTTACTGGTCTAGATGGTTCATTTGTGCCGCTAACTGAAACAATCGCAGCATTTGAAGCCCTTGCTGATGGTAAGTATGACCATGTACCTGAGCAAGCATTCTTTATGTGCGGTGGTCTTGATGATGTTGAGCGCAAAGCGGCAGAGTTGGCTAAGTCCTAACTCATGTTAAAAGTTGAGGTAGTTACCCCAGAGAAGCGGGTGTGGAGTGGTGAGGCAAAGATGGTTACTGCCCGCACACTTGAAGGAGATCTTGGTGTTTTGCCAGGACACGCACCACTTCTTGGGGTACTTGCCGATGGCACCGTCTCAATTAAATCTACTGATGGTTCGGTAAATGATTTTATTATTAACGGTGGATTTATTTCAGTTTCAAATGATCGAGTTTCAATCTTGGGTGAGGCTCAGGTAGTTACAAATTAGCTTTAGCGGTGCTCAGTTTCAATAATTCTTACCGTTTTTGAACGACCTCGCACAACTAATGAATGTGAAATCGCACCAAATGCTGTGTGGCGAACACCTCTTAACAACTCACCATCTGTAATTCCAGTTGCGGAGAAGAAAACATCATCTGAGGCAACTAAATCATTGGTTGAATAAATCTTAGATAGATCATGCCCAGCATCCTTTGCAGATGCTTTCTCGCTATCACTTTGTGGCATTAACTGTCCTTGAATTACGCCCCCTAAAGCTCGCATTGCTGCAGCAGTTACAACCCCTTCAGGTGTGCCACCAATTCCCATCAAAATATCTATTCCAGTTCCAATTCGTGCTGTTTCAATTGCAGCTGCCACATCACCATCTCGAATTAATCTAATTCGCGCACCTGCAGCACGTAACTCTTTAAGTAACTGAGCATGTCTTGGTCTATCCAAAACGATTACTGTAATGTCAGAGACATCTACGCCTTTTGCTTTTGCAACCCTGCGCACATTTTCACCAGCAGGAGCGGTGATATCAACTACTGACGCTGCTTCAGGGCCGGTAACAATTTTGTTCATATAAAAAGCACCCTTTGGATCAAACATCGTGCCACGAGGTGCTAACGCGATAACACTTACCGCACCATTTAAACCATTTGAGGTAAGGGTGGTGCCATCAATTGGGTCAACTGCAACATCACATACTGGGCCACTGCCATTACCAACCTCTTCACCATTGTGAAGCATCGGTGCATTATCTTTTTCACCCTCACCAATAACTATTACACCTGACATATCAACGGTGTTAATCATCTTGCGCATCGCAGCAACCGCTGCGCCATCGGCAGCATCCTTATCGCCTCTGCCTACCCAGGTTGAGGCTGCTAAGGCTGCGGTTTCAGTAACTCTTACCAATTCAAGGGCAAGGTTTCGATCTGGAAAATTAAACTCTGCTGACATCTGCACCTAACGATTGTAGTTGAGTAGGAAAATCTGGATACCCTCGATCGATATGAAAGGCATCCTCAATAATAGTAACGCCATCACTTACTAGAGCTGCCAAAACTAAGCCAGCTCCAGCCCGAATGTCAGTTGCAGCAACTGGTGCAGCAGATAATTGATTAATACCAGTAATTGCTGCGTGGTGACCATCAACTTGAATCTTGGCACCTAGCCGTAGCAATTCATTTACAAACATAAATCTGCCTTCAAATACATTTTCGGTAACAATAGAAGTGCCATCTGCAATCGAGTTCAAGGTGATTACCATCGGCTGCAAATCAGTTGGAAAACCTGGATAGGGAAGTGTTGCAACATCAACTGCAGTAGGTCGTTTATCCATCTTCACTCTAAAACCATTTTTAGTAGTGGTAACAACAGCGCCAGCCTCAACTAATTTATCAAGTGGCAGCTCTAGGTGATCAGCTCTGCCATTTTCAATTGTGATATCTCCCTTGGTCATGGCAGCAGCAAATGCCCAAGTACCAGAGACAATTCGATCAGCCAAGGTTGCATGATTTGTTGGCGTTAATTTCTTGACTCCTTCAATTGTGATTGTGTGAGAGCCAAGTCCAGAAATTTTTGCACCCATTGCAATTAAAAACTCACCAAGGTCAACTACATCAGGCTCTCGGGCAGCGTTATCAATTACCGTCTTACCTTTTGCCAAGGTGGCAGCGGTCATAATGTTTTCAGTGGCGCCAACACTTGGAAATTCAAGAGTTATATGCGCACCGGTTAAACCATTACTTGCTTTAGCAATGACAAAGCCATGTTCGGAGGTTACTTGCGCACCCATCTCAGTTAAACCATTTATATGAAAATCAAGACCACGAGATCCAATTGCATCTCCACCAGGGAGTGCAACCTCAGCAATCAACTCTCTGGCAATTAGCGGACCTAGTACATTTATAGAGGCTCGCATCTTTCGAACCATGTCGTAATCAGCACGGTGACCTAATTTTTGTGGCACATCAATTACAACTTGGCTTGATTGGTGATTAACTTCAACTGAGCAACCTAATCTGGTTAACAACTCCGCCATATACTCAACATCAGCAATCTCTGGCAGATTTGTGATTGTTGATTTACCAGGTGCTAATAATGTGGCGGCCATTAACTTAAGAGCTGAGTTTTTTGCTCCAGAAACGCGAACTGTGCCGGCTAATCTGGCACCCCCAACTACCCGCAACCGTTCCATAATTCCCCATTGTAATTGCTTAAGGTAGGGTGCACTCATGGTCAACTTAACCCGTATCTACACAAAAACTGGCGATGACGGCACAACCTCACTTGGGGATATGAGCCGAACCTCAAAAAATGATCCCAGGCTTGAGGCATATGCCACCGTGGATGAAGCGAACTCATCAATCGGAGTTGTATTGGCAATGGGAGATATCAAAGATGCTGATATCAAGAAGTTGCTAGTTCGAATTCAAAATGATTTATTTGATGTTGGCGCAGATCTTTGTACTCCTGTAGTTGATAATCCAGCTTCAGAGCCACTTAGAGTTTTAGATTCACAAATTGAATATCTTGAACAACAAATTGATAAGTACAACGAGAGTCTGCAACCGCTTAGATCCTTTGTACTGCCTTCAGGAACACCAGCTGCTGCACTTATGCATGTTGCAAGAACTGTAACTCGAAGAGCAGAGCGAACAACTTGGCATGCAATTCACGCATTTGGTGGTGGCGTAAATCCAATCACAGCAAAATACTTAAATCGTCTTTCCGACCTGTTGTTTGTACTGGCTAGATATGTCAACAAAGATGTTGGCGATCAACTTTGGGTACCAGGGGCAAATCGCTAAGAGTTTAAAGTTGCCTTTGCAATCTTTAAGTCTTTCTCAAAAACCAATATTTTTGGACCATTCTTCGTTTGAGATAAAGTCGCTTTAATACCAACTGATAACAGTTTTTGTCGAAGCATCTCACCCTCAATATGATTTTTTGGAGAGTGGGCAACCTTAAGGAGTCCGTACTCATCTTCATTACCAATTCTCTTTTCCCGCTCGATCACCGACTTGTTACCTGAAAATGCCCATTTTAAAATCACAATCATTACTGCAACAACTAGAAAGCCAGAGAGTGAAATTAAGAAGAGACTGTTATTTATTCCACCGAGCACTTTTTATCCTTTTCGGCAACTAACGTAGTGGAGTATAAATATTTGCTGGAATTTTCTCATTTGTACCAGATTTATGACAGATAGCTGAGATTCCTCCAACTACTACACCAGTTCTTGGTGGTCCCTGTATTTGCTCTCCAGTGCTTGGGTCTGTAACTGAAGGCCCATAAAGTGGCTCTTCACTTAATAAAATGATATTTGCATATGTTTTTGGAGATAGCGGACCATAAAGAGTCCGAAGTTTTCCAAGTGCAATCTTCTTACCTGCATCAGCTGGGTCTATGCCATAAACAGTAGATTTAATCTCCCACCACATACAGCGATAATCTGCTGCCACAATAACCGCTCCACATGCATAAGACTCACATTTTTTAACCATCTCAGCCAATCCAGCTTTAGCTGAGACCAATCCAAGCAACTCTTTACTTGTTGGAATCTTTGCGTAAATACCTTTATTTGAAGTGAATTTAACTGGTGGCCAAACTGGTGATGGTGATGGAATCGGCGTAGCAGTTTTCTTTACCTTCTTTTTTACCGGCTTCTTGGTTGGCTTCTTACTAGGTTTTTTACTAGTTGATGCAGTAGCAGCTTTTGGCGTAGCAGATTTTGAGGCCACCGGCTTGGCACTGTTCTTAGAGCTAGCTTTTGGTGAGGGAGTAGCAGCATATGAAGAGGAGGCAAAGAGGGCAATTGAGGTAAAGAGTGCAATTACCAATTTAATCTTTATTCTCTGCTCCATTTAAATTTCTTTATCGCAAAGATTAAGCCAAGAACTAGCCAGATCAATAAAACTAATGCAGTTTTTCCTAATTCCCAAGTACCTGCTACCTCTTGGGTTGCAAAGTCATCAGGTAAAAACACCGATCGCATTCCTTGGGTCAACCATTTCAATGGAAATATTGCCGCAAGCTGCTGCATGAAAGACGGCAAGGAGGTAAAGACAAAAAATACGCCACTGAAAAATTGCAGAATAATCACTATTGGCGAGACCACTGCTGAGGCTCCGCGCCCACTTTTCGGCACTACCGAGAAAGCTATTCCTAATACAGTTGAGCAGGCACTTCCTAATAGAACTAGCCAGGTGAAGTTCCACCAAAGAAGGGGATCAGATGGCAGATTTAAATCAAAGACGATAGCTCCAAAAAATAGAAGTAGTGCGGTTTGAATAATCATTAAGAATGTCACCAACAAGGCTTTGCCAATAAAATAAGAGGAAACTGACATTGGTGTTCCGCGTAATCGCTTTAATGTTCCATCATCTCGCTCCATCGGAATTGTTATTGCTAACTGTTGAAAACCGGTGTTGACCAAACCGGAAGCGATCATGCCGGCAACAAAATACTGACTAAATGTGACACCTGGTGCAATAGTGTCCTTAAAGACTGTGCCAAAGATAAATAACAAGATAACTGGAAAAAATAATGTAAAAACTACTGACTCGCGCTGGCGCATGAATTGCTTAAGTTCAATTCTGCTTCGCAGCCCACCAATTCGAAGGGTTTCAAGGAGAGTATTCATCGAAGCTCACCAATCATCTTTAAATAAATTTCCTCTAAATTTGGTCTTGATACCTCTAGCTCTGGCACTGATCCACCAAACCGCTGACTGAGTTTAAGCACCTCAGTAGTTGGATCCTTTGTGAGAATTTGATTAGTTACACCGTTTTCAAGCCAGGTCACCTTTGCTGGTGCGTTGTTTCGACCACCCAATGTTTGAGGTGTTGCGATCTCAATAATTTTGCCATTGTTTATGACGCCAACTCGGTCTGCTAAGGCTTGAGCCTCATCTAAGTAATGAGTAGTTAGCAAAATAGTTTTACCCTCTGCCTTTAATGTTGTAATTAGCTCCCAGAAAGATCTTCTAGCTTCTGGATCAAATCCAGTTGTTGGTTCATCTAGAAATAGCAGTTGCGGAGATCCAATAATTCCAAGTGCAACATCTAATCTGCGGCGCTGACCACCTGAGAGTTCCCGAGCTTTAGCATCGATTTTTTCTCGAAGTCCTACCTCATCAATTACCTGGTCAACATTTCTTGGGTTGTCATAATAATTTGCATAGTGGGAAATAGTTTCAAAGACTGAAAGATCAGCTGCATCAGAGGTGGATTGCAAGACAATTCCAATTTGATTACGCCATTTTTGTCCGGCACTTCCCTTAGTCGCAGGGTTAAAGCCCAATACCTTTACCTGTCCTGCTGTTGCAGTTCGATATCCTTCAAGAATTTCCACAGTGGTGGTCTTACCAGCACCGTTAGGTCCAAGTAGTGCAAAAATTTCACCACTTTCAACAGTTAGATCTATGCCATCGACCGCAGTTTTTGTGCCATACCTCTTAACCAGTCCTTGGACCTGAATTGCTGCGGTGCTGCTCATACCGACATCTTGCCTTAATTGGTAATAAACAATCAATTTATTCGGGAGAATAATCCTGTGAGTCCACGTAAAACAAAGCCAAAGCGTAAGGGCAGGGGAGATATTGCCCACGATGAAGAGCAGGAATTAGCTACATCTAATGAATCAATTGAAGAGCATGATGATGGACTTTATGTGGTTCGAAAAATTAGTGGCTCATCATCTAACAAGCCATATCGATGTCCAGGATGTGATCAGGTAATTCCAATGGCAACTCCTCATACCGTAGCTTGGTTAGAGCATGATCAATCTGGGCGAAGGCACTGGCACAATATTTGTTGGAGCAAACGAAATCTAAGAAAACCAAAGGTAGAAAGAACTAGGAACGCTCCTAGATATTGAGAAATCTAAGCAGGAAATATTAGTATTTTGAATTTTCTAGTTATAGTTCTCAAATGAGCAAAACATTTACAGCGGTAAATCCAGCAACTGGTCAAGCGGTCGGAGGGCCAATTGCCGAGAACAACTTTGAAGAGGTTTCAGCTGCGATGGCTGCAGCACATAAGGTAAAGGAAAAATTTGCGGCCACTACGCCAACTCAAAGAGCTGCGCTTTTAAATGCTATTGCTGATTCAATTGAATCTCAAAAGGAAAAACTTGCTGATATTTCAAATCAAGAGACAGCGCTACCAATAGCCAGAGTTACAGGTGAGGTAATGCGCACCGTTATCCAAATCCGCGCCTTTGCTGAATTAGTAAAAACTGGTGGCCACCTATTGCCAATTATTGATCTGGCAGATCCAAATTTTCTACCGGTAGCAAGACCTGATCTTCGCAAGTCTCAGCAACCACTGGGTGTAGTTTCTATTTTTGCAGCCTCAAATTTTCCACTTGCATTCTCAGTTGCTGGCGGAGATTCTGCATCAGCACTGGCAGCTGGATGTCCGGTGGTAGTTAAGGCGCATCCATCTCATCCAAATACCTGTGAAATGGTTTATCAGGCAGTAGTCAAAGCAATTACAGAACAAGGTTTACCAAAAGAGATATTTACATTAGTACAAGGAGTAAATCCAGAGATTACGCACTGGCTAGCTAAGGCACCAGAGGTTACGGCAATTGGTTTTACTGGATCTGGCATGGTTGGAAAATTATTAATTAAGTTAGCTCAAGAAAGGCAAGTTCCTATCCCAGTTTATGCTGAAATGGGTTCATTAAATCCAGTTTTCTTTACCCCAGCAGTGTTAGCAGAAAAGTCAGAGGAGTTAGCAAAGGCTGCAATGGATTCAGCTCTACTTGGATCTGGTCAGTTTTGCACCAAACCAGGAATTATGGTTGTGCCAAATGATGGTGCTGGAGATAAATTCATTGCAAGTGTGCAAAGTTATATTGCAGATCAAAAAGTCGGACCGCTACTAAATAAAGGAATTGCAACCAGATTTATTGATGCAATTTCTTCAATCAGTAAAGCTAATGGAGTTAAGCTCTTAACCGGCACTACTAATCCTGATGGATTTGGCGTGACACCAACAATTTTTGTAGTGGACTGGGCTGATGTTAAAAATCATGATGACTTACTAGAGGAGCACTTTGGCCCAACCTCAGTAATCATCAGAGCCCCATTTGATCAATACTTATCGATCGCAAAGAGTATGAGTGGCCAATTAGCCTCAGCTCTTCATGCAACTGCTGCAGATAATGTTAAGGATTTAGTAGCCGCGCTAACTCAAAAAGCTGGACGGTTGATTTGGAATGGATTTCCAACCTCTGTCTCAGTTACCGCCGCCCAAAATCATGGTGGCCAATGGCCAGCCTCATCTTCACACACCACATCGGTTGGCTTAGATTCGCTATTTCGATTTGTTAGACCAGTGGTTTATCAAAGCTTTCCAGATAATCAGCTGCCAGCAGAGTTACAAAACTCTAACCCCTATGGAATTGAGCGAATAATTAATGGAGTTAGAAGCAATAAGGCGATTAGCTAATTACTTGTAATTAACTACCTTATTTTTAATACTGCCAATTCCTTCAATTGTAGTAACAATACTTTCGCCACCTTTTAGGTACTTCTCTGGCTTAAAGCCCATACCAACACCCTCTGGTGTTCCGGTGTTAATAACATCTCCAGCCTTTAACTCCATGAATTGAGAGATGTACCAAACACAGTGATTTATTCCAAAGATCAAATCATTTGTTCTGGAGTTCTGTCTTACCTCGCCATCAATGGTGCAAGTAAGAGACAAATTGTTTGGATCTAAGTTTTTACTTTTCAACTCATCAGCAGTAACAATCCATGGACCCATTGGATTAAAGGATGGGAAGGATTTTCCCTTTACCCATTGACCACTACGTTCTACCTGCCAGTGTCGCTCTGACACATCTTGTGAGATTGTGTAACCTAAAATGTATTCAGCAGCCTCTTCTGGTGATTTCAAATAAAGTGCATTTTTACCAATTACAACACATAGCTCAACCTCGTAATCAGTTTTAGTTGAGTTTGGTGGCACTACAACATCATCATTTGGTCCAATTACAGTATCTGGGGCTTTCATAAATATCACCGGCTCAGGCGGTGGGGTCATGCCAGACTCAACTGCATGTTTTGCATAATTTAAACCCACACAGATAACTTTTGTTGGTCTTGCAACTGGAGAGCCAATTCGAAAATCTGAAATCGAAACCTTTTTACGATTTGTTAGATCAGCTTTTGCTAACTTGGCGATAGCGCCATTTTCTAATTCAACTCTATTAAAATCTGAAACTAGATCATCAACAAATACCGCCTCAGTATCTGAGATCATTACGGCTGGCTTCTCCTGGTTTAACTGACCTAAGCGGGCGATTCTCATTATTCTCACATTTCTATTGAGGTGAAGTTTTCTTGCTAATGAACTAGAATACGAAAACCTTAACATAGGAAATTTCTCATTATTTGAGAGTTCGACAGGTTTTGAAGGGTCAGTGTGAGCGAAGAGAAGTTTGAACGCCGCAGCCAGTATTGGTTTGGACTTAAAGATAAGGGTGGATATATCCACCGAGAAAGACTTCGTAACCAAGGTTACGCCCCAGATGTTTTTGATGGCAGGCCAGTAATTGGAATTGCAAACACATGGTCAGAGTTAAATCCATGTAATGGATCTTTAAATGATGTCGCCGAAGCGGTAAAACGCGGCGTGTGGGAAGCTGGTGGTTTTCCACTTGAGTTCCCAGCAATGTCACTTAGTGAATCACTGCAAAGACCAACCACCATGCTTTATCGCAACATGTTGGCTATGGAGGTAGAGGAGTTAATTCGTTCTCATCCATTAGATGGTGTGGTCTTACTTGGAAACTGCGATAAAACTCCGCCTGGATTGTTAATGGGCGCAGCAAGTGTGGATCTGCCAACCTTAATGATTACCGGTGGTCCAATGCTTAATGGTCGCTACCAAGGACAACCAGTTGGTTCTGGAACATTAGTTTGGAAATATAGCGAGCAGGTTAGAAGCGGAAAGATTTCCTTTGAAGAGTTTATGGCGATGGAGTCATGCTCTGCTAGAAGCCAAGGTTCTTGTATGACAATGGGAACCGCCTCCACTATGGCTTGTGTAACCGAAGCATTAGGTGTTCAACTACCAGGAGCTGCAGCAATTCCAGCTGTTGACTCTCGCAAATTTACATTAGCCCACCTGTCTGGCCGTCGAATTGTGAAGATGGTTGAAGAGGATCTGAAACTTTCCAAGATTTTAAACCGCAAATCATTTGAAAATGCGATCAAGATTTTGGCTGCAATTGGTGGTTCAACCAACGCGGTAGTGCACTTGTTAGCAATCGCTGGTCGAGTTGGTGTGCCTTTGACCTTAGATGATTTTGATAAGTTGGGCAAAGATGTTCCAGTAATTGCAAATATGATGCCAAGTGGAAAATTCTTAATGGAGGAATTTTTCGACGCCGGCGGTGTCCCAACAGTTATGAAAGAGATTTCAAAGCTAATTCACACCGATCACATAACTGTGACTGGTAAAACTGTTAAAGAAAATATTGAAGGTGCCGAGAATTGGAACAAAGAGGTAATCACGCCAGCTGATAAACCATTCCAAGCAGCAGGTGCTGGAATTGTTGTAGTTCGTGGCTCACTTGCTCCAGATGGTGCGATCATCAAAGTATCGGCTGCTTCGCCAAAATTATTAACACATAAAGGTAAAGCATTAGTCTTCAATGAAATTGAGGAGTACTTAAAGGTTGCAGATGATTTAAATCTGCCAGTAACTCCAGATACTATTTTAGTTTTGAAAAATTCCGGTCCAAAAGGTTATCCAGGATTTCCAGAGGTTGGAAACCTGCCAATGCCAAAGAAGATGCTTGATCAAGGCGTGACTGACATGGTGCGAATCTCTGATGCCAGAATGAGTGGAACTGCTTACGGCACCGTTGTATTACATGTTTCACCGGAGTCAACCGCTGGTGGACCACTTGCATTTGTTGAAAATGGTGATGAGATTGAATTAGATGTTCCAAATCGTAAGTTGAATTTACTTATCTCACCTGAAGAGTTAGCAAAACGTAAAGCTGCATGGGTGCCACCAAAACCTAAGGCAGATCGTGGTTGGAGCAAGATGTATATCGAGCATGTACAACAAGCCCACCTTGGTGCAGATCTTGATTTCCTAGTCGGTGGCAGCGGTGATTACGTGCCACGTCACTCCCATTAATTAAAGGGATTTATAAATCTAGTCTCTTCAGTTGCTTCAAACTCTAATAATCTGTTCCACTTTGCATTTCGTTCAGAACCATGAGTTGAGCCAACCTTTATTTGCCCAGCACTCCAACCCGTTGCTAAATCAGCTAACCAAGAGTCTTCGTTTTCACCAGATCTGGCTGAAACCACAGTATTAAAGTTATTTGCCCTAGCCTGCTTAAGCACATTCAAAGTTGAGGTTACTAAGCCATTTTGATTAGGTTTAATCAAGATTGCATTAGCGCTCTTGTTTGCAATCGCCTTGTCTAGTCGCTCTAAATTTGTGGTCAATAAATCATCACCTAGTAATTGCAGCTTGGCTGGTGCAATCTCCATGAATTGTTGCCAACTACTCCAATCATCTTCAGCAAATGGATCTTCGATTGAAATAATTGGCTGATTACTTGTCAATTGGCTTATGTACTTAACAAACTCACTAGGAGAGTAACTTTTACCAATCGTTGCTAGATTGTATTTTTCACCATCATAAAATTGAGTAGCGGCAACATCTAAGGCAAGGCTTACTTGATTGCCAACCTGTAAGCCGACCTTTTCGATTGCACTAACTACAAACTCACAAGCTTTTTCAATAGAGGAGAAGGTAAGTGATAAACCACCCTCATCTGCAATTAAATTTGTTACCTGTCCAGATTCTTTACCCATTACCGCTGCCATCTCTCGTACAGCCACAATCCAAGATAAGGCTTGGGTGAAAGTTTTTGCGCCAGTTGGGATGATCAAAATATCTTGTATATCCATGCTGCGGTTTGCGTGAGCCCCGCCCGACAAAATATTTACCATCGGCATTGGAATTAGTAATGGAGCATCTGCTGCAAAGTATCTGGCTAGAGATTTATTCTGGGAATGGGCTGTTGCCAGGCTGGCAGAAAGTGAAACAGCCAAAGTGGCATTGGCACCTAAGGCTGAGTGATCCTCTGATGGATCTAAATCAATCAGTTGTGAATCAACTAAATTTAAATCAATCTGCTCCTCAACTAATCTAGGAGCGATCTTCTCATTTATATTTGCTACTGCTTGCTGTACTGACAGGCCTGAGTAAAACTTATCTGAGTACTTGCTTCCGGTATCTCGTAACTCTTTAGCCTCATGTTTGCCAGTTGATGCCCCTGATGGAACTCGAGCGGTGTGAGTAGAGCCATCTGTTAATGTGATTGCAGCTGCAACTGTTGGCCGGCCCCTAGAGTCTAAAACTTGATAACCAATAACCTTACTAATTTTCACTTTGCACTCATCTCAAATAACTCAGTAACTGAAAGATTACCGTTATTTGCCAAAATAGCTTTGGTAACGGTTTGAAGCTTGTGTTGGGCACTAGCAGAAAGGTAATTAACAGGTGATTTACCCTCAACACGAGCAAGTGCAATTAGAGCTGCATGCTTGGTAAGGGAAGGTGAGATGCGCCTTACTCCTTGATACTCCTCCACAAATGAAATAGCGGTGTTGGCAAGTAATTTGGCATGTAATCGATCATCAGTTCTAAAGAACTTGCAAAGTAGGTGAGCTATTAGGAAGGCTAAATCAAATACTGGATTTCCAACATGGGTAACCTCAAAATCAAGTATGTAAACATCATCATTTGTTGCAACCATAATATTCTTAGGGGAGAAATCACCATGCACAACTGTGGTCTTATCACCCTCTAATTCATTAATTAACTTACGAATTGCAACCTCAATCTGTGGATTCTTAGCTGCTACAAATCTATAAAAAGGATCAATTCTTAACTGCTCAAATAATGAGTCCTCCATAAACTTTATTTTCACTTCAGCATTCTTCTCACCGTAGTTATGCCATGAAGCTAAGGTTGCGCCAAGCTTTAATCCAATATCTGGATTTATTACCCCAGCTAATAAATCTGATTTCCATACTGTGCTGCCCACGGGAACTCGCTCAAGGACAAGGATAAAACGCTCTGGATCTAGATAAACTAACTTAGGTACCTGGTTTGGAGTTAGCCGGTTAAATAACTCAATCGCATCTGCCTCCACAATTGCTCGGCGCTGATCTGCCACCCACTTTTCACTAACTGCTAACTCAGCTAATGCTTGTTTTAAAACTAATTTTTGGGTGGTGGTAGTAATTGCTAATACAACATTGGAAACTCCACCAGTTAAAACCTCAACCTGTGGGCTATCCTCATTTTTAATTACTTTTTTACTAATTAGATACTCAACTACCGTATCTTTATTTAGTAACTCAACGCTCACCTTCTGTAACCCTTAAAGAACTCGGGCGATAGTAAAGCCATAATCAACAAATAAAGATTGACCAGAGATTGCAGTGTTATCTTCACATCCCAATAGATAAGCAGCATTTGCCACATCCTGCGGCACAATCATTTTGTGTCCAGGAGTTTGACTCTGCACATTCTCTATCTGTGCTGGCTTTAATAAGCCCCGCGCCATTGGTGAATCAACCACCCCAGGCAGTAAACCATTGACCAAAATACCCTTTGCATTTCCTAAATCAACCGCCATTGATCTAACCAAGCCACCAACTGCTGCCTTAGTAACTGTGTAAGACATCTTCTCTTGTCTTGTGATCTGCTCCCAGAATGAACTTAAAATCACAATCTTTCCTCGTTGTTTAATCAGATTGTGAAGAAGTAAGGCTTGAGTAGTTTGTGAAATAAATGAAACATTTGCCTCAAATAATCGATTTAAATCATCACTTGCGTGATTGATTACGGAGTCATTGTTATTAGCACCTTGGGCAAATACCACCGTATCAAATAACTCACCCTTTAATAGATCAGGAACTGGTCCATCTGTAATTGGTAGTTGAAATTGCTCACCTGGATTTGTAAGTGTTCGAACACCGTAAGTTACTTTGTAACCTTGAGCTTTAAACTTTTCGGCAATCGCATTTCCTAGCACACCAGTACCACCAAAGATTAAAAGTTTAAGTGATGCCGGAGTACTCATTACTTCTTAAAACCATACCTATCTAATATCGCCTTACTTATTGCAGCTCTTCTTACCCGCTCCCTTGCAGTTGACTCCACCAAACCTTGGATGTGCGCGCCAGATGGATACAACCCAGGTGAGTTTCGAAGTGTGAACTTTAAGTAGATAGGAGCGGCAACTCGGACTAGATCTGGGGTTTCATAATGTCTTACTGCTCCGCCAAAATCATCTGGTCCTTCAACATAGATATCAACTGGAACATCAACTTGTGATCTGATCGCTGCAATCTGTTGCAAAGACAGATCGGTAGCTAAGTTAAGTGTTGATGCCCCAAGATCTTCTAGTAATGCTGCAGTTGCTGGATTATTACAAACCATAGCTACTGAAGTTTTAAGAATTAACTCCTTCGGCAGATCACCTTTTCGCTTTGCATCTCCAAGTACCTTAAGTAATCCAAGATCTCCTACTAACACACTTCGTAGCCCAAGATTTACTCCATTTATTACATCCTCTAATGCATATCGAAGTTGATCTCCACCACGAAGTGAGGGGGATGCAATCACACCAGCGGATGCACTGACCTGCTTTCCAATATCCCAGGAAGCCCTTGGTCCAACAAATAAACAAACCTCAATCTTCTCCTTTTTACCCATCGCAACCATCTGTTTAATCTCAGCATCAGTTTGCAGCATAATTCCTGAGCCTTGGGAGATGCGATGGATTACTAAACTAAGTTTTTTTGCCTCATCAACAACTGTTTTAAAAGCTGCTGGCCCTTCAACAGATGGAATCTCAATTTTGTAGCGGCTGCCGTCAGCAAATCTTTTGCCTGACTCTGGCAGGCCATCAGCATCTTGAGATTGAATTTTTTGCTTGTTTAAGATTCCAATTGAGCGCTTCATTGGTCCTTTTGGATCACGGGTACTTGGCCAAGATGCCATTTTGCTCCATCCAAATCACTTTTTAGATTTAAGTGATGGGTAAGTATAATCGGATAATAATGAGTAACAACAGCGCCTTTGAGCAGATCTCCTACGCAGGACAGGTAGTAGTTGTTACTGGTGCGGCAAGTGGTATTGGCAAATCAGCGGCGCAATTAATTGCAGCCCGGGGGGCAACTGTTATCTGTGTTGATCTAAATTCAGCAGGTGTTGATCAAGTCGCATCTGAAATAAATGCTCAAGGTTTAACTGCGCAGGGTGCTGCATTAGATATTTCAAATCAAGCATCGGTGATGGAGTTAATCTCTAATCTTGCTAAAAAACATAATCGAATTGATGCCTTAGTAAATTGTGCAGGTTATCCAGGACCAACTGGTGAGTTTGTAGAAAATATTAATTGGTCAGATTATCAAAAGGTTATTGAGGTCAATCTATATGGAGCAATTTGGTTAACCCAAGCAGTTTTGCCAATTATGAAAAAACAAAAGTATGGCCGGATTGTGCAGGTTTCATCAATTGCTGGCAAAGAAGGCAANCCAAAGATGGCGCCATACAACACAGCCAAAGCAGGCTTAATTGGTTTTGTAAAAGGAGTAGCTAAAGAGGTAGCAGCCGATGGCATAACAATTAACGCACTTGCCCCTGCGGTGATTGCAACTCCAATTAATGCCAACACTGCCAAAGAAACTTTGGCTTATATGATCTCAAAAATTCCAGCCGGCAGACTTGGTGAGCCAAGTGAGGTAGCAGAGATAATTGCTTTTATGGGCTCTAAAGCATGTTCATTCACAACTGGATTCACCTTTGATATCTCAGGCGGTCGAGCAACTTACTAATCGCATTAAATAACTGACATACTTGCACTTATGGCCGATGAAGTCCGAGCATTATCACTAGATCAATTACGCAAACGCAAAAGTGTTAAGTGGCGGCAATTTCCAGATGATGTTCTTCCACTTCCAGTTGCCGAGATGGATTTTGCATCAGCCCCAGCAATAAAAGCTGCCTTACTAGATATGGTGGAAAGATCTGACACGGGCTACCTAGGACCATTTCCTGAACTATTTGATGCCTTTGCCAAATTTTCAACTCAAAGATGGGGCTGGCAGCCTGATGTTAAACAGATGCAAATTGCTACCGATGTTGGAGTTGGCATTGTTGAGTTAATGCGGGTGTTAATTAAGCCAGGCGAGAAGGTAATGCTTAACTCACCAGTTTATGAAAATATCTGGCGATGGATTACCGAGGTTGCTGCCACCACAGTTGATACCCCACTAATTGAGGAAGATTTAAATTACAAATTAGATCTAGTAGCAATTGAAAAAGAGTATAAAAATGGAGTCAAGATTCATATTTTATGTCACCCACATAATCCAGTTGGAGTCATCTTTGATAAGCAGCAATTAGCCGCATTAGCTGAGTTAGCAAAGCGCTACCAAGTAGTGATTTTAAGTGATGAGATCCATGCCCCACTCTCCTATGATGCAAAGAGCTTCACACCATTTCTTGCGGTAAGTGATCTTGCTAAAGAGGTTGGAATTATTGTTACTAGTGCTAGTAAGTCATTTAACTTAGCCGGCCTTAAATGCGCATTTATAATTACTCAATCAGCTGCGCTGGCAGAGCGGATTAACAAAATGCCACTGGCAGTAACTTGGCGGGCATCTTTATTTGGCGCTGTGGCATCAACTGCTGCATACGATCAATCCTCTGATTGGTTAGATCAATTACTTATCACCTTAGATGAGAATAGAAAATTAGTTGCTGATTTGATTCAAAGTAAGTTGCCAGGTGTTAAGTATCGAATTCCAGATTTTGGCTACCTTGCCTGGCTTGATATGAGCAGCTTAGGACTAGGTGAGGATCCAGCAGCTAAGATTTTGGAAAAGGGCAAGGTTGCTTTAAATGGTGGAGTTTTATATGGACCAAAACATAAGAGCTTTATCCGACTTAACTTTGGCACCAGCCCACAACTTATTACTGAAGGTATTGATCGAATTACAAAGAGTTTGTAGTACTACTTCCTTCTTCCGTGAAGACGCTTAATTAACATAGCTAATACTTTTTCAGATAGTTTGGTTCGGTTAAAGGTAGTAAACCGTAATGGGATCTTAAATCTAGGTTTAACTACAGTTCTAGCGTATGTGTACTCAAGTAAACCCTCTGCGCCATGGATTCGCCCGTATCCAGAATCTTTTACTCCGCCAAATGGCACAGATGCAACTGCTGCAAATAAGAAGACCGAGTTTATTGAAACCATCCCGCAGGCAAGCTTTGCCGCAATTTTTTCACCCTCTCGTTTGGAAAAGACTGAGGCAGCTAATCCATAAGAGCTAGCATTTGATAACTTAATCGCTTCATCTGTTGTTGATACCTTATTAATAGCAATAGTTGGCCCAAAGGTCTCCTGAGTCATTGCAGTTGAATCCTCCGGAACATCTAACATGATTACTGGTTCAACAAAGGCTCCCTTTACAGACTCACTTCCCCCTAATAAAAACTTAGCGCCCTTTGCTTTGGCATCATCTAAATGAGATTGAATTACCCGCAACTGTGATGGCATGGTGGCTGGGCCATAATCTTTACCCACCTCAATCTTTTGTGCCATCTTGGTAATCTCTTCAATAAATTGATCAGCTACTGATTCAACAACATAAACTCTTTCTGCTCCAATACAAGATTGACCAGCATTAGCCATGGCAGACCAGAGTGTGTACTCGGCGGCAAGTTTTATATCAGCATCCTTTGCAACAATTACTGGATCCTTACCACCGCACTCAAGCACAACTGGAATCATTGATTGCGCACAACTTTCTGCCACCTTTTTGGCAGTTTTAGTTGAACCGGTAAATGAGATCTTATTTACCTTTGATTGGGTTAAGGCTTTTCCAGTATCTGGCAATCCAGTTACCGTTGTAAAGATATTTTCAAAGGGTGCAACTTGGGCAAAAGAATCAGCTAGCCAGATACCAACACCTGGTGTGAACTCAGATGGCTTAAAGACAACTGCATTTCCAGCAGCTAATGCATATGCAATTGAGCCCATTGGCGTAAAGATTGGGTAGTTCCATGGACCAATAACACCAACAACTCCAAGGGGGGATCTTTGCACCTGCGCCTTCATATTAAACATCAACAATCCAGCTGGACGATCTTGCTTTCGCATAATCACTTCAGCATTTTTTGCAGCCCAAGAAATATGATCGATGGCAATTGAAACCTCTAAGCTGGCATCACTTAATGGTTTGCCACACTCAGTTG
>KB912810.1 GCA_000383815.1 actinobacterium SCGC AAA027-J17
AGGAATAGCACACCAGTTACAACTGATGCTAAACCTGTTCGAGCACCTTCACCAACACCTGATGCTGATTCAATGTATGAAGTATTTGAAGAAACAGAACCGGCACCACCTGCAGCTGCTGCGATTGAGTCAACAAGTAAAATGCGGTTAGCACCTTCAACATTGCCATCTCTATCAACTAACCCAGCCTGCTTGCCAATTGCTGTCATTGTTCCCATGGTGTCAAAGAAGTCTGCTAGTAACAAAGTGAAAACTAGAAGAACTGCAGCCACTAATGAGATTCGATCAAAGCCACCCAATAGGTTGAAATCACCTAGGATTCCAAAATCTGGTGTTGCAGCAACTGTTTCTGGCATTGCTGGCACATTCAAGTTCCAACCCTTTGGATTAACAGCGCCAGTAGCACCATTAAACAATGGTCCGATCTTGAAAGCTGATTCAACTGCAATAGCAACGGCAGTTGCAGCAACAATTCCAATCAAGATTGCAGCTTTTACTTTCTTAT
>KB912811.1 GCA_000383815.1 actinobacterium SCGC AAA027-J17
TTAAACAAGGTAAATCTTGAGTGCTTGCATGAATTACCCACTCGATATTTGCAAAGTGATCATTAAACTCCTGCCAAAGTTTTGATCCCTTAAGTGGAATTGGATCAATTAAATGTAAACCACCATCTTTGCGAAATATCTGGATTAAATAAGCCCGCTGACTGTAGCGATAACCCGAAGCCCGTTCGGCATCAATTGCAATTGGCCCACTGCCAGCTAATAAAGAGTTAATCACTTTTTCAAAGCTACTCTCATCGGCAGAAATTTCAGGGGTGCCAGCACGTGGCGATAAAAGTGGTGTCAGCATTACTTAGGTGATTCTAGTTGTTGCGAGCAATTGAGCTAACTCCATGAGGAATTGGCTCAAGTCCTGCGCTGATTGCCAACAACTCTAGCCAGGCATTTACATGCTCAACTAAATTATCTGCATTTGTTGGCGTCCAGGATGCGCGAACTTCAATCTCAGAATCCTCATCTCGCTCTACCAATTCACCAAATGAG
>KB912812.1 GCA_000383815.1 actinobacterium SCGC AAA027-J17
GTTTTTTGGCTCAATCACCTCATTTTTATTCAACCCATTAAATTCAGTCGCAGTTGGCTCATCAGGAATGATCTTTGGTCTTTTTGGTTGCGTACTAATTATGGGAAAGCGGATGGGGGCAAACTTGAAGGAGGGTGCTGGCTTAATCGCCCTAAACCTTGCTATCCCCTTTTTAATCCCTGGTATTGATTGGAAGGCCCACCTTGGCGGGCTGATCGGGGGCGCCCTGGCCACCCTGGTGGTTAGACCTAAAAGGCAGCTCTGGGAATAAAGATCAGGCTTAAGTAGTTCCTTCTAATGACAACCTTGAGCCGATCTGGCTCAACCTTTTGACTAGATAGCCACTCAAGGTTGAAAATAGCCCCATGAGGGTGGGTAGCCCCAACCTCTTAAAAAAGGGCACGATCGAAACAGGAGGAAATTTAAATGGCAAGAGCGGTCGGAATCGATTTAGGAACCACCAATAGCTGCGTTTCAGTATTAGAAGGTGGTGAGCCAGCTGTAATTGCAAATGCAGAGGGTGCAAGAACTACGCCATCCATTGTGGCATTTGCAAAAAATGGTGAGGTTTTAGTTGGTGAGGTTGCAAAGCGTCAGTCTGTAACAAATGTGGAGCGAACTATTCGCTCAGTTAAAAGGCATATGGGAACTAATTGGACCCAAGATGTTGATGGTAAGAAGTACACGCCACAGGAAATTTCTGCTCGTATTTTGATGAAGTTAAAGCGAGATGCTGAAAGTTATTTGGGTGAAACAGTATCGGATGCGGTAATTACTGTGCCGGCATACTTTAATGACGCACAACGTCAAGCAACCAAAGAGGCTGGAGAGATTGCTGGTCTTAATGTACTTCGTATTGTTAACGAGCCAACAGCTGCTGCGCTTGCCTACGGTTTAGACAAAGGCGATAAAGAGCAAACTATTTTAGTTTTCGACTTAGGTGGTGGAACATTTGATGTTTCCTTACTTGAAATTGGCGAAGGCGTGGTTGAGGTTAAAGCTACCAACGGTGATAACAACCTAGGTGGTGATGACTGGGATCAAGCATTAGTTGATCACCTAGTAAAAACCTTTGCAGCTAAAAACGGTATTGATTTAACAAAAGATAAGATGGCGATGCAACGTGTTCGCGAAGGTGCTGAGAAGGCAAAGATTGAACTCTCATCCTCTGCGCAAACATCAATTAATCTGCCATACATCACAGTTGATGCTGAGAAGAATCCACTCTTCTTAGATGAAACTATTACCAGAGCACAGTTTCAAGGTTTAAGCGCAGATCTACTAGAGCGTTGCAAGAAGCCATTCCAAGCAGTATTAAAGGATGCTGGAATTCCAATTGCAGATATTGATCATGTAGTTCTAGTTGGTGGATCAACCCGTATGCCAGCTGTTGTTGATCTAGTTAAATCATTAACTGGTGGCAAAGAGCCAAACAAGGGTGTTAACCCAGATGAGGTTGTCGCTGTTGGCGCAGCCCTTCAAGCTGGTGTGTTAAAGGGTGAGGTAAAAGATGTTCTTTTGCTTGATGTAACACCACTTTCTCTCGGTATTGAGACCAAGGGTGGGGTTATGACTAAGTTAATTGAGCGAAATACCACTATCCCAACCAAGCGAAGTGAGATCTTCTCAACTGCTGATGACAATCAACCTGCGGTGCAGATTCAAGTATTCCAAGGTGAGCGCGAAATGGCTGCTTACAACAAAAAACTTGGCATGTTTGAGTTAACTGGTTTACCACCAGCACCAAGAGGTGTGCCACAGATTGAGGTTACATTTGATATCGATGCCAATGGAATTGTCCATGTATCTGCAAAAGATCTTGGTACTGGCAAAGAGCAGAGAATGACAATCACTGGCGGATCTGCACTATCTAAGGATGAGATTGAGCGAATGATGAAAGATGCTGAAGCTCATGCTGATGAAGATAAGCAGCGCCGAGAGGAAGCAGATGTTAGAAACTCTGGTGACTCGCTCGTCTATCAAACCGAGAAGTTCTTAAAAGATAATGCTGACAAATTCAATGAAGGTGAGAACGCCACTAAAAAAGGTGAACTTGAAACTGCAATTGCAGATTTAAAGAAATCACTTGAGGGCAGCGACCTTTCAGCAATAAAGAGTGCAACTGAAAAAGTCTCTGAGATTAGTCAGCAATTAGGGGCTGCGCTGTATGCAGCAAATGCAGCTCAAGCACCAGCTGGCGACACACCAGCAGATGATGGCGTGCAGGATGCTGAAGTAGTGGATGAGCAAAAATAATGAGTGAAGAAAATCTAGCTGCGTCAGAGAAAGAACTCTCTGACGCAGTTGATCAAGCATTAAGCGAGACAACAGTTGTAGTTGATGAGGTTGCAACCTTGACCGCTGATCTTCAACGTTTGCAAGCTGAGTATGCAAATTATCGAAAACGAGTAGATCGCGATCGAGTTTCAACAACTGAGTTTGCATTTGCTGCTGTGCTAATGGAGTTTTTACCAGTTCTAGATGATCTAGATCGAGCAGCAGAGCATGGTGAGTTAACTGGTGGATTTAAAGCAGTAGCTGATCGAATCAATGCAACTGTTGAAAAATTAGGGCTTACTAAGTTTGCCGATGCGCCAGTTGCATTTAATCCAGAGATTCATGAGGCGCTAACCCATGAGAGCTCAGCAGAGGTTACCCAACCAACTGCATCAAAGATTTTGCAACCTGGGTATAAATACAAAGAGCGAGTAATTAGACCTGCCAGAGTTGCAGTTACCGATCCGCAAACTACCCCTTAACGACAATATCTTCTTATGGCAGCTAAAGATCTTTATGAGAAGGATTACTATCAAATCCTAGGTGTTTCAAAAGGTGCTGATGGTGCTGCCATAAAAAAACAGTATCGAAAATTAGCTAGAGAACTACACCCAGATAAAACAAAGGGTGATAAAAAATTAGAGGACCGATTTAAAGCTGTCTCTGAGGCTTATGACATATTAAGTGATGATAAAAAACGCCGTGAGTATGACGAGGTTCGAGAAGCGGTTAAATCTGGCAGGGTGCCACCTGGTTTTAATGGCGGCGGACAAGGTTTTAACGGAGGAGACTTTTCAGATTTATTTGGGCCAGGCGGGGATATATTTTCAACATTATTTGGAGGAGCGCGTCAGCGCCATGGCGCTGATTTACAAACCGAAGCATCAATTGGATTTAAAGAATCAATTTATGGCACTGAATTAAATTTGCGACTCTCACCAAATGGCTCTACTCCAACAAATATCACAACCAGAGTGCCAGCTGGTATTAAAGATGGCGCAAAGATAAAAATTAAAGGCCGCGGCGCTCCAGGGGCAGCAGGACCTGGAGATCTTTATGTATTAGTGCATGTAACACCACATCCAATATTTTCTAGGAAGGATGAGAATATTCACTTAACTTTGCCAATTACATTTAGTGAAGCAACACTGGGCGCCGATATCTCTGTGCCAACTTTAGATGGGAATGAAGTAACAGTTCGTATTCCAGCTGGGACACCAAGTGGGCGAACTCTCCGAGTTAAAGGCCGCGGCGTTAAAAAAGGTTCAAGCGCTGGAGATCTAATGATTACCCTAGATGTAGCTATTCCACAGCGTGTAGATGGCGCAGCTAAAAAAGCAAGAATATATATTTGTTTCTGCCTAGATAATTTTCAACAGTTAAACCAAGTGAGAAGAGAGCTAACATATTAAAAAGTAGGTGTAACCAGCCGCCATGGACTAGTGCCACGGTAAATAGGCGATACCACTGACCATTTTCAATTGCTACCCCATAAAGGGCAAACTCATACTCTAAATTTGGCCAGATTAAGGTAAGAACAAAACAGCCAGAGATAAAAAATATTAAATCTCTGGTTAAAGATTTTGGCATTTACTTGAATGATACTGAATTAATCTTTACCGCTTGTACCGGCTTATCATTTGCCCCAGTTTTTACAGTTGCAATTGCATCTACTACTTTTTGGCTAGCCACATCCTTTACCTCGCCAAATATTGAGTGTTTGCGGTTTAACCACGCAGTTGCTGCTACGGTGATAAAAAATTGTGAGCCATTGGTATTTGGTCCAGCATTAGCCATTGCTAGTAGGTATGGCTTATCAAAACTTAACTCGCCATGAAACTCATCGGCGAAGTTATATCCAGGCCCGCCCATGCCACTGCCTAATGGATCGCCACCTTGAATCATAAAGTTTGGAATCACGCGGTGAAAGATAGTTCCGTCATAAAGATTTGTCTTAACCTTCTCGCCAATATTTGGATCAACCCACTCTTTTGCTCCAGTTGCAAGATCAACAAAATTTGCCACAGTTTTTGGGGCGTGGTTTGGAAATAGTTCAATCACAATATCGCCCATACTGGTGTGAAGAGTTGCTTGATTCATTTATCTTTTCTCACTCTCTTTTTCTTATTGTCTGTAACAACAATTTATATTTAAAATTTAAATATAAATAATTGTGGAGACCAGGGGAATCGAACCCCTAACCCCCGCCTTGCAAAGGCGGTGCTCTACCAATTGAGCTAGGTCCCCGCATTGTGTGCAGGGTGGGCCTATGTGGACTTGAACCACAGACCTCTTCCTTATCAGGGAAGCGCTCTAACCAGGCTGAGCTATAGGCCCATATTGCTGGTGAAGGCTACCTGAGGAAGTACTGCTAAACCAAAAGTACTTTCTTTACTACCTCACTTCTGTTGTATTTATACGCTTAATCAAGATCATCAACTAAACGAGTAACAGATACTACTGAGATTCCAGCATCGAGGTTAACCAATCGCACGCCCAAGGTATCTCGGCCAGTCTCTCGGATCTGCGTCAGTGGTGTTCGCATAACTGTGCCAGCTGAGGAGATTGCCAAAATTTCATCACTTTCTTGAACAATCATCGCTCCAACTAGTACGCCGCGTGAATCCTCATCAATCTTTGCTGCTTTAACGCCAATGCCGCCCCTACCTTGGCTTCGATACTCCTCAAGCTTTGTTCGCTTGGCATATCCGCCATCAGTTGCAGTAAATACATAATTTTTGTTATCACTACTAATTGCAGCCATTGCTAACAGGTTGTCACCTTTTCTAAACTTCATACCAATCACACCAGTTGCACCTCTGCCCATTGGGCGAAGAGTTTCATCATTTGCTGAAAACCTAAGTGACATTCCCATCTTTGAAACTAGCAACAACTCCTCTTTTTCACTTACTAAGGTAGCTGAGACCACCTCATCATTTGCTTTTAATGAAACGGCGATTAAGCCACCACTTCTTGGTGAGTCATACTCAGGTAGTGGTGTCTTTTTAACTATGCCAGCTTTGGTGGCAATTACTAAATAAGGTTGTGTTTGATAATCTGAGATTGCAATAACCTGTGCGATGGTTTCATCTGGTTTAAATGCAAGCAGGTTTGCAACATGTTGACCCCTGGCATCACGTCCGGCATCTGGTAGCTCGTGAACCTTTGCGCGATATACCCGGCCTTTGTTGGTAAAAAATAACAACCAGTTATGAGTACTTGCAGTAAAGAAATGTTCAACCACATCATCTGTTTTTAATGCAGCTCCTTTAACACCCTTACCGCCACGTTTTTGGGCACGGTATGCATCTGCCTTTGTTCGCTTTGAATAGCCACCTTTTGTAATTGTTACCACTACATCCTGATCTGGAATTAAATCCTCAACTGATAGATCAGTATCTCCAGCAATAATCTGAGTACGCCTCTCATTGCCATATTTAGCGCCGACCTCAGTTAGCTCATTTTTGATTATTAACCGCTGTTTTTCAGGGCTTTCTAAAATCACTTTAAGCTCTTTAATATCCTTCATTAACTCATCGTTTTCATCAATAATTTTTTGGCGCTCAAGTGCTGCAATTCTTCGAAGTTGCATATCCAAGATTGCATTTGCTTGTAATTCATCTACCTCAAGTAATTTCATTAAACCAGTACGTGCCTCCTCTGGCGTCTTGCTTGCTCTAATCAATGCAATTACTGCGTCCAGTGCATCTAATGCCTTTAAGTAACCTTTTAATATGTGAGCACGTTTTTCTCGCTCAACTAACCGGTACTTGCTGCGACGAACAATTACCTCAACCTGATGTTCTATGTAATATCGGATGAACTCATCAAGACGTAAGGTTCTTGGCACACCATCTACTAGTGCCAACATATTTGCGCCAAATGAGTCTTGAAGTTGAGTGTGCTTATAAAGATTATTTAGTACCACCTTTGCTACCGCATCATTTCGCAGCACAATTACTAAGCGCTGACCAAGCCGCTCATTTCCTTCATCCCTTACATCGGCAATTCCCTTAATTCGGCCATCTTTTACTAGCTCAGCAATTTTTAGCGCCAAGTTATCTGGGTTTACTTGATAAGGAAGTTCAGTAACAACTAAGCAGGTTCTCTTATTGATCTCCTCCACCTCAACAACTGCTCGCATAATTACAGAGCCGCGGCCAGTTTTATAGGCATCCTCAATCCCGCTTCGGCCAACAATTAAAGCCTTGGTTGGAAAATCTGGGCCTTTAACAATTGTCATTAACTTGGCAAGTAATTTCTCTGATTCCATCTCTGGGTTTTCTAATGCATAACAGGTTGCCTCGATTACCTCACTTAAATTATGTGGTGGGATATTGGTTGCCATACCAACTGCGATTCCAGCTGAACCATTTACTAAAAGGTTTGGAAAGCGTGATGGTAAAACTGTTGGTTCTTGAGATCTGCCGTCGTAATTTGGAATGAAATCAACGGTGTCTTCATCAATATCTCGCATCATCTCCATGGCTAGTGGGGCAAGGCGAGCCTCTGTGTAACGCATCGCTGCTGCTGGGTCATTGCCGGGTGAGCCAAAGTTTCCATTGCCATCAATTAATGGGTAACGAAGTGACCAAAACTGAGCTAGACGAACTACTGCGTCATAAATAGCGGTATCACCATGTGGGTGGTAATTACCCATTACATCTCCAACAATTCGAGATGATTTGTAATAACCCTTATCTGGTCGGTAACCCGCGTCATACATTGCGTATAAAACTCTGCGGTGTACTGGTTTTAAACCATCTCTAATATCAGGAAGTGCTCTGCCAACAATCACGCTCATTGCGTAATCTAGGTATGACCTAGCCATCTCAACTTGAAGATCTACCGACTCTTGTCGATCCCTACCATGTTCACCTTGGTGGTCTATAAATGTTTTATCCATTATTAAATATCCAAGAATCTAACATCTTTAGCATTTCGTTGAATAAATGATCTGCGCAGCTCAACATCTTCACCCATTAATACTGAGAACAAATCATCAGCAGCTGCTGCATCTTCAAGTGTTACCTTAATAAGAACTCTAGTTGCTGGATCCATTGTGGTATCCCACAGCTCTTTAGCGGGCATCTCACCTAAACCTTTAAACCTTTGAATACCATCATCTTTTGGTAATCGCTTACCGTTTTCCAATCCCATTTGGATAAAACCATCTCGCTCTTTATCACTAAAAGCGTATTGGACTGGCTCTTTGCCACCCCACTTTAATTTATATAGTGGTGGTTGAGCTATATAAACAAATCCATTTTCAATTAATGGTTTCATAAATCTAAATAACAAAGTTAAAAGAAGTGTTCTAATGTGTTGGCCATCCACATCAGCATCTGCCATCAAAATAATTTTGTGGTATCTAAGTTTTGCTAGATCAAAATCATCATGAATGCCGGTGCCGAGCGCGGTAATTAAAGCCTGCACCTCATTGTTTTGTAGTACTCGATCAATTCTTGCCTTTTCAACATTTAAAATCTTGCCGCGGATTGGAAGAACTGCTTGATAGCGAGAATCCCGGCCGCCTTTTGTTGAACCACCAGCTGAGTCACCCTCAACAATATAAAGCTCACACTTTTCTGGTTCAGTCCATTGGCAATCAGCTAGCTTTCCTGGCATTCCCCGGCCCTCTAATAATCCTTTTCGATTACGAGATAGATCACGGGCTTTTCGCGCGGCCACTCGAGCGGCTGCTGCATCAATTGATTTTCTAACAATCTCTTTTCCTTCACTTGGGTTTTTTTCAAACCAAGAGGTTAGGTGATCATTCATTGCTTTTTGAGTAAAGGATTTTGCTTCAGTATTTCCTAATTTAGTTTTAGTCTGTCCCTCAAATTGCGGCTCAGCTATTTTGATTGAAACAATTGCAGTTAAACCCTCTCTAACATCATCTCCGGTTAGGCGATCCTCTTTCTTTCTGATAAAACCCCATTCTTCACCAAACTTATTTACTATTGAAGTAAGTGCGGTTCTAAAACCTTCTTCATGGGTTCCACCCTCTTGGGTGTTGATTGTGTTGGCAAAGGTGTAAACAGATTCAGAAAAACCGGTATTCCACTGCATTGCTACCTCAAGTGAAATCTTGTGTTTAGTCTCCTCTGTGGCAAGGGAGATAATTGATTTGTGGGTGGCACCTTTTGTTACATTTAAATGCTTAACAAAATCAATAATGCCATCGGCATATTCATACCGAACATATAGTGGATTTCCTTTATCATCCACATGCCCTGCTCTTTCATCAGTTAATGTCAAAACTAAACCTTTATTTAAAAAGGCCATCTCTCGAAATCTGGTTGATAGTGTTTCAAATGAGAAATCTGTAGTTTCAAAAATCTCTTTAGATGGCCAAAAGGTAACTGTGGTTCCAGAGTCCTCTGTTGCGCTGCCTTTTTTAACTGGTGCGGTAGGTACGCCTAATTTATAACTTTGATTCCAGAAAAAACCATCTCGTTTAACCTCAACACTTAAATCAGTGCTTAGTGCATTAACAACTGAAATACCAACACCGTGTAGTCCGCCAGATACTGAGTAGCCGCCATCTCCAAATTTTCCACCGGCATGTAAAACAGTTAAGACAACCTCAAGTGCTGGCTTCTTTTCTACTGGGTGAATATCAACTGGGATGCCTCGACCATTATCAATTACCTTTACTGAACCATCTTTTTGCAAAATAATATTTATCTCTGTGCAATAACCAGCTAGTGCTTCATCAACTGAGTTATCAACTACTTCATAAACTAAGTGGTGTAATCCCCGCTCACCAGTTGAGCCGATATACATTCCTGGTCTTTTTCGAACCGCATCTAATCCTTCAAGAACGGTAATATTTGATGCGTCATAACCCTTGTGCTCTTTTTTAGATTGAGCTTGAGATGGGGTGCTTTTAGTCGGCACTTAAAACCCCCAAAATCTCTATAAATTGAATCTGGCCGTTTTTTGACCGGCGCACCCCATAATCTTATCGGCTAGTGGTGATTTGAAATACCCAAATCAGGGTTTTAGGGGATAAATGCGCCCCTTTTATAGAAGTTTTGTGGGTAGATACTAGCCGTAGGTGTCTCTTGGCCCTCTTGCCCCTCGAATTGATCGGATGCCACGCTTCCATGACGGCGCATGTGGACCAATCACATTTAGCTGCTCAACTAACGCACCAGGTGCTGAACTTGAAACTGTTTTTAATAAATCATCTTGCATTAATCGCATCTGTGTTGCCCAAGCTGAAGATGAAGATTGAATTGTTAATCTGCCATCTACTAAAGAGATTGGTGTGGTGTGTTGAGCGATCTCTGCGCCAACAATATCTATCCAATTACTAAATAAGTTTCCTTCGGCAACACCCTGCCCCCAATTTCTACCTGCGATCACTTCAGATAAAACCGATTGTAAAGATTGTGGGTCGGTTAATTTCACCTGTTCAACCGCGCCTTGATTGCCACCTCTTAATTTTCTAAAACCAGATCTATAGAATTTATACAGCTCCTTAGCGATATCTCGTTTCATAATTTACTCACCATTCCAGCTCTAACTAAATACTTTGTGCCAGTAATTGATTTTGGTAGATCATTTTCAACCGCTACAGTAATTATTGTTTGATCAGCACTTTTTGCAATCTCAGCCAATCTCTCTCTGCGCTCCTCATCTAGTTCCGAAAAAACATCATCTAAAATTAAAATTGGGGACAAACCATCTAATTTTAAAAGGTTATATGTAGCAAGTTTTAACGAAAGCGCTATTGACCAGGACTCGCCATGGCTTGCATACCCTTTAACTGCATGATCTCCCAGTATTAAAAGTAGATCATCTCTATGTGGTCCAGTTAAGGTAAGGCCGCGGTCTAGCTCAGTTCCGCGGTTATTAACCAATCTCTCCATAATTTTTTCGCTGTTCTCACCTTGATTAAGTGTTGGGTTTTCAATGCTTGATTTATACACAATCTCTGCTGGTTTGGTATCTGATATATCTTTATAAACTTGATTAAATATTGGCTTTAACTCATCTAACGCCAACATTCTTAAGGTTATTAACTCACCGCCCAACTCTGCAACCTGTTTATCCCATGGGTTTAGCGCATCTGCTGATGCTCTAGTTTTTAGTAGTGAATTTCTTTGCTTAACCGCTCGCTCGTAATCTGAGATTACCCCAGCAATTCGGGGAGATCTTAGGGTTAAAAGTTGATCAATAAATCTTCGCCGCTCACTTGGGTCTCCCCGAACAATATCTAAATCCTCTGGTGAAAAATAAATAGTTTGTACAATTCCAAAGATCTCTTTTTGGCTACGGACCTGATTTTGATTTACTTTGGCGCGGTTTGCTTTATCGCCGTTGATTTCTAGTTCTACTAAAATTTCTCGCTCTGGATATTCAACTTTTGCCCGGATATACGCACTTTGATTTCCTAGTTTAATTAGTGGGGTGTTGCCACTTGCCCTGTGTGAGCTTAAAAAGGTTAGATATAAAACAGCTTCGGCGATATTTGTCTTTCCTTCACCATTTTTACCAACAAAGATCGATACGCCAGGATCGAGTGATAGATCTAAGGTTGTATAGGAGCGGTAATTATTAAGGTTTAGGTTGGTGATTAACACTTAATTTAATTTTTTGATAATTATGATGAGTAACGCATTGGCATTAACAAATACTTATAATTTGTAATTGGCGCACTTGTTGCTTCATTTTGACCAGTTAAAACAGCAGGTTTATTGGCACCGGTAAATGTAATGTGAACAAAAGCAGTGTTTATGGCATTAAGTCCATCTGTTAAAAATGTTGGGTTGAAGGCGATGTTTATGTCCTCACCCTTGTAATTAATATCTAACTTCTCACTTGCTTGTGCTTCATCTCCTGTGCCTGCCTCTAGTTGCAGGGTGTTATTTGAAAAGTTAAGCCGTAGTGGCACGGTTTTATCGGTAACTAGCGCAACTCGTCTTACTGAATCTAAAAATGGTGCAACCTCAATTACTGCGTCGGCGGTTGATTCACTTGGTAGTAGGTGTCTAAATGGTGGGAATGAGCCATCTAAAACTCTAGAGGTCATTGTTTTACCCTCGGATATAAAACCAACTAATTTTTCATTTGTGTTACTTGGGGCAAGTGCGATTGTTACCTGGGATGAACCAATTAAAGATTTTGCAGCATCAGCTAATGTGCGAGCGCGCAGCAATGATGTGGTTTCGATATTTGCATCTTGGGCGCTCCAGGTTAACTCTCTAACCGCTAGCCGGTATCGATCAGTTGCTGCTAATGTGATTTGGTTTTTATTTATCTCAACAAAAACACCGGTTAATGTTGGTAGTGAATCATCTTTGCCCGCTGCAATTGCCACCTGATTTACCGCGGTTGCAAATAGATCTGAATTTAAACTTCCTGAAGCGCTCGGTAGCTCTGGCAGGGTTGGATACTCAACTAGTGGCAGGGTAGGGAGTGTGAACTTGGCACTTCCGGCGCTTACTAAAACCCGGCTGCCTTCTAAATTAAATGTGATTGGTTTAGCAGGAAGAGATCTAGAGATCTCAGCTAGTAATCTTCCTGGCACTAAAACTTTTCCTTTTTGAGAAACATCAGCTTTAAACTTTGCTTTTGCAGCAGTTTCTAAATCTGAGCCAGATAAAGTTATTTCATCGCCCGCGTCAATTACGATTCCAAGGAGTGCGGTAGTGATAGGTCTATTTGAGATTGACTTTGAAACCCAGTTGACCGCATCAACTAATGCATCTCGTTCAACTACAAACTTCATTTATCCACCTTTTCTTAACTACTTAGAAAATCTTAACTACTTAAAGTTTTATCCAACAGTTCGCAGCCATTCACCCCTAAATCTCTATATATAGTGGTTAGTAATAACCAGAGTGATTCCTGTGGGTTGTTTGCAAAACCGCAGGTCAGCCCGCATGAAGTTAACCCCAGAAAGTGTGGGAAGGGTGTGGGTGAGCTGTTTACACCAACAACCCAAACCGGTTATAAACAAAGATATCCACACTTATCCACAACTTATCCCCACCTTGGGGGTATTGGGTTGGGGAGAACTTTTCAATATTTAGTTGTTTTAAAACCCTTACTTCTTTGACTGCTGCTTAATTCGGTTGGTCAACTCAGTTACCTGGTTATAGATCGAGCGCCGCTCTGCCATTAGCTGTCTAATCTTTCGATCAGCATGCATCACAGTTGTGTGGTCTCGTCCACCAAAAGCTTGTCCAATTTTTGGCAAAGACAGCTCAGTCATCTCCCGGCACAGATACATCGCGATCTGACGAGCATTTACCAAAACCCTAGAACGAGAGGTGCCACAAAGATCATCAACTGTCAGCGAGAAGTAGGAGGCGGTTTGGGCCATGATGGTTGGGCCAGTAATTTCTGGCCCTCCTTCTTCTGGAATCAAATCCTTCAAAACAATCTCAGCCAGCGATAGATCAACACCTTGTCGGTTTAAAGAGGCAAATGCGGTAACACGAATTAGAGCACCCTCTAACTCACGGATGTTGGTTGAGATCTTGCTAGCGATGTACTCCAAAACATCATCAGGTGCGTTTAATTTATCTTGCGCAGCTTTCTTACGAAGAATTGCAATTCGAGTTTCAAGCTCAGGTGGTTGAATATCAGTTATTAAACCCCACTCAAATCGTGAGCGCAGGCGATCTTCCAAAGTGGTTAATTGCTTTGGTGGTCGATCACTTGAGATAACAATCTGTTTGTTAGCGTTATACAAAGTATTGAATGTATGGAAGAACTCCTCTTGGGTTCGTTCTTTGTTTTCTAAAAACTGAATATCATCAACTAATAAAATATCTAGATCTCGGTAGCGCTTTTGAAAGACCGATGCTTTGTCATCACGGATTGAGTTAATAAAGTCATTTGTGAACTCCTCTGAGGATACATATCTAACCCGGACTGAGCCATACAACTCTTTGGCATAAGCCCCAATTGCATGTAAAAGGTGGGTCTTTCCAAGACCTGAATCACCATAAATAAATAGCGGGTTATAAGCCTTTGCCGGGGCCTCAGCTACTGCAACAGCTGCTGCATGTGCAAAACGATTTGATGCGCCAATAACAAAGGTTTCAAAGATATATCTTGGGTTTAATTGGGCGCTCTCGTTGGTATTTAATGAGGTTGAGTTTCTACCAGTACCACCCTTGGCTTCAACCGGTACTTCAGAAAAACTCTCATCAAGCAATTGCGCACTCTCTTGGGCCTCCCCTTTGCCATCACTGGTAACAGTTACTGCAATATTTATTTTTTCACCCAATTGGTTGGTTAGCTCCTCAGTTAGGATGGCGCGAAGCCTGGTCTCTAAAACATCCTTGGTGAATAGGTCGGGAGCTGATAACAAAAGATTTGAACCATCTTCTCCTGGTAATAGGCCAAGTGGTTTAGTTCGAGATAAAAATGCGTTGTATTGTGGTGTGGAAACAGATGAGACCACCTGATCCCAGAGTTTTTGTAGATCTACCTGCGCAAGAGTTGCCATCTACCTACCCTTAATCCTGGCCAAAAAGCCCTAAAAAGTTACCCACAAAGTTATCCACAGGCTGTGGTCTAAACCTGTCCTTTAAACTTCAATTTCTAGCCATAGAGGGGAAAATCTGTGGATAGAGGGCGAAGATAGGTGCTATCACTCAGGATTGCAAGTGGTTATCCACACTAACCGGCCCAGCTAGGGGTGGGTTGGGACCGGTTTGACCCATCTTGTCCCCAGCCCCTACCCTTACCACCCATACCGCTGAGACCCTTAAACGGGAAAATCAATAATTTTAGGAGAGATTTATGAAGCGCACCTTCCAGCCCAATGTTCGCAAACGGGCTAAAAAACATGGTTTCCGTGCCCGCATGGCCACACGTGGTGGACGAGGTGTTTTATCAGCTCGCCGCGCAAAAGGCCGAGCCAAAATCTCTGCCTAAGTTAACTAACTTAATCCGTGTTACCTAAACCAAACCGGCTACGTGCTGGATCTGATTTTAATCTCATCACCAAAACAGGTGCTCGTTTTTCTGCCCCAAACTTAGTTTTGTATGCAAACCTAGCAAAAACTGATCAACCAAAGATTGGTTTTATAGTTAATCGATCTGTTGGTGGTTCAGTAACCCGACACCTTGTCACTAGAAAACTTCGTCACAACTTTGCTGCGTACATTCCATCTCTTCCAAATGGTTTAATGATTGTAGTTAGGGTGTTGAAAGCTCAAAATGATTACACCACAGAGGTTTCACAACTAGTTGAAAAAACCTTATTAAAGTTTTCAACTCAGAACAACAAGGCTGATAAATGAGATTTGTTTTAACCCTGCCAATTAAGGTTTATCAAAAATATATCTCACCATTTTTTGCTCCCCGCTGTAAGTACTACCCATCCTGTTCTACCTATACCGAGTTAGCAATAACTGAGTTTGGGATTAAAGGATTATTTATGGGTATCTACCGCTTTGTAAGGTGTAACCCCTTTTCATATGGCGGGGTGGATTACCCATCTAAGCAAGCAGCATTAGTAGTTAGAGAAAGGCAGATGAGTTAATGGATGCGATGTTAAACGGCTTATATACAGCAGTTTCTTGGGTATTAGTCACCTTTCATGATCTTCTAGCCTTTACCAACAATCCTGATCTGCAGTGGGTGGTAGGCATTATCGCTTTGGTTATTTTGATTCGAATCATTCTTATTCCATTATTTGTTAAACAGATTAAATCTCAACGAGCCCTCACCGCCTTGCAACCACATATGAAGGCGATTCAGAAGAAGTATAAAGATGATCGACAAAAACAATCTGAAGAGATGATGAAGCTCTACAAAGAGCACAAGACAAATCCTCTTGCCTCTTGTTTTCCAATCCTTGCCCAAGCCCCAATCTTTTTCGCACTCTTTTGGGTGTTAAACAGCATTAGCCAAAATCAACCCCGCGGCTTGTTAAAGGGTGAGTATTTAATTTCAGCACGAGAGGCAAACTTTTTTGGCGCGCCCCTATCTGGCACATTTTTAGGATCAAGTGATTTCTCCACCAAAGCAATTGCAATCGTCTTAATTATTTTTATGTCAGCCACCACCTTCACCACCCAACGTCAGTTGATGGTTAAAGGAATGCCAAAGATGGACACATCAAATAACATGATGTTGCAACAGCAAAAAATTATGTTGTATTTATTTCCAGTTATTTTTGCAGTAACCGGTGTTAACTTTCCAATCGGAGTTTTAATTTACTGGTCAACTACAAACCTTTGGACTTGGGGTCAGCAGTACTACGTAATTAAACGAAACCCAGCTCCAGGATCTCCTGCCTATGAAGAGTTGCAGAAAAAGAAGGCAGCAAAAGGATCACTTGATGAAACAGGTAATAACCCAGATGGCACCACAATCATTGAAGAGCAACCAGATCAGGGTGGACAAAGAAACCAACCTAAGAGAGATAAAAAACGAAAGAAGAAGCGTAAGTAGAAAAACTGCACAAATTAGTACAAAAACTATCAAATCAGTATAAATAACACTTTGGAGGAGCAATGAGCGAAGTAAAGAGTGAAAAGGTTGTCGAGAAGAAGAGTTTGATCGCCCAACTTGAAGAGGAGGGGGATGTAGCAGCTGATTACCTAGAGGGCCTTCTTGATATCGCCGACCTTGATGGGGATATTGATATTGATGTTGAAAATGATCGAGCAGCCCTAGCAATTGCTGGCGGCAAACTCTCCCACCTAGTTGGTGGTCGTGGTGAGGTCCTAGATTCTCTACAGGAGTTAACCCGGCTTGCAGTTCAAACCTCATTGGGCGAGCGAAGCAGGTTGATGCTAGATATCGACAACTTTAGAAGTGATAAAAAGGCTGAGTTAGCTCAGTTGGCCAAAGAGACCGCTGAAGAGGTTAAATCCACTGGGGAGGCGATAAAGCTTCGTCCAATGAACGCCTTTGAACGCAAGGTTGTCCATGACACCATTCAAGAGATTGGCTTAACCAGTGAATCTGAGGGTGAAGACCCAGATCGCTGCGTGGTAGTTCTTCCAGCCTAAGGTTTCACGTGAAACCAACCCCTGAGCTATTAGCCTTTTTTGGCCAAAACCAGGGAAAGATCCAGGCTTACGCAACCCTGCTTGAAACTGCCGGGATTGAGCGCGGCCTAATAGGCCCCAAAGAGGGGGATCGGATCTGGGAGCGCCATATCGCAAACTGCATCCCAATCACCACCATTATTAAAGAGGGCGTTCGGCTAGCCGATATAGGCTCTGGGGCAGGACTTCCCGGGATCGTGATCGCCCTAGCAAGGCCTGATTTAAAGGTAACCTTGATTGAGCCTTTGCAGCGACGGGTGGATTTTTTAAATGAAGTAGTTAATCAGCTTGAGATTCCAGTTGAGGTAATCAGAGGCAGGGCCGAAACAGTCAAAAGGCAGTTTGAGGTGGTTACCGCCAGGGCGGTTGCCCCCCTTGAGAAGTTAATCCAGATTAGCTGGCACATGATCCCCAGGGGTGGCCACCTGTTGGCGATCAAAGGTGAGAGCGCAGCAGAGGAGCTTTCCACCACCAAGCTTAAAAAGGGTGCTACTGCGAAAATCCATGAAATATCACGGCCTAATCTGCCTGTGGCACGGGTGGTTGAGGTGAGTAAGGGTGCTTAACTTCGCCCCATGAGGGCAGATGATGTTTCACATGAAACAAACTCCCAACCAGGTGTTGGGGGCAGGCCAGTTATTGGGGTGCGCCGGCTAAAGGAGCCGATGGTCGCCCCATTAAAGACTCGAATCTTCACCGTGGCCAACCAAAAAGGTGGGGTAGGTAAAACCACCTCTGCGGTAAATATTGCCGCCGCCCTATCCATGGGTGGGTTAAAGGTTTTAGTGATTGATTTAGATCCACAAGGAAATGCCTCAACTGCATTTGGAATTGATCGAAGTGCAAATGGTGGAATTTATGATGTTCTAATAAATGATCTACCTATTGCAAATGTTGCAGTAAAGGTTGCTGGCTTTCCACATTTAGAAGCTGTGGCAGCAAACTCTGATTTAGCAGGAGCTGAAATACAACTAGTTCCTACAGTTGCAAGAGAGTTTAGATTACAAGCTGCGTTACAAACTTACTTGTTAGCAAAACAAAATGCTGGCCAAAGATTTGATTATGTATTTATTGATTGTCCACCAAGTTTAGGTTTGTTAACTATTAACGCACTAGCTGCAGCTGATGAAGTACTAGT
The DNA here is from genome assembly GCA_000383815.1 of actinobacterium SCGC AAA027-J17. Classification (GTDB taxonomy): domain Bacteria; phylum Actinomycetota; class Actinomycetes; order Nanopelagicales; family Nanopelagicaceae; genus Nanopelagicus. The sequence continues at coordinate 17,446 of KB912812.1, forward strand.
TCCAATTCAATGTGAGTACTACTCACTAGAGGGATTGTCTTTACTATTACAAACTTTAGGCGAGGTACAAAAGAGATTAAATCCTAAGATCTCACTTACCACCATTGTTTTAACTATGTTTGATGGCAGAACTAGATTGGCAAATGATGTGGCAGATAATGTTAAAAAACATTTCCCAACCGAGTTAATAAATATTCCAATACCAAGGGCTGTAAGAGTTTCCGAAGCTCCCTCTTATGGTCAAACAGTTATGACATATGACGCCTCTAGTCCTGGCGCTATTGCATATATGTCAGTGGCAAGAGAGATTGCAAACCGTGGTGGTGCGCCAATTAATGTAAAGAATGAGAGTGCTTGATGAGCACTCGCAAAGGTGGTTTAGGTAGAGGGTTAGATGCATTAATTCCTACCTCAATAATGCCAACTGAGATTAAAACTCCAAGCGGAGTAGTAACAGCTAATCGAGATGAGATAGATCTTAATAACATTAGCGCTAATCCAAAACAACCAAGAACAGTATTTGATGAGGATCAATTAACTGAGTTGGCACTTTCTATTAAAGAGGTTGGCCTACTCCAACCACCAGTTGTTAGATCAATTGGTAATGGTAAGTATCAATTAATTATGGGTGAGCGCAGATTTCGCGCCGCCAAACTTGCTGGCTTAAAAAGCATTCCAGTAATTATTAGACAAACTACCGATGATCAATTACTTCGCGAGGCGTTAATTGAAAACATTCACCGAAGTCAATTAAATCCACTTGAGGAGGGTGCGGCGTATCAACAGTTGTTAAATGATTTCTCCTATACCCATGATGAATTAGCAGCTAAATTAAGTAAATCAAGGCCTGCAATAACCAACACGATGCGGCTCTTAAATCTACCCCCTTCTGTGCAACGAAAAGTGGCAGCAGGTGTTATCTCAGCAGGACATGCCAGAGCGCTTTTATCTTTAACGGATGAAAAAGAGATTGAAAATTTAGCCAATCGGATAGTTGCTGAAGGATTAACTGTTAGAGCAGTGGAGGAGATTGTTTCCACCGGTGGCGCTAAGGTAAAAGCGGGCTCAATAAGAAGTGGCAAGATCATTGCGCCAAAGTTAAAAGAGATCTCAGATCAATTGTCAGATCACCTAGACACTAGGGTTAGCGTGGAGTTGGGCAAACAAAAAGGCAAGATAGTAATTGAGTTTGCCACCGTTGAGGACTTAGAGAGAATAAACAGCAAGATTTTAAAAAAATCCTAAGATCAAATCCAAGTAGCTAATCTCAATAAGATGATAAATCAAGGATAAAACTATGACAAAAATTTTGGAGATTCAGGGACTGCGAGCTCTTGCTGTCATTTTAGTAATCATCTATCACGCAGATTTCATACCAGGTGGCTTTATTGGCGTAGATATCTTTTATGTAATTTCAGGATTTTTGATTACAAATCTGATTATCAAAGAGATATCAACTAAAGGCAATCTAAACTTAAGAAACTTCTACCACCGCCGGATCAAAAGGCTGCTACCAGCTTCAGCCCTAGTTCTACTTGTTACCGCATTAACCTGTTACATCCTGCTGCCACCGATGGACCGCGATCAAGTAGGAAAAGATGTAATTGCAGTATCACTACTACTTTCGAATTACGCCTTTGCAATATGGGAAAACGATTACCAAAACTTAGGTGAAGCTGCCTCACCATTTATTCACTACTGGTCACTTGCAGTTGAGGAGCAGTTTTACTTAATCTGGCCACTTTTTATCTTGGTATTTGCAAAATTTGGCATGAGGGCAGTCAAGAGTGCAATCTTTGCCTTACTTGTAATCTCTTTAACCTTTTCAATAATCCAAACACCAGATTCACCAATCTTTACCTTCTACTCACTTCACACCAGAGCTTGGGAGTTAGCAGCTGGTGCGTTGATTGTTTTTATTCCAAAAAATCATCTAATGGCAAGTAAAGCTTTTTATAAGATCTGCGCAATTATTGGAGCACTACTTATAACTTGGGCCGCCTACTCATTTACCTCAGAAAGTGCCTTCCCTGGCTACTTGGCATTAATCCCTGTTTTAGGAAGCTTTTTACTTATTGCTTCAATCGGAGATTGGCCAGCTTTATTTAAGAGGTTATTCAATAACAAAGTAATGCAGCATATGGGTGCTATCTCCTACCCCTTATACCTATGGCACTGGCCAGCCCTTGCTGTGCCAGCCTTAGTTTTAGATCGACCAATAGAGTTAAATGAAAAACTCATGGCAATCGCCGCCACCATACTTTTATCTGAATTAACACATCGGTTTGTCGAACAACCATTTAGGTACTCAAAGATTGATTTATCAAAAACCTTTTCAACCCTTGTGGCTGCAACCACCTGCTCAATTTTAATTGGAGCTCTAATCTTAAATACCCACACAACAAATATCTTTGTTAAGGAAAAGAATCTAAACCTTGAGTTATCTGAAGTTACATCTCTTCCAGTAATTCACAGCGATGGCTGCCATGTTAACTGGGGAGTTCAAACCTCAAAAGAGTGTCTGTATGGAGATTTAACCTCAGATAAAACCATGGTCTTGTTTGGAGATTCACATGCGGCGCAATGGTTTGATGCTGTTGAGGATATTGCTAAAAATCAAGGATATAAATTGATATCTTTAACAAAATCAGCATGTTCTGCTTTAAAGCTTCCAATTTCAAACCGAGGCGTCTATAACGGGGATGAGTGCCGAAAATGGCAAAGTAACTCAATTGAGAGAATTAAGGAGTTAAAGCCAGAAGTTTTAATCGCCAGCGCTTTTTCTCACTACAACCTTAATTTAAAGGCCAATTCAAAAGATTTTTACTACCTAGCAACTCAGCAAGAGTTACACCAACAATTACTAGGTTATGTAAACAAGATGGTTTATCTCACCGATACCCCAAAGCCAGTAAAAAACATACCAAGGTGTTTATCTCATAATTCACTTGAATCCTGTAATCAAATCAACAGGTCATCAAATGCCGTTTATAAAGAGCTAATAAAGATTGATCCTTATCAGTGGTTTTGTGATAAATCTTGTTCTGCAGTTAAGGAAAACTTTATTGTTTATCGAGATGCTTCCCATATAACAAGAGCTGCTGCTAAAGCAGTTGCAGATCAATTAGAAGTGGCTTTAATACAAAAACAAGTCTTTAATTAATCTGGCGAGATTCCATCTCGGTTTTAATTACACCAGCTAGAGACTTAATGCCTTCGGTTATTCGCTCAGGAGTTGGGTGGCAGTATGAGATTCGCAATGACCAAGAGCCAAAGCCGTCTGCATAAAAGGCAGTTCCAGGCACATAAGCAACTTTGGCAGCAATAGCTTTTGGCATCAATGCATTTGTATCAATCTCTGGTGGCAATGTAACCCAGATATAAAAGCCACCACCAGGTTTTGTCCAAGTAGCACTCTTTGGAAAGTATTTATCTAAAGCAGAAAGTGCTGCATCGCGCCTGTCCTTATACAACTTAGCAAATGATGCAATCTGATCCCGCCACGGTTGATTTGCTAAATAACTAGAAATCACAAGCTGGGTGAAATTTGATGGGCAAAGAATTGAAGATTCAGATGCGATCACCATTTTTTCCTTTAATGATTGTGGGACTAGCGCCCAGCCGATTCGAAGTCCTGGGGCAATAGTTTTTGAAAAGGTTCCTAGGTAAATAACATTTTCTGAATCACTTGCCCGCATGGCATTCGGTGATGGCTTATCAAAACCAAGTAATCCATAAGGATTATCTTCAACTACCAGGATTTGTTCTTCACGACAGATATCTAAAATCTCAGTACGTCTATCAGCTGGCAGTAAAACTCCTGCTGGATTTTGATAATTAGGAATTAGGTATAAAAACTTAATCTTTCGACCAGCAGATTTTGTAGTTGCAATAGCATCTTTTAATGCTGATGGGATTAAGCCATCTTGATCCATCGCCACATGAACAACCTGAGCTTCATACTGCTTAAAGGTGCCAAGTGCGCCAACGTATGATGGTGCTTCAACTAAGACCACATCATTTGGATCAATAAAGATTCGTGAGATTAAATCCAATGCTTGTTGGGATCCAGTGGTGACAACTACATCATCAGGGTGGGCTTTAATTCCCTCCAGCGCCATCACATCACAAATTTGCTCACGTAATTTTGGGTGACCTTGTCCTGATCCATACTGCAGCGCCTCTGCGCCATTTTCTAAAATTAATTTTTGTGTAACTGATGCCATCATTTCCATTGGTAGAGCAGATAGATTTGGCATTCCTCCAGCTAAAGAGACAATCTCAGGCCGGCTTGCTACAGCAAATAAAGATCTAATCTCACTTGCTTTCATGCCAAGTGCGCGGTTTGCTAATCGTTCAGGAAGGTTTTCTGGTTTTCCAGTGTGAATACGAACAGGTGAATCTGATTTAACAACTCTTAGATTTCTACCCGATTCCATTAACCAAGTTTGCCATATGAGTGGCTTTGGTAAAACTAGTTACGAAGCCCAGCCCTGCGCAGATCAGAGATTTTCAAGGTGCCAGTCTTAGCATCATCTTCGGCGGACAAGTAAAGCCGTTGAATTGCCACAATCATCGCCTCGGCCAACTGATCTCTAAAAGCTGCAGTTGCTAATCGTTTGGCATCTTGGGGATTTGAAAGGTATCCCAGATCAATTCTGACTGTTGGAGCAGTTGTTAATCTCAGTAAATCCCAGCTTTTAGCATGGGTATGGCAGTTTAATAAATCAGTTCGGGCACAAATCTCTCGCTGAATTAAATTAGCAAATCGCTCACCAACTACAGATCTAACACCTTTATCATCCCGGCCATAAAAATAAGTCGCAACACCATTTGCTTTCTCATTCTTGTAACTATCCACCTTCAGCGCAATCACCAAATCAGCACTGACTGTGTTTGCCACCTTAATTCGATCCTTTTCTAAAGGTGAGTTATTAGCACTTCTAGTTAAAACTACATTTACGCCAAGTGCAATTAATCTACCCTCAAGCCTTTGAGCTAAATCAAAAACAATCTCTGACTCAACGACACCATTTGCACTCTCACCAGTGAACTCTCCTCCCCAGCTTGGATCAATCACAATTACTTTATTAGCTAAAGCAGGTGATCTAACTGAGTGCTTAACACTTTCTCTAAGGGCAGATGGCGCACCACCGGAAACTGTTTTAACCAATCGCATTAATGAAATCAATGTTGCTGGTCCACACCTGCCATCTGAGAGAATGCCAACAGATTTTTGAAACTCTCTTACCGCACCCTCTGTATTGACTCCATAAACACCATCAACCTTGCCGCAGTTAAATCCCATTTGAATTAATCGATCTTGCAAATTACTAACATCATCACCGCGCATAAGTGCTGCTGCATTAAATACTAAAACTCGATCACCAAGTTTAAATCTTGCCTCCTCTAGGGAGCGAGCAGTAATCTCATTTATAACACCAGTTGCTGTTAAACCACACTCTTGCTGAAAAGCTTTTATGCCTTGAGTTAAATTGTCATCGAAAATATCAGATGGTGTGGCGATGAAACCAAGTCGCAACAAGGTATTTGAGATTAACTCAATCGCACTGGAGCGATCACCTAATTTTGGTAGATCGCTCATAAATTCTTAAAAACTTTTATCAGTCAGTTATTTAATGAAGTTTTCTAGATCTTTCAGCAATGCTGGCTTTGGTTTAGCACCAACAATCGTTTTTACTACTTCACCACCCACAAATACATTCATGGTTGGGATAGAGGAGATTCCATACTTCATTGCAATTGATCCCTCTTCGTCAGTATTTAACTTAACAATCTTTAACTTATCGCCATACTCGTTTGAGATCTCTTCCAAGATTGGCCCAACTGCGCGGCAAGGACCACACCATTCTGCCCAGAAATCAACTAAAACTGGTGTTGCACTTTTCAAAACAACTGAATCAAAATCAGCTGTGGTTACCTTTGTCGTTGCCATCTTTTCTCCTTTGGTTATCTACCTATTCTACTTTTAATACTTAATGTCCTGCTAAATAACGCTCAGCATCTAAGGCCGCTTGGCAGCCAGAGCCAGCTGCGGTAATTGCCTGACGGTAGGTGAAATCAACTAAATCACCACAGGCAAAGACGCCAGCAATCTTTGTTTTAGTACTTCTTCCTTCAACCTGCACATAACCATCACTATTTAATTCAACCTGACCCTTTACTAACTCACTCCTAGGCAGGTGCCCGATCGCCACAAATAAGCCGGTGAAATCCTTAACACTTTCTTCACCAGTTTGGGTATTTTTTAATTTCAACCCAACTACTTTATCTTCCCCTAAAACATCAATTACTTCATGGTTAAATAAAAACTCTATTTTTGGATTGGCAGCAGCGCGGTCAATCATGATTTTGGATGCTCGGAACTGATCTCGACGATGTATTAATAACACTTTGCTAGCAAATTTAGTTAAGAAATTTGCCTCCTCCATTGCTGAATCGCCACCACCGACCACTGCAATCATTTGCTCGCGGAAAAAGAAACCATCACATGTTGCACACCAAGATACGCCGCGACCAGATAAACGCTTTTCGTTTGGCAAACCAATCTCTTTATAAGCCGAACCCATCGCCAAAATAACTGATTTAGCTTTAACAGTATTTCCTGAGCCATCGGTTAACTCTTTAACATCGCCAGTTAACTTCATTGAGACAATGTCATCAGTAATAATTTTGGCATCAAAGCGTTCAACCTGCTTGCGCATAGATTCCATTAACTCAGGCCCCATCACACCAGTTGCAAATCCTGGAAAGTTCTCCACCTCGGTGGTGTTCATTAAAGCTCCACCTGCAGTTACTGAACCTTCGTAAATAATTGGCTTTAGCTGAGCCCGTGCGGCATAGATAGCTGCTGTGTAACCAGCAGGGCCAGAACCAACAATTACTACTTCATTAACATCACTCATTGATCCAGCCTATTACCTTCCACCTTTAATTACTTTTATTAAGGTTGTGACCTCGGTTATTTTGAATGCCTTTAGCAGCAGTAGATAGAAAATTGCTGATGTAGAGAAAACAAGTAATAGGTAAATAAAATTCCCGCCCGGGATTGAGTATCTAAAGAGCCATACTGGCAGGGTAGCTGCGCCAAATATCAAGATTAGCTTCAGGTAGAAAGTGATCAAACTTAGTACTGGTATCTGTACCTGGTGTTTCTTAATTAATATAGATGAGATACCCGCGCCAATAAAGTAATGAATTGAAAAAATCACCGCAAGGCCAACCGTCACCCATTCAGGCTCTAAATAACTTGCAGCAATTAACGACAAAACGACAGATATTAAATTCATAATAAAGTTACCTATTACTTGGGACCTAAGGTTTTCAAAGGCATTTAAACCACGCAGAAGTACCAAATTGATGCTAACTGGGATTAATCCCAATGCAAATGCAGAGAGTGTAATTCCTAGATAATTTGCATCATCAACTGGAATACCAAAATACAAAACCTTGGCAATTTCCTCACCAAATAGTAAAAACAAAACTGCAGCTGGAATTATAAATATGCCCATCAATCTCATGGTAAGCGACATAGAGTCTGAAACATCTTTGTACTTTTTATCAATAACTAAATTCGATAACTTGGGTAACAACGCAGTAACTATTGAAACAGTAATAATTGAATGAGGCAGAATCAAAACCAAATAAGCATTGGCATATGGGGTATAACCAACACCGGTTGTTATGCCATCCGCTGCTGATTTAACTGCAGCTGATGTGGCAATGTTAATCGTTACTAAATATGAAAGCTGAGAGATCATTGCGTAGGCAAAGCTCCAGCCAGCTAATTTAATTGATTTAGTTATCTGCGAGTTAGCCCAATCAAATCTTAGCGAGAGTTTTACACCAGATTTGATAACCACCGGAAACAAAATAAATGCTTGCGCTAAGTAACCTGCGGTAGTCCCCAGCCCCAACCAAAGTAAATCTTGGCTTGAGATATTTGCCAGAGAAATATCATCACGGCTGACTAATAAGAAATAAAATAGGCCAATCGCCATTAAGTTATTTACAACCGGAGCCCACATCATTGGACCAAAGCGATTCTTGGCATTAGCAATCTGCCCCAGCAGGGCAAATAAACCAAGGAAAAATATCTGCGGCAGGCAGTAGCGCATTAAGGTGACAGTTACATCAAACTCTTTAGAGCCGGCGTACTCAGGTGCATAGATATTTACCAGATGTGGCGCTAGCAAAATACCAAGTGCGGTGAGTGCAAATAAGAATGTAACAGTTATGGTGAATAATCTAGAGATAAATGCTGAGCCATGATCTGCATCCCGCAAAGATCTAACAATTTGGGGAACAAAGACAGCGGTCAACGCACCACCAATTAATAAGTTATACAAAATATTTGGCATGGTGTTTGCAACGTTGTAGGTATCACCAAGGATGGCAGTGCCAAGGAGGGCAGCCAACATCAAATTTCGAATCAATCCAGTAACCCTAGAAGCTATGGTGCCAACAGCCATTACGGAGGAGGCTTTAAATAATTGGTTATCTGACATTACTTTCGCCTTCTTACCCTACGAACACTTTGGATTATTGCTGCCACAAATAAAAGTACTGCAGCACCTGAAGTAATCCAAGTGGCAACTGGGCTAATTACTGAAAGTTTTAGATTGATGTTAACTGGATATCCAACAGGCTTATTTTCTAGATTAGTTAACTGCGCTAGCAATGATGACTCACCTGAGGCTAAAACCTCAATCGGTAGCAACACCTGCTGCTTGGATTTTGCTTCCAGCCTAATCTGCTGAGTTGATGCAACTACCACCTTACTATTCAGCGCTCGAACGCTTAATTTCAAATCAACACTTTGGTCAAAATCATTCACCAAAGTTATCGGCAGCTCCTCTTTAGTTGAGGTAACTGTAAATCTTGTTTTAGTAACCTTTAACTTATTTCTAAGTTCAGTAATTGACTTGTCATAATCCTTTATTAGAAATTGAAAACTACTTTTTTCAATATCTGGATTTAGAATTTGAGCCAACCTTAATTGATATGAAAGTAACTCTTTTTGATCAACTAATGTGCCCAATAAATCAATCTGCCGCTGCGCGTAATTTAGTAAATTGATATTTTGCTTACTTATACCCTGTCTTTTCCTGTTTTTCACCAAGCTTTGATTAGTAGCTTTTCCTAACACTGTCTCTAGCAAAATCTTGCCATTAGCATCGATATAGGTGATCTGCTGATTAATAATTTGATCAACCCAGAATGCAGAAGGGTTTCCGTAGGTAAGTGCGGAAACTTTTTCATTTTTACTTACTCTAATAAATTGAGCAAGCCACTCTTTAGCAATTTGTTGTCCCTCTGGGGTGGAGCCATCTGAAATGCCATACCCATTACTCATTGCAACTATTTCAGAAATAGTTGCTGGATCTACCTGCCAACTTCTAACTCCTTGAACTGATGAGAAAACTAATAAACCTAACTCACCATTAGGTGAGAGTTTCTGGGCCAATTGATCATCAATAAAGACGCCATCTGAAAGGCGGTGGGTTGGCTCAGTAATCACAATCTCTTGAACGGCGTTGGCTTGCGGTATTAAAAATAGATTTGGTAGAAGCAGGGCAAAGATAAGAAGGAGAGCTCTTCTCACGGTGTTAGTTTTCCTGATTTTGCAATTAACTTTCGCTCATCTGGATACGCCAGCTTGCTAACTATTTCATCGATTGGAAACCAAGCAACATCATCTACCTCAGTAACCTGGGGCGCTAACTTGCCACCGACCTCCATAAATAAAAAGTGATGCACTGTCTTATGAATTCTCTTACCACTTGCCATAAACCAAAAATCAATTACACCTAAAGATCTAGTGATCTCACTTTTTATTCCAGTCTCCTCGGCCACCTCTCGTATTGCAGCTTGCTCAGGTGACTCACCCTCTTCAATATGGCCTTTAGGTAGTGACCACAACAATCTTTCATGTGAGGCATCCTTTGGATCTAATCTGCCGATTAATAATCCCTTAGTTCCAGTTTTATCAACCACTAATCCGCCAGCACTAACCTCATCAATGCGCTTTGCATATTTAGCTCGTGGTGAATTTTTTCCACCCTGGCCACCCTTATTATTTTTGCGGTTTGGTGAATTATGTTTTTTAGCGGGCTTACCAGAACCACTACTTTGCGCACCCTTGCGAGCACTATTTAAATCCTGATTGCCACCCGCATTATCTGCTGGGGTCATATCGCAAGGATACTGGGTTAATCTGGCAGTTGTTAGGGTATTGCCCACTCAACGGTATGCCAGCCTGCTCTAACCTAGTGCCACCGTGAAAACTCCTATTGATGCTGCTACCCAACTTGCGATCACTACTCTAAGCAAGCAGGCACCAGCTGCTACCGATCTGGCAAAGCAATTTAAAGCTGCTGGTTTTAAGTTGGCCTTAGTTGGCGGACCAGTACGGGATGCGATCTTAGGAAGATTAGGAAATGATTTAGATTTCACAACCGACGCCCTTCCTAAACAATCTGAGAAGATTTTAGAAAAGTGGGCAGATTCAGTTTGGGATATTGGCGCAGCCTTTGGCACAGTCGCTGGTAAAAAAGGTGAGATAACAGTTGAGATCACAACTTATCGAAGTGAAAGTTATGACCCATCTTCTCGAAAACCAGATGTTGAGTTTGGCAAATCAATCGAGGCAGATTTAGCTAGAAGAGATTTCACAATCAATGCCATGGCCCTTGAGTTAACGACTGAGCAGCCAACCTTTATTGATTTGTTTAATGGTGTAACTGATTTGCAAAATAAGATAATTAAAACTCCAGGCAAACCTGAGGATTCATTTACCGATGATCCACTGCGGATGATGCGGGCAGCAAGATTTATGAGTCAATTAAACTTTGCAGTAGATCCTGCCATTATTGCCGCAATTAAAAACATGTCTTCTCGGTTAGAGATAATTTCAGCTGAGCGAATCCGAGATGAGTTTACAAAAATCATCTTAAGCTCTGCCCCAAGAATTGGTATTACCTTGTTAGTTGAAACAGGGCTAGCCGATTACTTTCTGCCGGAGGTCCCTAAATTAAAACTTGAGATTGATGAGCACCATCACCATAAAGATGTTTATGAGCACTCACTTACCGTATTAGAGCAAGCGATTGGATTAGAGCAACGCTTAGGCGGACCTAATTTAACGCTACGTCTTGCCGCCTTATTACATGACATTGGCAAACCAAAAACAAAACAATTAATTCCAGGTGGTGGAGTTTCATTTCATCACCATGAGGTAGTTGGCGCCAGAATGTGCAAGGAGCGATTAAAAAAACTTAGATTTGATAATCATCTAATTAATGATGTTGCCAAATTAACCTTTCTCCACCTTCGCTTTCATGGCTATGGATCAGGTGAGTGGACTGATTCAGCAGTTCGCAGATATGTAAGAGATGCTGGTGAATTACTTACCCACCTTCATCTTTTAACTAGGGCAGATTGCACAACTAGAAATAAGAAAAAAGCTGAAGGACTGGCTAAGACCTATGATCAACTTGAAAAACGAATTGAAGATTTAATGGCGCAAGAGGAGTTAAATAAAATTCGCCCGGATTTAACTGGGGATGAGATCATGCAAATTCTTGGCATTAAACCCTCACCCACTGTGGGCAAAGCTTATGAGTTCCTACTTGAGCTTCGACTTGAGCACGGGCCACAAGGAGTAGAGAAGGCAAAAGAAGAGTTACTTAAGTGGTGGAAGGAGCAAAATTAGCTCTGCGCATTAAAACAGTAGCGGCAAATAGATAGAAGAGTGCAATGACAATTGGTAAAACCGAAGTCACACCATTATCTGGCAGTATCAATGCCGCGCCAATTGCGCCAGTAACAATCCCAGCATTTACCGCCACATCATAAAATGCAAAAACTCTTCCCCGGTACTCATCAGTTATCTTTGATTGCACCAGAGCGTCATTAGTTACCTTAATTCCCTGGCCACAAAGTCCAACTAGAAATGCACTACCAATCATGGAGATTTCATTAATACCGGCTGCATAAATTAACAAAGGCGGAATACATAAAAACATTAACAATCTCATCCATCGATGTCTGCCAAATTTGATTACCCCATATGGTGAGATGATCGCTCCTAAACCAATTCCAATCCCAGCAATCGCAAGTGCCATACCAAATCCAGCAAGACCAGCATCTGGATCAGCTGGATCATTAAATGAGTTTCGCTCAAGTAGTAGAGCCATCAAAGTTAAAGCGGTTATGCCACCTCGTTGAATGCCGATGGATAAAATTCCACGCAGCGCGTCTGAGTGTGATCGCAAAATCATCAAGCCCTCTAATACCTCTTTATAACCACGAGATTCAGCACTCACTTCATGTTCTAATGGCCCGATCTCATACTTGTTTAATCTAAAGCAGGCAAGGGCTGCAGTTAGAAAACCAAGGGAGGCAATCAAAATTACTACCGCATCAGCAAAATCTGCATCACTATTTTGACTAAGTAGATTTTTTATTCCAATTCCAATACCACCGCCAATTACCACCCAGATGGTGCCACCAGTTACCGCTAATGCATTCGCAGCAATCAATTCTTCCTTCTTTACTAAAAGCGGTAGCCCTGCTGATAGACCAGAGAGAATTAATCGATTAACACCAAATGCAAACAAAACAAACAAGGTTAAAACAATTCCAGTTGAGCTACTGTTTACCAGCCAAGCAATAATTAACAAGTTGGCAGCCCTTATGTAATTACAGTTTCGAATAATTCGCTGACGAGAGAAGCGATCTAAGAAGATGCCAACATATGGCCCAATTAACGAGTAAGGAAGTAAGACCACTGCAAAGGCTAAGGCGGCTGAGATCGCATTGGGCGCTCGCTCTGGGGAGAAGAGAACAAAGCTTGCTAGTGCTGATTGAAACAAACCATCGGTTAATTGGCCACTCCAGCGGATAGTAAGTATCCGATTTAATCTTGAGCCTTTACTAACTGGCCAGATTCCCATGGGAGTAAGCGTAGTAATTAAATAAGGATTAACCTTGGATCTTATGTTAGCCACCATGCGTTCGAGTATTGATTACTCACTTAGCAAACGCCGCACCTTGATTGCCCTATTTCAAGGCGCAGCCAGTGCGATGGATGCATGTGATGCTGACCCCTATTTAAGAAGAGCTGCGAAATATCATGGTGAGTTAACCAAGAGGTCCTGCCCTGTTTGCAAAAAGTTCAAGATTGTTGAACTTCGGTATGCCTTTGGGGATCAACTCGGTCAATACTCAGGTCGAATTAAGAATCAAGATGAATTAGTCCAAATGCAAAGTGAGTACGGTGAGTTTCGCGTATATGTGGTGGAGATCTGCACCGATTGCCACTGGAACCACCTAGTGGAATCCTTTTTATTAGGTGATGGCAAGTACCGAAAGCCCCCTCGGAAGGTTCACACCTTATTAGATGATGATTAACGGGTAATCTTGCTACATGAGTAATTTTGTAGAAAAACTACCCAGGTATGGCCTATTAGCTGCTGGATACAGCTTTGTCGCTGGAGTTTTTCTATTTGGTTTTGCCTACTTCACTGTTTCAATTCCAGATCCAAATGCTTATGTAAATAGCCAGGCAACAATTATTCAATATGCAGATGGAAGTGAGATTGGTCGAATCGGTTCAGAGAATCGAACTGTTGTCACCTTAGCTGAGATTCCGGTAACAGTTAGAAATGCAGTAATGGCAGCAGAGGATAGAAATTTTTATAGTAACCGAGCAATTAATCCCCTGGCTATTGCATCTGCTGTTTTGGATAACATAGTAAATCTTGGACAAGGCAGAGGTGGTTCAACAATCACCCAACAATATGCCAAGACCGCCTTTTTAACTCCGGAGCGATCTATCCAGCGTAAGGTGAAAGAATTAGTAATTGCTATAAAGCTTGAAAATCAATTTACCAAAGATGAGATTTTAGAAAATTACTTAAACACTATTTACTTTGGCCGGGGCTCTTACGGCGTACAAACCGCATCCCAAGTTTACTTTGGTACAACAGTTGATAAGTTAACAGTGGGTCAATCTGCAGTATTAGCAAGCTTGTTGCGTAGCCCAGGTTTGTATGATCCTGGATTTAAAAAAGAGAACCAAGCACGTCTAGATGCCAGATTTTTATATGTTCTAGATGGCATGGTGGAGATGAAATGGCTGGATAAGGAAGTAGCTGAAAAAACTAAATTACCGATCATAAATCCAAGAGTTACATCAGGAGCTCTTGCTGGACCTAAAGGTTATGTAATCTCCTGGGTAGAGCGGGAGTTAAATCAATTAGGTTTTACTGATGAGCAATTGATGATCGGTGGCTACATCATCAAAACTACTTTAGTAAAAGAGGCACAAGAGGCAGCGGTAGCAGCAGTTAATAAAGAAGCACCAGCAAAAGCTCCAGAGAATTTACATATTGGTCTAGTTGCAATTAAGCCCGGCACAGGTGAGATTTTGGCTATGTACGGTGGTAAAGATTATTTAAAGTATCAATTTAACGCTGCCACACAAGGAATAACCTCAGGTGGTTCATCATTTAAAGCCTTCACTTTGGTTGCTGCCTTAGAGCAAGGAATACCACTTTCATCAATGTGGAATGGTGATTCACCAAAGGTTTATGACGATGGTATTGGCCGGGCATATCAAGTAAATAATTACGGCGGTGAAAGTTGGGGAAATATGTCCCTACTTACCGCAACTGAAAAATCAGTTAATACTATTTATGTACCACTCGGTATGAAGGCAGGGCTAGAAAAGATTGTAGATGTTGCTCGTCGTGCTGGAATTCCAGATTCAGTTGAAATGGTGGCAACACCATCGGTTTCACTGGGCGCAGCCAGCCCACATGTAATTGATTTAGCAAATGCTTATGCCACTTTTGCTGCGCAAGGAGTTTATGCAAAACCATTTATTATCAATGAGGTACAAGGACCTAACAAGGGAATTTTGTATCAAGGGCGAATTCAAGCTCAAGAGGTATTTAGAAAAGATGTGATGGCAGATCTAACCTATGCGTTAAGTAAGGCAACCACCTCTGGAACAGCTGCAGTAGTTGGTGCCAGAGTTGCTCGTCCTACTGCTGGTAAGACTGGAACTTCAAATGACAACGCATCTGCTTGGTTTAATGGTTACACACCAGAGGTTGCAGCATCAGTTGCCTTTTATCGAGATGATGCCACTCAAACATTAAATGGAATTGGTGGCCTAACTTCAGTAACTGGTGGATCTTTCCCAGCCAGAATTTGGGCAGAGTTTGTAAAGGGTTATTTAAAGAAGGCACCAGTTCAAGATTTTCCACTACCGGCAAATATTGGTGGAAGTGAACCAATAAGTTTTATCAATTCAGTACCTGAGATGGATCCAGCCTTAATTCCGCCATCTCCTTCACCTTCTCCTACGAAAAAGAGATAACACTTGCTTACCAAATTGGTAAGTAGATCTTTTGTATTAATCCTGCTGCTAGTAGCGGTGATCTCATTTCTTAAATTCAACCATTGCAGAGTTAACGGATTTACCTCTCCAGATAATTATGTTCATGCTTGCTACACCGATATCCCAGCTCTTTTTACAGAGCGTGGCTTAGATTCCAACACCTTTCCTTATCTATCTCCAACAAACTCAATTGAGTACCCGCCAATTATTGGCCTTGGCAATTGGTTAATCTCATTTATTACCCCAAGTGAGAACTCTTTTCGCTATTTTTTTGATATCAACGCATTACTTATTATTGTTTTATTTTTTATCTCAGCAATCATTGTCAGAAAAATTTCACCTGCCTATCAATATCTATTTCCATTAGCACCTGCAGTAATAGCAAGTCTTTTTATTAACTGGGATATGTGGGCGGTGGTAAGCACATTACTTGCAATCTATTACTTTGATAAGAAACAGTATGAAGTAAGTGGTATTTGGCTTGGAGTCTCTATTGCTACAAAGTTTTTTCCAATAGTTTTACTGCTACCAATTGCCATCATCTTCTATCGATCATCTAAGATACGGCTCTTTTACCGATACCTATTTACCACCACAATCTTTTGGGGTGCTATAAATATTCCAATTGCACTGACCCATTTTGATGGTTGGTGGCGATTTTTTAAGTTAAATTTAGAGCGAGGGGCAGATTTTGGATCTATCTGGTTCGCACTCTCACTCCTTGATATAAATGTCCCACACCTTGATTTAATCTACCCATTACTTTCAATCATTTTATTTATTGGATTAGCTTTCTACCTTTTGAAACTACCAAATACTCCAAATCTTGCAGCTGTTGCTCTCTTTGCCTTAGTGATTTTCACAACGGTAGGTAAGGTTTACTCACCGCAGTACATATTATGGTTAACACCTCTTGCGGTAATTGCACTTCAAAATAGTAGGCAGCTGATTACATTTTGGTTTTGGCAAGCAACTGAAGCCATCTATCACCTGGCAATCTGGCAGTACTTAGCGTTGTTTTCAGATGCACAATTTGGATTACCTGCAGGTGGTTACGCACTTGCCACAATCACTCGGGTGATTGGGGTGTGCACATTCACCTATATTTTGATGCGGGATTTAGCTACCTCTTCAACAGAAAAAAGAGATTAATTTCCCTCTTTTTACCCCTTTGGCTACCCTTAGCCTCAACACCTGCCGCGGAAATTCCGTGGCCGCTTTAGTCCAGAGGTGGTTTAACAAATGCGTCGCTATGAACTCATGGTCATTTTAGATCCTGATTTAGAAGAGAAGACCGTTGCCCCAAGTCTTGAGACCTATCTTAAGATTATTAAAGAAGGCGGCGGAAAAGTAAATAAGTTAGATATCTGGGGTAAGCGCCGGATGTCCTTTGAAATAAATAAAAAGGGCGAAGGTATTTACGCAGTTATCGATATGCAATCTGAGCCAGCACCAGTTAAAGAGTTGGATCGTCAACTTAATTTAAATGAGTCAGTGCTAAGAACTAAAGTTGTTCGCCCAGAGTAATCCCCAACAAATAACCAACAAGCATCTAACGAAGATAAGGGAGAAATAAAAATGGCAGCAGGCGATACCAACCTAACTATGATCGGTAATCTGGTCAGTGACCCAGAGTTGCGCTTCACACCGAGCGGAGCAGCAGTTGCAAAATTTACTGTGGCATCAACTCCACGTTACCTAGATAAGACCACAAATGAGTGGAAAGATGGCGATAGCCTCTTTTTGCAATGCCAAATTTGGCGACAAGCTGCAGAAAATGTTGCCGAGTCACTAACTAAGGGCATGCGAGTAATTGTCTCTGGACGATTAAAGCAACGCTCTTATGAGACCAAAGAGGGTGAAAAGCGAACTGTGTTTGAGGTTGAAGTTGATGAGGTTGGACCCTCACTTCGCAATGCAACAGCTAAAGTTACCAAGACGGCACGAGCAGCAGGTGGCGGTAATACCTATACCGCAGCAGCTGGTTCAAGCCAAAGCTCATCAACTGATGATCCTTGGTCAGCAGCGCCAGTAGGCGGCGGCTGGTCAACTACACCAAGTGATGACGCACCACCTTTTTAAATAAACAAATCAAACCATTCCTGTTTTAAATAACAGGGCCCTAACTAAAGGAGCACCACAGTGGGAGCAAGAAGTAATAAAACGCTTAGAGAAAAAGCTAAGCAATCAAAGTCAGCAGCCGCCGCTGCTGCGATGAAGAAGTTCAAAAAGAAGCCATGCTCTTTTTGCCGCGACAAGGTGACATATATTGATTACAAAGATATTGCCACCCTGCGTAAATACATCACCGATCGAGGCAAGATTCGCTCTCGCCGAATTACTGGTGCTTGTACCCAACACCAACGAGCAGTAGCAGCCGCGGTTAAAAACAGCCGTGAGATGGCGCTTCTGCCTTACACCTCAACTGCGCGATAAGGAGATAATCAAAAATGAAATTAATCCTTACCCGTGAGGTAGCAGGTTTAGGTGGAGCTGGAGATGTTGTAACTGTTAAAGATGGTTATGGCCGAAACTTTTTACTAGCCAGAGGCTCTGCAATTATGTGGACCAAAGGTGGCGAAGGTCAGATTGAGGGGATTAAGCGCGCTCGCACAACCCGTCAGATCCGCGATCTTGATCATGCCAAAGAGATCAAAACCAAGCTTGAAAAAGCTAATGTGATTGTCAAGGTTAAAGTTGGCGCAACTGGATCAATGTTTGGTTCCGTAACTGACAAGGCAATAGTTGCAGCAATTAAGAGTGCAACTAGTGAAACCATTGATCGCCATAAAATCAAGATGGATAAGCACATTAAAAAGGTTGGTAAGTACACAATCAAGATTGCACTTGAATCTCAGGTTGTGGCAAATGTGCCAATTAATGTGGTCTCAGATAAGTAATTAAGAAATCATTTAAAAAGCCCTCCAGTTAAATGGGGGGCTTTTTTCATTTATCAAATAATGAGATGAGTGAAAAAAAGTTTTCTCCACAGCCAAAATCTGATTTCTGCGCTTAATTTTTCCCTTAGTAAATACTTATCCACCGATATCTCTAACTTACCCACACCCTTATCCACTATTAATCACAGGTACTGCACAGATAACCTCACAACTAAAAAATCAGTTCAAGCAACGGGTGAGTAAAGGGATTATCTTTGCCTCCTAGGCGTAAAAACCATTATTTATTAATGCTTTTCTTACTTTGTCAGTGGTAGATGGGAGGGTTGTTATATGAGCATCGCAGAGTTTCCATCTAATTCAAGCAGAGGCAAAAACAACTCCGCTGAGTTTGAGCGCACCCCACCACAAGATGTAATTGCTGAACAATCTGTATTAGGTGGCATGCTTTTATCAAAGGATGCGATTAGTGATGTAGTTGAGATTTTAAGAGAGCGTGATTTTTACCGGCCAGCACATGAATTAATTTATGACGCAATTGTTGATCTTTACGGCAGAGGAGAGCCAGCAGATCCGGTAACTGTCTCAGCTGAGTTAACAAAGCGTGGTGATTTAGTAAGAGCAGGTGGTGCGCCATATCTGCACACATTAATCTCATCAGTACCAACCGCTGCTAATGCTGGTTATTACGCAAAGATAATTCGAGAGCGCGCAATTATGCGAAGGCTAGTTGAAGCTGGCACCAAGATTGTTCAACTTGGTTACACCGATGAAGGTGAGGTTGATGATGCAGTTGATCAAGCACAAGCTGAGGTTTATGCAGTAACTGAAAGACGAGAGGCTGAGGATTATGTACAACTTTCTGAATTACTTCCTGCAGCTTATGATGAGATTGAAAAGATTTCAGCAGGTGTAGTTGGTGAGGGCGTTAAGACTGGTTTTAAAGATTTAGATGCGCTAACAAATGGTTTTCATCCTGGAAACATGATTGTGCTTGCCGCACGTCCGGCAGTTGGTAAATCAACTCTTGGTTTAGATATTGCTCGCTATGCCTCAATTCACAAACGAGAGACCTCAGTCATTTTCTCACTGGAAATGAGCCGCTCTGAAATTACGATGAGAATGCTTTCGGCTGAAGCACGTGTGCCACTTAATAACATTAGATCTGGTCAATTAGGTGAAGAGGAGTGGGCAAAGATGGCCCGCCGAATGGGTGAGATATCGGATGCACCATTGTTTATTGATGACTCACCAAATCTTTCACTTATGGAGATCAGGGCAAAGGCGAGAAGATTAAAGCAACGTCATAATTTAAAGCTGATTGTGATCGATTACTTGCAACTGATGACGAGCGGCAAAAAAGTTGAGAACCGCCAACAAGAGGTCTCAGAGTTCTCTCGTCAATTAAAGTTATTAGCGAAAGAGTTAAATGTGCCAGTAGTTGCTATCTCACAGTTAAACCGATCCCCTGAGCAAAGATCAGATAAGAAACCAATGCTTTCAGATCTTCGTGAATCCGGCTCGATTGAGCAGGATGCAGATGTGGTTATCTTGCTACACCGCGAAGATTTATATGACTCACAAAATAGATCAGGAGAGGCTGATTTAATTGTGGCAAAACATCGAAATGGACCAACTAGAACCATCACCGTATCTGCTCAGCTCCACTTGGCCAGATTTACCGATATGGCAGCAAACTTCGCACCAACTGAGAAGTTTGTGAAGGATAATTAATTTTCAAGTGGTATATTTGTGAAATGGAGATTCCTAACGAATTAAGTAAAACATTTACTAAATCTCATTTTCTAAATTATCCTAAGATTTTAATTCCACAGAACTTTGCAGATGATCGAGGAACGATTAAAAATATTGCAGATGGAAAATTGGGAGATGTTGCAATAATTAGTTCTAAGGCTAATTCAATAAGGGCAAACCATGTACATGACAATGACTGGCATTTAAGTTATGTGGTTTCAGGAAGCATGAGATATTTTTGGAAAAGCGACATAAAAGATAATGAGATAAAAAGTATCCTGGTTGAAGCTGGAGAGATGGTTTATACGCCGAAAGAGGTGCCACATAAGATGCAATTCTTAGAAGATTCGATCTTTATAGCGATTTCTCAGCTCAGCAGAGTGCAAGAAAACTACGAAGAAGACACAAAAAGACTTCCCGATAACTTCTTTGCATAAATGTTTAGAACGTTAACTAACTGCAGATTATGCTCGGGTGAATTTTTTCAAAAAACTCTTAGGTTAAAGAGTACCCCTCCGGCAAACGAGCTTTATAAATCAAAGGATGAGGCCAGAGCGGCTGAAAAATTCCCACTTGAAGTCGTAATGTGTCAAAAGTGCAGGCATGTACAACTAAAACAGATTGTGAGCCCAAAACGATTATTTGATGATTATGTCTATAAATCTGGAACTTCAAGATTTTTTAATGAC
The DNA here is from genome assembly GCA_000383815.1 of actinobacterium SCGC AAA027-J17. Lineage (GTDB taxonomy): Bacteria > Actinomycetota > Actinomycetes > Nanopelagicales > Nanopelagicaceae > Nanopelagicus. Next base: position 38,217 of record KB912812.1, read on the forward strand.
CATTTTGATAAATTAGCATCAACTTTAGTTGCCGAGTTTAAAGTAGATAATTACGTTTTAGAGGTTGGAAGCAATGATGGAATTTTACTGGCCTCACTAGCTAAGCGAGGAATTAAAAATATAGGTATAGAACCATCTAGTTTTTTAGCCAAGGAGTGTGTTAATAACAATCTTAATGTCTACAACTCTTATCTTGATTCCAAGGTAGTGGCTGAAATTATCCAGTCCCACGGTCATGCTTCGATCGTTCTTGGAAACAATGTATTTGCCCACATTGATGACATGAGAACTGCATTTAAGAATGTATTTGATTTATTAGGCAATTCAGGGGTATTCATATTTGAAGTAGCTCACTTTAAGTACATTTTGATGGATGGCTTATTTGACACCATTTATCACGAACACATGTCCTATCACACAGCGATTGCGCTAGAGAAATTCGCTCTCGAAACAGGGTTTAAGCTCTTTAGAATCGAAGAAATACCATCCCATGGGGGTAGCTTGCGGTTTTATCTGTCAAAAGACAAAGACCAATTAATAGATCAATCTGTTGAAAAAATTATAAATGAAGAGGTTAATCTTGGTCTTAATGAATTTGAAGTCCTTTCTTTAATCGAGGAAAAAATCAATAACACAAAGCTAGCTACTGACATTATGTTAAAAGAAATCGGTGTGAGACCCAACGAAGTATTTGTTGGCTACGGTGCACCTGCGAAGGTAGTAACTTTTTTAGCTCAAATGGATATGGAAGATATGGATCTAATCGGTATTATTGAAGATAACATTGATAAGCAGAGTAAATATCTGCCAGGATCTGGATTTGCAATTAATTCTTTAGAAGAAATTCAGAGATCAATCATAAAAAATGGAAGCAAAGAATTGTGCATCAATTTTTTGATTTTTCCATGGAATCTAAAGAGTGAGATAATAGAAAAACTCGGTAAATGGGCACCAAAGAACTCAAATGCAGTAGTCTTTTTTCCCTCAGTAGAGAAAGTGAAAATATAATGGAAATGGTTCTTGAAGAGGACATAAAAGAAATTTTTGAAACTATTAAGCCCAGCATCCAAAAGATGCATGGTAAAACGGTGTTGATCACTGGTGCCGCGGGTTTCTTGGGCAGGTACTTCATGTCATTGCTGACCTATTCAAATAGATTAAACAGCGACAACCCAATCACAATTATTGCGCTTGATAATTACATTACATCAGGGAAACCTTCTGGACAAAACATTCTAAGGAATGATGATAATGTCGAATGGATAGTTGGAGATGCAAGTATAGGATCTCAACTTCCAAACAAGTTTGACTACATTATTCACACCGCAGGTATTGCATCACCAGAACATTACCGAGCAAATCCATTATTAACAATTGATGTAACAATTAATGTCACAAAAGCTTTGCTTGAAAGAGCCAAAAGTGACAATTCTCGGATGCTGTTTTTTTCATCATCAGAGATATATGGGGATCCCTTCCCAGAGTTTGTTCCGACCAATGAAGATTATCGGGGAAACGTTTCAACTAGAGGTCCAAGAGCTTGTTACGATGAATCAAAAAGGCTTGGAGAAACTTTATGTTGGATATACCAAACTTATTTTAATGTTCATGTCTGTGTAGCACGACCATTTAATGTTTATGGTCCAGGCATGATGCCCAAGGACTATAGAGTTTTACCAAATTTTGCCACGCAAATAGCAAAAAAAGAGTCTCTCAAGATATACGGAAGCGGAAATCAAACTAGAACTTTTTGCTACATATCTGATGCCATTATTGGGTTTATGAAAATTCTTCTGGATAGTAAAAACCCGGATGTATTCAACGTGGGCAACCCGACACCTGAAGTAAGCATGGTTGAGCTCACTCAGATAATAAAAAAAGTTATTCAAGAAGATTTTAAAGTAGAACTGATTGAATATCCTTCAACTTATCCAGCGGATGAACCAAATCGAAGATGTCCAGACATAACCAGAATTTCTGAAACTTTAGATTTTCAGCCTAAAGTCAATCTAGAGGAAGGTTTGGCAAGATTTTTTAAATGGACAAAACTTAACTACACGAGTGAGATTCTTGCAAAGTAAATTACTATTAATAGGTTCTGGAAAATGGCCTGAGAAAATCGCTTCCATAGTTCAATCTCAAAATTTAGTATCAGAAATAACCAATATCGCTGCTAGGGAATTTCTCAAACTGGGAACAAAGCAAGTTGAAATGCTGCTTCAAGGAAACACTCTCTGGATTGCTACCACTCCCGAGAATCAACTAATGATTCTTGAGCAAATCAAAGGTTTGAGCAATAAAATTATAATCGAAAAACCTATTGCTTTAAATCTTGTTCAATTAAATCGTTTGTTTACCCATAACCGTATTAGCAATAATAAGTTATATGTATCAGAGCCATGGCGACATAGTGAAATTTGGGAAAAAGCTAAAAACAAACTCACATCGGTTTCAGGGTTAAAAAAATTACAAATCAATAGAGGTGGGCCAATCGAAAGAGATTATATGGATCCACCCTGGGATTGGATGCAGCACGATTTAGGTTTGTTAAGCGAATTACTCTCTATAAACGATAGATCACTAGAGTTCCAATGTAAATTTCTAAACGATCGGAAAAATCTAAAAATTATCATCGAATCGCGAGACGAGTATCAAATCGATGTTAATCTCGGATGGTTTCAAGAGCGAACGGAGCAGTGGATTCTTAATGACAAGTTGTTCATAGATTTCGCAGATCGAGATTCTTTTAATGATCAGCCAATATGTAATATGTTCAAATTTGTTTGTAATGATGAATTCACTAGTGATTTAGAAAGCCAAGTATGGCTAGCGAGTGCAATAATTACTAAATTAGAGGAGATTAAACTCGCTTAAGCTCACCAGTTTTAACATTGTAAATCGCGCCAACTATCTCAATATCTTTTGGCAGCAATGGAAACTGTTTAATTCTGACTAAATCAGATTTTAAGGCTGAGAGCTGATCACTAACAGTTCTAATCTCAACACTTCTGGTATCTATGCCACTTCTTTCCAAGATAGTCGCATGGATCTGCTCCTCAGTCCCACTTGCCATTCGGCAGTCAGTGTGTGGCATAACTAAAACCCTACTTACATTGAGCAAGGTGGTGGCAAGAATTAAGGTTCTAAGTACATCCTCGGTGACTCTAGCGCCGGCATTCCTTAATATTTTTGCATCCCCAGCACTCATTCCAATAATCCGCAGGGGATCAATTCTTGAATCCATACAGGTAACAATTGCTAAACCTTTTTTCGCTTCGCCAGTTAAATCCTGTGACTTAAAGTTTTTTGCAAACTCAGCATTAGCTGCAAATAACTGATCAAAGCCACTCATTACTTACCAACCTGTGATCTCGCTTTGTCAGCTAAATAAATTCCAAATAGCAGTACCGCAGCGCCAAGAAGCTGGGTGGTATTAAAGGCTTCATTTAGTAACCACCAGGCGATAGCACCAGCAAATAATGGTTCAATCATTCCAATCACACTTCCAGTGCTAGCTGATAACTCGCGAATACCTGTAATGGTGAGTAGATATGGAATTACGGTGCCAATAATTATTATCCAAAGCACTAATGCCCAGCCAGGTGCGCTGTAATTAGAAAGTGCGCCATCAAGTGAGTAGGTATCTGTTAGGTATTCAAATGGGAAGTTCCACCAAGGTAAAACTAGGGCCCAGAAAATAGCTGAAACGCCAATTCCCCAAGTCATTAAAGAAAGCGAGGTTCTAGTCTGAGAGAGGCGATCGGCAAGCAAAAAGTAAACGGCAAGGGCAAATGCATCTGCAAAGGCAACTGCAACCCCAAGCGGGTGAAGTGTTTTACCGGTCCAGATCTGAGAGAGCAAGAAAAGACCTGAGAAGGCACAAGCAATTCCCCACCACATAATTGGTGAGATCTGCTTTTTCTTAACAAACCTTAGGTAGAGCACAATCCAAATTGATGCGGTGAACTCAATAACTAATGCAACTGACACATAAAGATACTTAATTGCAAAGAAGTAAAAGGAGGTAACTGCGGATACGCCAATAATTCCAAATAAAAGTAGATCCTTTAACTCATCTTTGCGGGCATATAACTGCTTCTTACCTTTGTATAAGGCAAATGAAAGAAGGAGTATGGCTGCGCCAGTAATTCTTATTTGAGTTAATCGAAAAGCATCCATATCAGCTTCACGAAGCACTTTGGCTGCAACCCCGCCTAAGGCAAAGCCCATGGCAGCAGAGATCATTAAAAATTCAGCACGGTGCTTCACATAGGCACCTTACATTAAGTGATTAATTTAATTAAATTTAAAAGGCACTTTCAGCAATATTCATAATTTCACCAGTCTCAGACTCAACCACTGCTCGTTCAACTGAGATATGTGGCAGAACTGAGCGAACAAAAAACTTAGCTGATGCAATTTTGCCATTGAAGAACTCAATATCTTTACCAGCAGTTGCTAACTTACTTTGTGCAATATCTGCCTGACGAAGCAGTAACCAGGCAATTATTAAATCACCAGTTGCCATCAACAATCTTGAAGTACTAAGTCCAACTTTATAAATCTCTTTTGGATTCTCCTGAGACTGCATTGCAACACCAACCATATGGCCGATCATTGCCTGTACATCCTCTAGCGCTTTAAGAAGTGCTTTCTTCTCTTCGGGTAAATTTCCACCAGCGGAGGCAAACTTTGCAATCTCTTTACCAATAATTGTGATTGATCGACCACGATCTCTCACAATCTTTCTGAAGAAGAAATCTAATCCTTGGATTGCAGTAGTTCCTTCATACAAAGTATCGATCTTGGCATCTCTTACATACTGCTCAAGTGGCCAATCCTTAGTAAAGCCAGAGCCACCAAAGGTTTGTAGTGATTCAGTACCAAGCAGAGTCCAAGATTTTTCACTGCCATAACCCTTAACAATTGGCAGAAGTAAATCATTAACTAGATGAAGATCTTCAAGTTTTTCCTTATCGCCACCTTCTGCCTCAGCTAACGCAAAGGCATCTTGAATGGTTGCGGTGTATAAAACTAAAGCACGCATACCTTCTGAGTATGACTTTTGCACCATCAAAGATCTGCGCACATCAGGGTGCTTAATAATTTCAACTCGTGGGCTGTTTTTATCCTTAGCAACAGTTAGATCTGGACCTTGCACACGAGTTTTTGCATAAGAAAGTGCTTGTTGGTATCCGGCACTTAACGTTGCAATCGCTTTGCTACCAACCATCATGCGGGCATACTCAATAACCTTAAACATCTGAGCAATACCATCATGGACTTCACCTAATAGATAACCAACAGCTGGCTCTTTCTCGCCCAAGCTAACTTCGCAGGTAGTTGAGACATTTAATCCCATCTTGTCCTCTAGCTTGGTTACATAAACACCATTTCGCTTACCTAGCTCACCAGTTTCAAAATCAAACATGAACTTAGGAATCAGGTATAAATCTAAGCCTTTAGTTCCTGCAACCGCTCCCTCTGGTCTTGCTAATACAAAGTGAATTATGTTCTCGGTTAGATCAGAATCTCCTGAGGTAATAAATCTTTTATTACCAGTTATGTGCCATGTGCCATCTGCTTGCTTAACCGCTTTAGTACGACCTGCACCAACATCACTACCGGCATCTGGTTCAGTAAGCATCATGGTGGCACCCCACTGCTTATCAATCATTAACTTAGCAATCTTCTTTTGCTCTGGTGTACCAAATACATGCGCAACATGAGCAAAGGCGCTACCAGAGGCATAAATATGAATTGCAGGGTTTGAACCTAAAACCATCTCAGCAATTGCCCACCTAATTGATGGCGGAATTGCTGTGCCACCTAACTCAACTGGGGCATCAATTCGCCACCACTCATTATCCATAAAAGTTTTGTAGGATTTTTTAAATGACTCTGGAAGTTTTGCATCCCCAGTGGCTGGATCAAACTTAACTTTAATTTGATCACCCTCAACAAATGAGGCAGCTAAATCATTTTCTGCCATTCGCTTAACCTCTTCAAGCATTCCCATGGCAGTTGGGCGATCTAAATCTTTATAAATTGATTTACCTAAAATTGATTCCCGATCAAATAAATCAAAAAGACAAAACTCGATATCTCGCAGATTGGCTATGTAATGGCCCATGGGATAAGCATGCTACCCATGGGTAACTTAATCAATACCCACCAGTAGGTTTTAACCTCACAATTTTGTTATTCAGGATAGGGTCTGCGATTGTGCTACTAAGTGACCGAGATATTAAGGCGGAGATCACTGCCGGCCGAGTAAAGGTTGAACCCTTTACCGATTCGATGGTCCAACCCTCCAGCGTTGATGTTCGCCTCGACAGGTTTTTTAGAGTCTTTGAAAATCATAAGTACTCAGTAATTGATCCATCAACTGAGCAGCCAGATCTAACCCGTGAGGTGGCAGTGGCTCCTGATGAACACTTTATTTTGCACCCAGGTGAGTTTGTATTAGCTAGCACCTATGAGGTCATAACTTTGCCAGATGATATTGCTGGAAGATTAGAGGGAAAGTCATCCCTTGGTCGATTGGGATTACTAACTCATTCAACTGCTGGGTTTATTGATCCAGGTTTTTCTGGTCATATCACACTTGAGCTTTCAAATGTTGCCAACCTGCCAGTGAAATTATTTCCTGGAATGAAAATCGGTCAACTTTGTTTAATTAAATTATCCTCACCCGCTGAGCATCCATATGGTTCAGCAGTTTATGGTTCAAGGTATCAAGGCCAACGAGGACCAACCCCATCTAAATCTTGGCTTAACTTTCACAAAAGCAAGATTGAGTAATTACTCCTGATTTAAAAAATGTAATGTGAAGGTTGAACCTTCATCCAGCTTTGATTTAACACTGACATAACCACCATGTGCTTTCATAACTGCATCCACAATTGATAAACCAAGACCACTTCCCTCACCACTATTTCTCACACGTGATGGATCTGCTCGGTAAAATCTTTCAAAGATTCGCTCCTGATCTGATTGTGAAAGACCAGGACCATTATCGGTTACAGAAATTGTTGTTTCATTTACTCCTACTCCTGCGGTAATAATTATCTTTGTGCCAGCTGGGGTGTGGGTTCTGGCATTTGCTAACAGATTGGCAATTACCTGATGTATTCGCTGGGAATCACCTAATACAAAGATCTCACTCTCATCCAATCTCACCTCAATTGGGTGCTCAGGACCTGCTGCTTTTGCTGAGGCCACAGCCTCAGTTATTAAAGTATTTATATCAACTGGATCATTTGCTAACTCCCGTGCTTGATCAAGCCGGGCAAGTAACAATAAATCCTCCACCAATGTGCTCATCCGTACAGATTCTTTTTCAATTCTAGAGATTAACTCAGTAGTTTTTTCCTGCCCCACCACCGCCCCTTGTCGATGCAATTCAGCAAAGCCACGAATTGCAGTAAGTGGGGTGCGAAGCTCATGGGAGGCATCTGCAACAAATCTTCTTAATTTGTTTTCACTTGCAACACGTGCGGTAAATGACTCTTCAATTCGCGAGAGCATGGTGTTTAACGAGGTGGTTAATCGACCAACCTCAGTATCTGGTTTTGCTGCCGGTAAGCGAGCAGATAGATCACCAGATGCGATTGCCTCCGCAGTATCTTCAACTGCTTCAAGGGGTCGAAGACCAAGCGCGATAATCCATCTGGCAGCTAAGGCAATTGCAGTCAGAGCAATGATTCCTAATATCAAAAAGAGAAACCTTAATTGGCTTAAGGTCTTATCAACCTTTTCAAGTGAGTCGGCAACAATCACACTCCCCAAACCAGTAGGTAAAAGCTGGGCTAATGCCCTGATATCAGGTTGCCCATCTTTGCCATCAATAGTGAAAGGCTCATTTTTATAATTACTAACCTCACCTACCTTCATCCCAGTTACTGCAAAGTTTTTTCCACCTAACTCACCACCCACCTGGCCAATTAAATTTCCATCCACATCTAATAAGGTGATTGAGATTGCAGTTGGCACTCCGCGCAGTGGCTCTAAAATTTTATAAGGGGAGTCTTCATCATTTGCATCCAATGGGGCAATACCAGCCCGATCTAGCCGTTCTAGAGAGGTGCTAGAGATACTGATTAATTGATCATCTAGCTGCGAGATTAAATATGTGCGAAGTGCAGCATTTGCTGCAAAATCTGAGGCGATAATTGCCAGGCTTGCTAACACAACTGAGGCCAAGATAAGCCGGTTGCGCAAACTCCAAAGTGAGAGCGGAGTGCGCACCCGACTTAACGGTGAATTCATCTGCTAATTGTGATCAATTACTTACCTGCTGGCAACCTCAATCGGTATCCAACGCCGCGCACAGTGTGAATCAAGGCTGGCTCGTAGACATCAATCTTCTTTCTAAGGTAGGAGACATATGTTTCAACAATTCCCATATCTCCACTAAAGTCATACTGCCAGACGTGATCTAATATCTGAGATTTACTTACCACTCGATCTGCATTAATCATTAAATAGCGAAGTAGTAAAAACTCAGTTGGGGATAGATCAACTAAATTGCCAGCTCGTCTAACCTCATGAGTTGCCTCATCTAATTCAAGATCGGCAAATCTAATTTTCTCATCATCTGCTAATACTTCTGTAGCACCAGTTCGGCGAAGTAATGCGCGAAGACGAGCAACTAACTCTTCAAGTGAGAATGGCTTGGTTACATAATCATCACCACCGATTGTTAATCCAGCAATCTTGTCCTCTACCGAATCCTTAGCGGTTAAAAATAAAACTCCAACATTATGTCCTTCACTTCGCAGTTGCCGGCAAACTTCAAAACCATTTTGATCAGGCAACATCACATCAAGAATCAATGCATGTGGTTTAAACTCTTCGGCAATTTGAAGTGCAGCAGAGCCTGAGGCCGCAGTTCTCACATCAAAGCCAACAAACTTTAAGCTGGTGGCAATCAGTTCGCTGATGGAGTTCTCATCATCTACAACGAGAATCCTCTGCGTGCTCTGATTAACCTCTGGGTTACTACTTACTCTTTCTTTAAGAGTTGTCATTGGGCATCACCTCAAGGATGATGATTATCTACTATCCTGAGGATTAACTGAGAATTACCCTTGGTTTACCCTGATCTTTTGACGCTGCGAAGCATAATTTGAGCCACATCTAACACCTCAACTGAGCTGTTCTTAGCCACCATGCCATCAGAGACCATTACCCGGCAGAACGGGCAACCAACTGCCACCTCTTCAGCTCCAGTGGCGATCGCCTCATCAACTCGATTTAAATTGATTCGTTCACCAATTTTCTCCTCCATCCACATCCGGCCCCCACCTGCGCCGCAACAAAATGATCGCTCTTTATTTCGTGGCATCTCATTTACTGCCACCCCTGCTGATTCCAATAACTCCCGTGGTGGTTCATAAATTTGATTGTGTCTGCCTAAGTAACAAGGATCATGGTAGGTAAGTTTTTTAGCATCCTCTTTAGCAGGTGCAATTGGTTTTAATCTTCCCTCTTTAACTAATTGATTTAACAATTGCGTATGGTGAACCATCTGTAACTCAAAACCTTGTTGTTTGTAATCTCTGCCAATTGTTGTAAAGCAGTGTGGACAGGTAACAACTACTTTTTTCACGCCACGAGTTCCAAAGGTTTCTTGCAGTGTTTCAATATTTTCTCTAGATAAAATCTGATACAAAAATTCATTACCACTTCGCCTTGCTGGATCTCCGGTACAGGTCTCACGCTTTCCTAATACACCAAAGGTAACTCCTGACATATATAACAACTCAGCAACCGCCTTGGTGGTCTTCTTTGCTCGCTCCTCATAAGCACCAGCGCATCCAACCCAAAATAGATACTCAACATCTTCTGGAATAACTGAATCAATTACAGTAACTGGAAAATCAACCTCTTTAATCCATGCATCACGATCGACTCTATTAGCACCCCAAGGATTGCCAGCTTTTTCCAAATTACGGAAGGTATTACCAAGCTCTGTTGGAAACTCAGATTCAACTAAAACTTGAAATCTTCGCATATTAACAATGTGATCAACATGTTCAATATCAACTGGACACTCCTCAACACAAGCACCACAGGTTGTGCAGGACCATAAGACATCTAATGAGATTGCATTCTCATGTGCATTTCCAACAATCTTGGTAGTAGCTGCTGCCTCTGTTCCAACCTTGGTTAAAGCATGATCTCGCATCGCCATAATCAAAAGCTTTGGCGATAGTGGTTTTTCAGTGTGCCAGGCTGGGCATTGAGATTGGCATCTTCCGCACTCAGTGCAGGTAGACATATCAAGAAGACCTTTCCAAGATATATCAGCTGCGCTTCCTATCCCAAATACATCATCCTCTTTTGGATCTTCAAAATTAATCTCTTTGCCATGAGAAAGCATCACCGGCAATGGCCCTAGTGCATTTGCCTTGCCCGGGGTTCTCTTAAAGTAGATATTAAAGAAGGCTAAGAATCTATGCCAAGCAATTCCCATCGTTAGGTTTATTCCAACCACAATAAACCAGGTCATCGAAACTACAATTTTGATAAAGGCAACTATTTGAATTAGGTTCTCAATCTCACCAATTGAGTAATTACTAAAAAATAAAACTGCTGGGTATGAGATTGCGTAATG
>KB912813.1 GCA_000383815.1 actinobacterium SCGC AAA027-J17
GCCGAGCGGTTTTAAATCGACAAAGTGGTGAGTTAGTTATTTATGTTCCAGTACTTGGCCCAGATGGTGATCGCATCGATACAGTCACCGATAACCCAGATGGCTTTGCAAAATTAGCTGATAAAACAGCTCGCAAAGTAATTAAAGAGAAGATGCGCGAGGCAAAAGATCTTGAGGTTGTAACTGAGTTCTCCGGCAGTGTTGGTGATGTAATTGGCGGAATTGTGCAACAAGGCAGAGATGCTGAGGTTATCTATGTCAGTTTAGGAAGAGTAGAGGGAAAGGTGCCAGCTGCTGAGCAGGTAAAGGGTGAGGTTTATAAACATGGGGATCGAATTAAATGTTTTGTAGTAGATGTTAAGCAGGGAGAAAAAGGTCCAGAGGTAACTTTATCTAGAACCCATCCTGCCTTTGTGAAGATGTTATTTGCATTAGAGGTACCAGAGATTAAAGATCGCGTAGTAGATATTGTTGGAATCGCACGTGAGCCAGGTGCTAGAACAAAGTTATCGGTGAGAACTCATCGCGCAGGTGTAAGTGCTAAGGGTGCCTTAATTGGTCCGCAAGGAAGCAGAGCACAAAATGTTATGAATGAGTTAAATGGTGAAAAGATTGACATCATTGATTACTCAGATGATCCAGCAACCTATGTGGCCAATGCATTAGCGCCGGCAAAGGTGAGCTCAGTAGAGATTGTTGATTTAGCAGCTAAATCTGCCAAGGTGGTTGTGCCGGATTATCAATTATCACTTGCAATTGGCAAAGATGGTCAAAATGCCAGACTTGCTGCCCGCCTTACCCAGTGGCGAATTGATATCCATCCAGATAATCCAGTAACGCAGATTAAGGCGGAAAAGGCAGAGGAAGCGGCAACTATTTCACCCATCCAAGGGGCGTAGGGTAGAGTGCGCGATGTTGGGTAAAAAACTTAGACAACGCAGCTGCATCGCATGTCGAAAGTTGGCTACTCGAGAGGATTTAATTCGAACAGTTTTGATCGGTAATGAAGTTAAAGTCGATCTTAACCATCGGATGAGCGGCCGGGGAGCATGGCTTCACCCAAACTGCTTTTTGGTGGTAACTGAGCGAAAATCTTTTAATCACGCCTTTAAGTATGAAGGTGAGATTAAGTTTGAAGAGGTAGCAGATTACTTAAAGGGATTAAGTAATTAAGAAAATGTATGAAGCGAGCGAGAATGACACTCTAATGAGCACTACCAGATTATGAGTAGGTCTATTTAGGTTCGCGCGTAAATAACGCGGGGCCAGAAGAAGGAGCAGTGTGGCCAAGGTCCGCGTTTATGAGTTAGCTAAAGAGTTAGGGCTTGAAAGTAAAGAGCTGCTAGCAAAGCTACAAGAGGTTGGCGAGTTTGTTCGCTCAGCATCATCAACTGTTGAAGCACCGGTTGTGCGCAAGTTGATGGATAAGTTTCCAGATTTAGTTCCAGCAGAGGCTGCGCCAAAGGCGAAAAAAGCTCCCGCAAAAAAGGCTGCGCCAAAACAAACTGTGAAGGTGGAAGATTTACCACCTGAGTTACAAAAGATGGTTGAAGATGCAACACCTGTTGCACGTCCTGCCACACCTGCTACTCCAAGAAGTTCTAACAATCCATTCTCATCACCAACGGCTGCGCCAACTTCACCAAGTGCGATGCCGCGGCCACCAAGAGCAGGAAACAATCCATTTAGTAGCGGAGGCGGTGGACCACGTCCACCTGCTAGACCAATTAGACCAGGAGAGGCGGGAAGAACTCCTGGAAAATTACAACCAGGACAACGTCCACCAATGTCTGGCGCTAGACCTGGATCTGTTCGTCCAGGTTTTGCAGCACGTCCTGCATCTAGTAATCCACGTCCAAACTCTGGTGCACCAACATCATCTCGTCCAGGTGGTTCATCATCTCCATATCGCACACCATCAACACCTGGTGCTTCACCATTTGGTGGCAAAGGCGGCGGACGTCCACCACAAAGAGGTGGCGCAGCAGGCGCGTTTGGTAAAGGTGGCAAAGGAAAAGGTAAAGGTCGCGGACAAAAGAGTAAAAAAGAAAGACGCGAAGATTTTGAAAATCTACCAGCACCACAATTAGGTGGGGCAATAGTTCCAAAGGGTGATGGTAAGACTGTGGTGCGTATGCGTCGCGGTGCTACCTTGATGGATTTTGCCGAAAAGATTAAGGCAGATCCAGCTGCATTAGTTTCAGCGCTATTTCATTTAGGTGAGATGGTGACAGCAACTCAATCAGTTGATGAAGATACCTTCACATTACTTGGGGTTGAACTTGGCTTTGTTATTCAGATCGTAAGTCCAGAAGATGAAGATCGTGAGTTACTAGAAGAGTTTGATATTAACTTAGAGCAGGAGCTGGCGCAGATTGATCCAGAGGATCTGGTAGTGCGCTCGCCGATTGTTACCGTTATGGGACATGTTGATCATGGTAAAACTAGATTATTAGATGCAATTCGATCAACTGAGGTTGTTAAATCTGAGGCTGGTGGAATTACTCAGCATATTGGTGCATACCAAATTCATCATGAACATGATGGCGTGCAGCGGGCAATTACCTTTATTGATACTCCAGGACACGAAGCATTTACCGCAATGCGTGCTCGAGGTGCAAAGGTCACTGATATCGCAGTACTAGTTGTAGCTGCCGATGATGGTGTTATGCCGCAGACTATTGAAGCGTTAAATCACGCCCAAGCTGCAGATGTACCAATTGTGGTTGCAGTAAATAAGATTGATAAAGAGGGTGCTAACCCGGACAAGATTCGCCAACAATTAACTGAGTACAACCTGATTGCGGAGGAGTACGGCGGACAGACCATGTTTGTCAATGTATCTGCACTTTCAGGTAAGGGTATTGATGATTTAATTGCCGCAATTTTGTTAACTGCAGATGCTGCGATTGATCTGCGAGCAATTGCAGATGACATTGCTCGAGGTGTTGCAATTGAAGCAAATCTTGATAAGGGTCGTGGACCAGTTGCAACTGTTTTGGTACAACGAGGAACCTTGCATGTTGGAGATGCAATTGTTGCCGGTGGTGCCTATGGCCGAGTTCGTGCGATGTTAGATGAGCATGGACAAACATTGGAAGAGGCTGGTCCATCACGGCCAGTTCAAGTTTTGGGCTTTACATCTGTGCCAGGAGCTGGTGATTCATTTATTGTTGCCGAAGATGATCGAACTGCGCGTCAGATCGCAGAAAAGCGTCAGCTTGCCTCAAGAAATGCATCTTTAGCTAAGGCGCGCAAGAAGGTTTCACTGGAAGATTTCTTGGAACAATCAAAGGTTTCAACTTTGAATTTGATTCTAAAGGGAGATGTTTCTGGATCGGTAGAAGCGCTAGAGGATGCGTTAGTTCAATTAGATGTTGGAACTGAGGTTGATCTAAGAGTTATTCACCGTGGTGTTGGAGCTATTACTAAGAATGATGTTACGTTGGCATCAGCATCTACTGCAGTAATTATTGGCTTTAATGTTAAGCCAGAGCCACAAACTGCTGTCTTTGCCGAACATGAAGGTGTTGAGGTTAAGTTCTACACCGTTATCTATAAAGCGATCGAGGAGATCGAAGCATCACTTAAGGGACTTCTTAAGCCAGAGTATGAAGAGGCAGTTCTTGGTAATGCTGAGATTAGAGACATATTTAAGTCCAGCAAGTTTGGAAATATCGCAGGCTGCATAGTCTCTGATGGAAATATTCGCCGTAATGCCAAGGTTCGCACAATGCGAGCAGGTGTTGTCATTGGTGAGAACTTAAGTATTGAATCACTTCGAAGATTTAAAGATGATGCCACGGAGGTTCGAGAGGGTTTTGAGTGCGGTATTGGTCTTGGATCATTTAAAGATTTGCAGGTTGGAGATGTAATTCAAGCCTATGAAATTCGTGAGAAAAAGCGAGCTTAATTCATGCCAAGTAAACGTCCACTGCAGGTTGCCGATCGCATTAAAGAGATAATTGCAAACGCTCTTGAATCGCGAGTAAAAGATCCAAGGCTTGGCTTTGTAACTATCACTGATGTTCGAGTAACTGGTGATTTGCAACAAGCATCAATTTTTTACACAGTTCTAGGTGATGCAGCAGCTCATGAATCAAGTGCTGCGGCGTTAAGCAGTGCTAAAGGAATGCTTCGCTCTGAGGTTGGTCGCGCACTTGGCGTTCGAGTCACTCCATCCCTTGAATTTTTCTTAGATGGCATGGCTGATTCAGCCTCTGCAATGAATGATCTAATTGAGCAGATGCACAAAGCAGATGCTGAGCTGGAGAAATTAAGAGCAGGTGCTAAACCTGTTGCTGAAGATCCATATAAAAAACATAATTAATCGGTGATTTAATGGATGGCTTTTTACTTGTAGATAAAGCCGGCGGTATGACAAGCCATGATGTAGTAGCAATGGCCAGAAAGAAACTTAATACTAAGAAAGTTGGTCATGCTGGCACCTTAGATCCAATGGCAACTGGGGTATTAGTCCTTGGTGTTGGTATTGCCACCAGACTTCTTACCTATATTACAGATGGTAAGAAATCCTATGAGGGCACTATTTTGTTAGGAAGTTCAACTCATACAGATGATAAAGATGGTGATCTAATCTCTACAGCAGCAAAAGAAGATTTAGCCAAGGTAACAAATGAATCAATTAGTGCTGAGCTTGCAAAGTTTGTTGGAAAAATTAAGCAAAGACCTAGCTCTGTCTCTGCCATAAAAATTGATGGTAAATCTGCACACGCCAGAGTGAGAGCAGGTGAGCAGGTTGAGATCCCTGAGCGAGATGTCACGATTGATGAGATTTTGGTTAAAGATATAAGGGTAAATGACACCGGAATTGAAGTTGATATTTCGGTAACTTGTTCAGCCGGTACTTACATCAGAGCTATTGCTCGCGATCTTGGTGAGCAGTTAATGGTGGGCGGTCACCTAATCTCACTTCGGCGAACTCTGGTCTCACCCTTTTCACTTGAAAGTTGCCACCAGATTAAAGATGCAGAGTTGATTCCAATTGTTGAAGTTATTGAGAAACTCTTTCTAGTTAGAAATTTAGACTTTTCAGAGAGTAGAGAAATATTGTTTGGCAGATCGATAGTTCAAAATCCGCAACCTGGCGTAGTGGCTGCTTTGGATTCACAGGGAGCTTTTATTGGGTTATTGGAAAACAAATTGCAGGGCTCACAGATCGTTGCAGCGCCAATTTTAGTTAAGGCAAGTGAGTAAATATGTTTTGTGAAACAATAACCAGATGAAGAAGGTCTTAGCAGTCGGTATCTTTGATGGTGTTCATGCTGGCCATCAACAGATTATCGCTGCGGCAAAGATTCAGGGTGAAGTTACAGTGATGACATTTGATCCACATCCGACCTCAGTTGTTGCTCCAGAGCGCACACCATCCCAATTAATGTCGACCAAGGATCGAATCCAGTTTCTAAAGGCTGCCGGTGCATCCTTTGTTGAGGTTGTAAATTTCACCAAGGAGTTCTCATTGTTATCTCCAGATCAATTCATTGAAGATGTTTTAGTTGGTCGATTTGGCGCAGAACATGTTGTAATTGGTGAGAATTTTAACTTTGGTCATAAGGCGCAAGGCACACCAAAGTATTTATCTGAGGTAGGACCAAAGTATGGATTTGGTGTGTCAATTGTAAAACTACAGGAAGATCGTGGCTCAACAATTTCATCAACTCGGATTAGAAGTTTGATAATTGATGGTCAAATTGAACGTGCTAATGAGTTGCTAACTCGGCAGTTTTACCTAAAGGGCCAAGTAGTGCATGGTGAAAAGCGTGGTCGAGAGATTGGTTATCCAACTGCAAATCTTGGTTTGCACTCACTTGCCACAATTCCAGCAGATGGTGTGTATGCAGGCTGGTTAAGTGTTGGATCAAGCCGCTGGCCAGCTGCAATATCAATTGGAACAAACCCAACATTTCCAGGTGTTAGAGGCCGACAAGTTGAAGCATATGCAATTGATCAAATTGATTTAGAGTTGTATGACCAAGATGCAACAGTAGAGTTTGGTTTTAGATTACGTGATACATTAAAATTTGAGAAAGAAATTGGCGCCAGCAATGTTGCTTGCATTGTGATAGAACCAATTCTTGGTGAAGGTGGATTTGTTGTTCCGTGTAAAGGCTTTCTACCTGGACTTGCCAAATTCTGTAAAGACAATGGAATTGTCTTTGTGGCAGATGAGGTTCAAACTGGATTTGCTCGAACTGGAGATATGTTTGCCTGTGAAGATGAATCTGTAATTCCAGATTTGATCGTCACCGCCAAGGGAATTGCTGCTGGAATGCCACTTGCCGGTGTTACCGGGCGTGCTGAGATTATGGATTCAATTCACCTATCAGGTTTAGGTGGCACATATGGTGGAAATCCAGTTGCATGTGCTGCAGCTCTTGGCGCGATTGAAGTTATTGAGCAAGATAATTTAGTTGCTCGTGCAAAGAAAATTGGTGAGATTATGCACCAAGAGTTAACTGCAATGATGAAGAAATACTCAATTATTGGTGAGGTAAGAGGCAGAGGCGCTATGCAAGCTATTGAATTGGTTAAGCCTGGAACTAATGAGCCAAACCCTGAAGCATTAACTGCTGCAATTAAATACTGTGTTAGCAAGGGAGTCTTAATTCTCTCCGCTGGCACATATGCCAACGTAATTAGATTGCTACCTCCACTTGTAATTGAAGAGGATCTACTTCGTGATGGCTTGGCTGTTTTAGATGAGGCGCTAGCCTCAATTACTGCTTAATTACCTATCAAGTAAATTTCTAGTTGGTGAGTACGCTCCGCCTGATTTCTTAAGTGCAATTGCACTAAGTGCTTCTAATACCACTCGATTTGCCAAGATGGCCGTGATATCGCTGCTGTCATAAGCAGGTGCCACCTCAACTACATCAACGCCAACAATTGGAAGTTCAAAACAAATTCTTCTAACTGCTTCTAGTAACTCTCTACTTGTCATTCCACCAGGCTCTGGCGTGCCAGTTCCTGGTGCCATACCTGGATCGACTACATCAATATCAACAGATAAAAAGACACCATCACAGCCATCGGTAAGAATTGAAAATGATTCATCCAGCACAGCTTTCATGCCGCGATGATGAATCTCTGTCATCTCATAAGATTTCATTCCTTTTCCTGCCATCCACTTTAAAGTGGCATCATCTGGCCAATATCCACGAAGACCTAACTGTAAAAAGCGATCACCACGAACAGATCCTGATTCAATCAACCTGCGCATCGGTGTGCCATGGCCAATCAGTGCGCCAAATTGATCTTCACCAGTATCGGCATGGGCATCAAAGTGAATCATCGAAACTTTGCCTTTACCTAAATGATTTGCAATTCCTGCTACATCAGCGGATGCAATTGAGTGATCTCCCCCTAATACAACAGCGATAGCACCAGCTTTTGAAATCTTTTCCGTTGCATGCTCTAATACTTTAAGTGAATTAACTAGATCTCCACCTGGCATTAGTAAATCTCCGGCATCAAAAATCTTTAGCTTTTGCAGTGGATCAATTCGCATTGCAAGGTGTGGCCTTGAACCATCATGAGGAAGATAATCACCCATTCGAATGGCTTGTGGTCCCATCTTCGCACCTGACCTGTGTGAGGTTCCGCTATCAATTGGTGCTCCAACAATTATTACATCAGCACCCTTATAACTCTCAGGCTTATCTAAATCACATCTTGGAATACCAAGAAATGTGAAATCTGGTCCATACATATTGCCGATGTTGGTCATAGCTCCCTTTTACCAATCAAAATACTACTTGAAATACTTCCTATTGCTAAATACTAAACTTTTGAGATTTCAATAGTTTCAAAGTCTCCAGTTCCAACGAACTTGATTTGGACTCCCTCAATTACAAATGAGTCACCAAGAACTGCAACATAGTCACCAAGACTCTTTCGGTCACCAACTGAGATGTTAAATTGATTTGATGGCCTGCCTGAAACCTTTTGCCAGACCGCCCAAGCCCATTCATCATTTGAGAGTGAGCTGCCATCTGATTTAACGGGTGGAGCCACTGTTTTTTCAAGGTCTATCAGATAAGCCATGATCGAATAAAAGCCTGGTGGGAACTCACGGTCGCCAAACTTAAAGTTGCTCCACTTATCTATGCCATGTGATTCAACCACAATTGCCTTGGTGGGTGAAATCTTAATTACTGCAATCTTTGTTTGTCGGTCCTCTCGCTCAATTGGAGAGAGTGAAACCCTTGTGGTTTTAAGCGTGCTGATGTCATCACAGTAGATTTGCTCAGCTGGCAACCAATCCAGCAAGAATTGTTCCCATGGATTCATTGCAAGACTTATTCCTGATTGGTTTGTCATAATTCCAAGTGGCCAACCATTTCCAGGTGCGTGGCCATTAATCCTTAAGTCATGGAGGGTTTCATGTATGTAATAAGCCCACTTGAGAGTTTCCATTCCCTCTAAATTACGTCCCCAACTAAAGAAATTAAGAATTACTTCGCCCTCTTTTATTTTAAAGGTTTGGTTACGGACAATTAAATCTCCATGAGCCCAATTTCCATCTGGGAAGAACAGATAAACGGTAGAGAATTTTCGCAAGTCAAAAACTTTAGTGACTTCATCAATAAAAGCTTGAGCCTGAAGTGATTGGCGCTTATTACTTGTTGCCCCCAACGCATCTTTGCTTTTTTCATCAGTTGGGTAAGCAGATCTATCTTTCGGCAACCTTAACCAACGATCCATTGTGGTCACATTAAATTTAGATTGACCATTACTAAAGTAGTCATACCAATCCACTAACCACTTTATGTCATAGTCAAGCTGTGCTTTAAGTTCATTGCCACCTTGAAAATCTGGAAAATCAACGGGAACAATCAGAACTTCATTGTTGCCCTTAACGCTCATGTAATCAGGTTTAGGAAGTGGAAAGCCTGCAAATTGAGTAGCATCCCGATTTCCGCGCGCTACTGTCATGGCACTGTTTTGTAATTTGCATGTATCGATAGAGACTGGACTAATTGCATTAGTAAAGGTTTTTTTGATGGTATTAATCTTGATCCACTGAAGTTTACTTCCAGCAATCCAGCGGCATTCAAGAATTCCACCAGATACATTAAAAGTATCTCCCGAGCTATTACAGGTAGCACCCTCTTTAGGAGTGACAGAGTAATTGTTTGATTTTGATGTTGAAACTTTTGTCACTGTACCGCTGCGCCATACCAATCTGTCTAAAGCTTCTTCAGTTGTATTGGCATGTCCTGCCCATGAGCAGCGCATAGTTCGATTGGCGCTAACAATTTTTTCACCAATCTTTGTGCATTTGCTCCCCTCAGCCGGAAGTTCAACATTTTTTGATGCAGTTGCTCCAGCATTACTTGTTGATTTTGGCTTGCTAACTGCTACGCCCTTATCCCAAACCAACTTGTTGCCAGATTTCTTGCAGCTGTACTTCTTTCCCTGGTAGCTCTTGGTCATTCCCTGCTTTGAACAAACAGATCCTGGCTGCACCGCAGTTGCTGCATATGCCGGGATTGAGGTGGAACAAAAAATAAGGGTCAAGCCAAAGGTAAGCCCTTTGATGCTTGGTGGAATTTTCATATCTTCTTTCGTTTGCGGCTAACTACTTGGCCAACTATCACAATGATTAAGGCGATAAAAAACATTGCGCTTCCAATCACATTAGCCTGTGCTGGAATACCTCTAGCAGCTGAGACGTAAACAAACTTCGGAAAGGTTGAGACCACTCCAGAGTTAAAGTTTGTAATAATAAAATCATCAAAGGAGAGAGAGAAAGCCAGTAAGGCAGCACCTGCAATACCTGGCATTACTAGCGGCAAGGTTACATACCTAAAAGTCTCCCGCTCATTGGCATATAAATCCATCGCAGCTTGCTCAAGTCTTGGATCCAAAGATGCGATTCTGGCTTTAACAGTTACCACCACAAATGATATACAAAACATCACATGTGAGATAACAATTGTCCAAAAGCCAGGATTGACTCGAAGATTTAAAAACATGGCAAGAAGTGATGCGCCAAGAACTACTTCAGGGGTAGCCATTGGTAGGAAGATCAAAAGATTTGTGGATTTTCTACCTTTAAATTTATATCTACCTAATGCAAATGCGATCATGGTTCCAAGAATTGTTGCTAGCACAGTTGAGATCACACCAATTTGTAATGAATTAACTACCGCCTCACACACTTGAGGTGCCCCACATGGGTTTTGCCAATTTTCAAGAGTAAAGCCCTGCCAAACTAAATTACTTTTTCCAGCATCATTAAAGGAAAATACAAAGGTGTAGGCAACAGGGATGAACAAATAAATAAATGCTAGAGCAGCATAGATACGAATTAGATTTCTAGAAAACCACCTACTTGCTCGGTGGCTAAGTGATGGCATAGGTGCATTAATAGTTGTCATACCAGCTCATCCGTTCCAGACCTTCGGATATAAACTGTGACTAAAATTAAAATAGTTGCCATTAAAGTAAATGAGAGAGCAGCTGCAGTTGGATAATCCACCACTGCAAAAAAGCGGGACTCAATTACATTGCCAATCATCTTTGTTCCTGGATTACCCAAGATGGCGGCGTTGACATAATCACCAGCTGCTGGAATAAAGGTTAGCAATGTGCCAGCAACTAGCCCCGGCATAGAAAGTGGCAAAGTCACTTTACGAAAGGTAGTTAGACCATTTGCATATAGGTCACCTGCTGCCTCCAAAGTTCTCGGATCAATCCGCTCAAGGCTGGCATAAAGTGGCAAGGTCATAAAGGGAAGAAAGTTATATGCAAGACCAATTACCACAGCAGTTGAGGTGTTATTTATCCGAAACAACTCATCAACAAATGGCAGAACTTTTATAGCAGAAACTACTGGACCGGAGTCGGCCAAAATCTGCGTCCAGGCAATAGTTCTTAATAGGAATGAGGTAAAAAATGGCGCGATCACAAGTACTAATAAAATGTTTCGATACTTACCTGCTTTAAAGGCGATTGCATATGCCAATGGATATGCAATTAAGAGAGCCAAAATTGTGGCAAGGCCTGCATAGACAAATGATCTAATGTATTGATCTTGGTTAGCTATGAATGCATCAACATAATTTGCAAATCTAAGCTCTTGAACATAAACCCCAATTTGGGCTCCATCTGGTCGAACCATTGTGGAGGTGCTGCCAAGTGAAAATATCGGTATTATAAAAAAGGTGACTAACCAGATTAACCCTGGTGCTAGTAAAAGATAAGGTGTAAGTGATCTGCTTTTCAACACACTCTTGGTAGCAGATTTACCAGTTGAAACAGCGTGCAAAAATGCCATTACTTACTCTTCATCATCAAGATCAGCGCCAGCATTAATATCACCAGCACCATCTAAAGCAAAAGTATGCTCTGGATCCCATTCAAGTGAGACGGTGTCGCCAACTCGCAGATCATGTAATCCTTCATCATTTTGTTCAAAAACTACCAACTCTAAATCCCATGGCGCTCGTACTAAGTACTGAGTAGATGTACCAACAAATGAGCGATCTGTAACGACGCAATTCTTAATTGAGTTAACACCTGTGTCATCTAACCTAAGTTTTTCTGGTCTTACCCCAAGAAATACACTGTCATTGCTGGTTGCAACTCTAGATAGTGGGACTTCAAAAGTTAAGCCTTTAGCGGTAACAGTTGCCTTATCCCCTGCCCTTGATGTGATCTTTCCTTTAATCAAATTACATTGACCTAAGAAGTTAGCCACAAATGCAGTTTTTGGTGCTTCATAAAGATCTGTGGCACTACCCATCTGTTCAATCTTGCCTTGATTCATTACCGCAATAGTGTCAGCCATGGTCATGGCCTCTTCTTGATCATGGGTAACATGAATGAAGGTAATTCCAACCTCTGTTTGAATTCGCTTTAACTCAATCTGCATCTGCCGGCGAAGTTTTAAATCAAGAGCTCCAAGCGGCTCATCAAGTAATAACACCTCAGGTCGATTAACTATTGCTCTGGCAACTGCAATTCGCTGTTGCTGACCACCTGATAGTTGGTTTGGTTTGCGCTCAGCAAGGTGAGCCATTTCAACTAGATTTAATGCGCTCTCAACCTCACTCTTAACATCTTTAACTCCACGCCGGCGAAGACCAAAAGCAATATTTTCAAAGATTGTTAAATGAGGAAATAGTGCATAATTTTGGAATACGGTATTTACATTTCGTCTATATGACTTTTGGGTTGTTATATCGGTATCACCAATTGAAATCGTTCCAGCACTTGGCTCTTCAAGACCTGCAATCATTCGCAAGGTTGTAGTTTTACCGCAACCAGATGGTCCAAGGAGTGCAAAGAATGAACCATCTGGAACGATTAATGACAGATCATCAACCGCGCAAAAATCACCGTAATGTTTTGAAACCCGGTCTAACTTTAAGTCGCCAGTATCTTGCGAGACTTTATTGTTCGCCATTACCAGCTACTTATCGGTGCTTAATTGCCGATAGCTTCGTCAAAAGCGGTTTGGAACTTAGTGCTCTCGTCAGCTGAGAGTGATCTAAATACCTTAACCTTTGCCAAAGTTGCTGCATCTGGGAATATAAATGGTGAGCTAGCCAAAGCTGGGTCAATCTTTTCAAGCTCTGGTTGAGCAGCCTCTACTGGACAGATGTAGTTCACATAAGCTGCCACCTCAGCTGCAACTGCTGGCTCGTAGTAGTAATTCATTAACTTCTCTGCATTTTTCTTATGAGTTGAAGTTGAAGGAATCAACATATTATCGCTCCACAATGTTCCACCTGATTCTGGAATAGCAAAATCAAACTTGCCATCTGATTCAGATTTCAAAATAAAGATATCGCCAGACCAGCCAATAACGGCATTAGCATCTCCGCGCTTTAGATCTTCAGCATAAGAGTTACCCTTAACTTGGCGAATAAAGCCATCAGCAATCTTTCCCTTAAGGAAATCAATTGCATTCATGAATTGATCCTCAGTGAAGTTAGAGGCTGGATCTACGCCCTGATAAAGCATGATCACACCCACTGTGTCGCGAAGCTCGGAGAGAACTACTACCTTTCCTTTATTTGCTGGTGCAAATAATTGATCCATAGTGCGAACACCCTTAGGAAGTTTTTGAGTATTCCAACCAAAGCCAGCAAAACCTGATTGCCAGGTTAATGAATACTGACGACCCTTGTCATAGCCCACATCAGATAAAACTTGGCGGATATTTGATTTGTTAGGCACATTAGCTGGATCTAATTTTTGTGCGTATCCCTGCTCAATAAATCGTGCTGCCATCCAATCAGTTGGTGTAACAATGTCATAACCAATATCTGATCCAATTGAAAGTTGACCCTGCACCTTGCCGTAGAAGGTGTTGTTGTCATCAATTGCCTCTTCATATGTAACCTTTAAACCGCTTTGGCTTTCAAAGGCAGCCAAGGTTGGATAAACCTTTGTATCCTCATTGAAATCTAAATAAAGTGGCCAGTTTGCCCAACGTACAATTTTTTCAGTATCGCTAACATCAACAACTGCAGCTGCGCCAGTAGATGAACCAGTGCCACATGCTGCTAATAATCCAGCTGCTGAAACAGCGCCAACACCAGCAAGTACTGAGCGGCGGGATACCTGGGCGCGGATAATCGCGCGAGCTTCAGGTGATAGGGAGTTAATATCTTTCTTCATTGATTCTCTTTCTTATTTATCTAGAAGGAACACTCTGCTGTGCTGGGGATTGTGGGGAAATCTATCAGGCGTTGAGGTTTGTCATCACGTGTTTGATGCGGGTGTACTCCTCAAATCCATAAGCAGAAAGGTCCTTGCCGGTGCCTGAGTGCTTAAATCCGCCGTGTGGCATCTCCGCCACCATTGGAATATGGGTATTGATCCACACGCAACCAAAGTCAAAGGCCTTAGCCATCCGCATTGCCCGGCCATGATCCTTAGTCCAAACACTTGAGGCCAATCCATACTTAACTCCATTGGCATAACGAACAGCCTCTGCCTCATCCTTAAACTTTTGCACAGTGATAACTGGTGCAAAGATCTCATTTTGAATCATCTCATCATCTTGCTTTAGATCTGCCACCACAGTTGGATTCCAGAAATATCCAGGACCCTTAATTGCAGTACCACCGGCGGTGACTCTGGCATGGGATGGAACTCGATCCAAAAAGCCTTGCACTCTGGCTAATTGGTTTGCATTATTAACTGGACCAACTAAAACATCCTCATTTGGCATTCCAACCTTAATAACATTTTTTGCCTGCTCAGAAAGCAGCGCCACCACATCATCATAAGCACTTGCCTCAACTAAAACTCTTGTAGCTGCTGTGCAATCTTGGCCAGCGTTAAAGTAGCCGGCAACTGCAATCCATTCACATGCCGCTTGTAAATTAGCATCGTCAAAGATCACAACCGGTGCCTTGCCGCCTAACTCAAGGTGTAACTTCTTTAAATCTTTAGCAGCACTACCTGCTACCTCCATACCAGCTCGCACTGAACCAGTAATTGAAACCATCTGTGGAATCTCATGTTCTACCAATGCCCGACCAGTATCACGATCTCCAACTACAACATTTATCACACCCTCTGGCAAAAACTCCTGCATTAACTCCGCCATCCAAAGAGTTGAAACTGGTGTGGTATCACTTGGTTTTAACACAACAGTATTTCCTGCAGCAATTGCTGGTGCCCACTTCCAAACCGCCATCATCATTGGGTAATTCCATGGAGTCACCTGCGCACAAACTCCAATTGGTTCACGGCGAATAAAAGATGTGTGTCCCTTAAAGTACTCAGCAGCAGACTTGCCCTCTAAATTTCGAGCAGCTCCAGCAAAAAATCTAATCTGATCAAGCATCGGACCAATTTCCTCTGCCCGAGTTACCGCAATTGGCTTACCAGTATTTTCTGATTCAATTCCAATTAACTCTTCACTTCTAACCTCAATTGCATCTGCAATTTTATTTATTGCCTTCTGTCGCTCACCTGGCGTGGACTCTTTCCAAATCTCAAAAGCTGATGCTGCTGCCTTCATCGCCTTGTCAACATCTGAGGCGTTAGATACTGGCGCTTTTGCAAATACCTCACCAGTTGCTGGATTGATTAAATCCTGGACCTTATCTGAGGTTGCACTTACCTTTTTGCCATTAACAAAGTTTTGCAGCGTTTTCAATTTCACTCCTTGGCATTAGTTGCTTTAAACAGTTGCCTAAAAGTCTAGTTACAAATATTGGGCATTTCAATAGTTAATAGCTTTTTGCTACCCGGCCACTACTGCTGCAGATCCTGGGCCCACTTCAGGAAGTAATTAGATAACTTTAAGGTTACTTAAAACTTTTTAAATGGTGGCAAAGAAACGAAGCGGCCCCTGGTGATCTAGCCCGACCTGTTGACCAACTGCAAAATCAAGTGGCCCTGGAATTCTCACCTGTAGCACCTGATGATTTACCTTCACCGTGATCATCGCATCATGGCCGTAGTAATCAATTTTAGTTATCTGACCTGAAATCTTGCCAAAGGCTAAATCATGAGAAATCTTTATCTCCTCTGGCCGAATTACTACCTGACCTACTTCCATAACTTGAGCAGGTGAAGTGATTGGATTAAAAATGTAATCAGTTCTGCCATCACTTAATTTGCTGGCTGTTAAAACTAAAGCATCCCCCGTACTCATCGCAGTGTTTGCCGAAAGTGGTGAGGTGTAAACCTGCTCTGGTGAGCCTTGTTGAATTATTCTTCCTAGTTGCATTAACGCCACCAAATCAGCTGATACCAACGCCTCTTCTCGATCATGAGTTACCAAAATTGCAGTGGTGTTTTGGCTGCGCAAAAGTTTTATTACATCTGCTCGCAACTCAATCCGAAGTTGGGCATCAAGTGCGGAGAATGGTTCATCTAACAAAATAATGGCTGGCTTTACGGCAAGTGCTCTAGCAAGTGCCACTCGGGTTTGCTGACCACCAGATAATTGATTTGGCATCCGGCTTTCTAAGCCAGTTAGGTTGGTAAGGGTTAGCATCTGCTTAACCACCTGTTTGATCTGCACCTTTGTAAGTGAGGAGCGATCAATTCCAAAAGCAATATTTTCTGCCACATTAAGGTGTGGGAACAACGCTCCCTCCTGCGGCACATAACCAATCTTTCGTTTGTGAGCTGGCAATACCAAAGATGAGAGTGAGACTAATTGCTTATCAAATCTAATGGTTCCAGCACTTGGTTGGATTAAGCCAGCAATTGCCCGCAGCAAGGTGGTTTTGCCACAACCAGATGGACCCAGCAGTGCAGCAATTTGGCCAGCACCTAAATTAAATGAGAGATTATCTAGAATCTTTCGCTTACCTAATTCGACATCGAGATTCTTAATTTCAACTGATGTCATGATTAATTCCCTAACCCAGAGTTAAAACTGCCCCGATCAGACCTATCTGGCCGACTTAAAACAAAGGTTGGAATCGCTGCGATCACAATCAAGATTAATGCATAGGGGGCAGCTTCATTAAATCGATTAATGGCAGCGTACGACCAGATCTGAGTAGCTAAGGTTTCAAATCCGGTAGGCCGCAGCATCAAGGTTGCTGGCAACTCCTTCATCGCAGTTAAGAAAACCAATACCGCACCTAGTGCAATTCCAGGGGCAGCAATTGGAGTAACTACATTTTTTAAGACCAACCATTTATTTAAACCTAAGGTGGCTGCCACCTCTTTCGCACCAGTTGGTACCTGTTTCAAAGAGGCTCTCATGCTGGCAACTGATTTAGCTAAAAATAAAAGCGCGTAAGCAAAGGCAAGTAAAAATGTGCTTTGGTAGAGCGGACCCAACTTTGAACCAAATGAAACTAAAGCTAAGCCAATTACCACACCAGGAAGTGCGTGACCAATCAAAATTACTCTGCTGCTTACTCTAGAGAAGGTAGTCGATCTTTCTGAAAGTAAAATACCAAGTGGAATTGATAAAACAAGTGCAATACCTGCGCCAAGAAGAGCAACCGAAACCGTTGAAAGACTTGCCTGAAGTAGTTGTTGCCAAGAGATCTCAACGGTGTTGGTAAAAAACCTACTGAGCAATACATAAATTGGTATCAACACCGCAAGGAGTGCGTATGTTGTAATCAACAGTACTGTGCTCACTTTGTAGGAGTTTTTTTCAATTAGCGCAGATTTTATGCTGGTGGATTTAATTACCTCACCTTTTTGCTGCCTACGCCTTACCCTCTCATCTGCAACGACAAAGATGGCAGATAGGGTGATTAGCACCAAACTAATTACTGCAGCTGCTGTTCGATCATAAGATGCCCGATACATATTTTGAATAGTCACAGTCAAGGTATCAACATTTAACAATGAGACTGCGCCAAAATCACTCATCGTGTAAAGACCGGCGAGCAATAAACCACCACTTAGGTGAGTTCTAATCTGTGGAAGTACTACCTTAAAGAAAGTTTTTGGATAGGAAAATCCTAAAGATCTCGCCACCTCAATTTGCGAGGCATCTACTCTGGAAAGTCCTGCCAAACAGGCCAAGGTCACATAAGGAAGTGTGGTTAAAAAGAGAATAAACACTGCGGCAAAAAATCCGGTAAATGCGGGCACAAATGCGATCCAGGTATAGGTAAAAACATAGGAGGGAATGGCTAGCGGTAACACAGCTGGAATTATCAACCAAGCTTTATTTGGTAACTCTAAAAAGTGTAATCCAGCTGCAATTAACACGCCAAAAAAGCCGGTTAACAAAATAACCATAACCACCAGCAATGAGGTAGTCGCTATAACTTCAAAAGTCTTAGCTCTAAAGAGTAAACCAGCAATTTCAGCTACTGGTTTTTCGCCAGCTCGAATCAATAGATATAGCAATGGAATAAGTGAGAGTGCAACCACAAATCCTGCAGCGGTTGAAACTAAGGCGGTCCCTAATCTGCCTTGGCGTTGATAGAGCCCTAATGATTCAAGGGAAGAGGGCTGCTTAAGTAGTGGAGTAGTTATAGCAGACCTACTTCAATCAATAAATCTTGAGTGGCTCTAATATTTTTTAAACTGCCTAAATCAATCGCCGGTGCACCAATTTTATCTAGGGCTAGTAGATCTTCAGGGGCTACAACTGAGGAGATAAGTGAGTACTCATGCGTTTGCTCAACAAACTCACCTTGTATCTCTATTGAGGTTAGAAAATTAATTAAATCAATAGCCGCCTGTTTTTTGTTACTTGAGTTTAAAACACCCACTCCAGAAACATTTATCAGATTTCCTAGATCACCGGCGGTGAAATACCCGTTAACAACATTGATGCTGCGGCCAAGTGCTTGGGCAACCTCCCAGGTGTAGTAGTGATTTACCAAGCCCAGTGAGATTTCTCCCTTATCAATTGCTTCCACAATCGCTGAGTTTTTTGGATAGATCTTTACCCCATTTGCAGTTAATCCAGATAGCCAACTTTTGGCATAAGCCTGACCCTTATTTTCAATTACCGCTGTTAAAAATGCTTGAAAGGATGCGTTAGTTGGCGCTATGCCAATCTGATTTTTGTAAATTGGCTTAGTTAAATCTGAAATAGATTTCGGTAAAGTAGTTATCTTCTTTGGATCATATGCAAATACTCTGGCCCGTGCGGTAACTCCAACCCATAGTCGATCGGCATGATTGAATTGATCTGGAATTAGGCTGGCTACCTCTTTTGCTAAAGGTGTAAATAACTCCTCTTCTGCAACTGCGCCAAGTGAGCCAGCATCTTGGGCAAGAAATAGATCAGCTGGTGAGTTTGATCCTTCTTCTAAAATTTGGGCAGCTAACTCTGCTGAATCCCCATATCTAATATTTAACTTGATCCCAGTTTGCTCACTCCATTGGGTTAAAAAAGGTGAAATAAAGTTCTCAGATCTGCCTGAGTAGATGGTTAACTCACTTACCTGATCTGAGTCTGCCGAGTTTGAGCTACAGCCAGTTGTTAGCGATAGCACCAGTGCTGAAAGTAAACCAAGCCGCAGCACCTTGCTCATAACTAGAAGGTTATTACCCTTTAAGGAATTACGCAACATTTATGTTGCGTAATTGATCACACCAGATTAGGCCTTACTTGCTCACCTCAGAGGCTGCCAATTGACCACATGCCCCATCTATCTCACGACCTCTGGTATCTCGAACCGTTACCGGCACTCCATACCCCTCTAAGGTTTCAACAAAGGCTCGCTCATCATCTGGCCGAGATGCTGTCCACTTTGATCCTGGAGTTGGATTTAATGGAATCAAATTAACATGAGCGTTTTTATTTTTTAACAATCGACCTAATAGATCAGCTCGCCATGCCTGATCATTGATATCTCTAATTAAGGCGTACTCAATTGAGTACCTTCGACCAGTTTTCGCTTCATACTTATCAGCAGCTTGCAATACCTCTTTTACTTTCCATCTTTGATTAACTGGCACCAGGGTATCTCGCAGCTCATCATCTGGTGTGTGAAGTGAGATGGCAAGAGTTACAGGAATATCCTCTTCAATTAATTTTTCAATCCCAGTAACCAAGCCAACGGTAGAAAGTGTTACCGATCTTGCTCCAATACCTAAGCCATCTGGTTGTGGATTTGTAATATTCCTAATTGATTGCATCACCGCTTTGTAATTAGCCATCGGCTCACCCATGCCCATAAAAACCACATTTGATAATCGAGTAGGCCCTCCTGGTAACTCACCTAAATCACAGGCACGAGCGGCCATTACAACCTGCGCAGTTATCTCACCCGCCGTTAGATTCCTAGTTAATCCTGCTTGGCCAGTTGCGCAAAATGGACATTGCATTCCACAACCTGCTTGGGATGAAATGCAGACAGTTGTGCGATCTGTGTAACCCATCAACACTGACTCCACTAAGACGCCATCATGTAAGCGCCAAAGATCTTTTCTAGTCCGACCACCATCGCAGGTAACTGAGCGAACTAAGGTAAGCAACTTGGGAAGAAAGGCCTCTCCTATTGTGGTGCGAAGCTCCTTTGGAATATCGGTAAAGCTTTCAACATCATCATTGTGATGGGTAAAAAAATGAACCGCTAATTGATTTGCTCTAAAGGCAGGAAGGCCCAACTCCACCGCCCGTTCTCTCCGCTCTGCCAGATTTAAATCTGCAAGATGAATTGGCGTCTTCTTTTTAACTGCCGG
The DNA here is from genome assembly GCA_000383815.1 of actinobacterium SCGC AAA027-J17. Classification (GTDB taxonomy): domain Bacteria; phylum Actinomycetota; class Actinomycetes; order Nanopelagicales; family Nanopelagicaceae; genus Nanopelagicus. Next base: position 20,119 of record KB912813.1, read on the forward strand.
AGCTTCAAATACTAAATCAGCCATCTATAAGTACCGATTGATTAACTCAATAGCAAACCAGACTGCAGGTGCTGTGAAAAGGGCTGAATCTAATCGATCCATAATTCCGCCATGGCCCGGCAGTAAATTAGACATATCTTTTATAGCTAAATCTCGCTTAATTGCAGATTCAATCAAATCACCACAGGTTGCAGTAACAACTGTCATTACGCCAATTAAAGCACCGACATACCAAGCGGTTTCAAAGAGGTAATGAAATATTGCCGAGCCACCAATTACTGCAGCAATTGCACCACCAATTAACCCCTCCCAACTCTTCTTTGGGCTAATGCTGGGCGCAATCTTGTGTTTACCAATTAATACTCCTGCTATATATGCAAAGGTGTCATTACAGGCAATTAATGCCACTAAAGCAAAGATTCGCGTGGCCCCATCTGGATGATTTGCCAGCAATAAAATAAAGCCACCTAAAACGGCCAAATAAAAGGTGATAAATACAGCTGAGGTTGATCGCTTAATAAAATCTTTTTGAGAGATAACAAGTAAGGTAAACATCAAAATTGGAATCATAAGCCCTGCAGAAACAGCCAACCCTTGGGTATTGCCATTCCAGGTTGCCACCAATAAAACTGTGGCAGCAATCATCAAGACATAATCAGGTAGATCAATTCCGCCCTTGCCATAGGCAGCGGTAATCTCTCGAATTCCGATCATGATTACAATCCAAATAAAACCAAAAAACAACAGGGGTTGGGTGTTTATGGTGCCAAAGATTAATCCCAATAGCAGCAATGAGACTGCAATTGATGGAAGTAATTTGCGACCTGCTTTTTTATTTATCGCATCATTAATTGCGTGCAGGTCTGCCATCATTAGACCTCCAGCAACTCAGTTTCTTTATGTTTTAGTAAATCATCAATTTTTGCGGTGTGCTCGCCCGTAATCTTTTCTAACTCTTTTTCAGCTCTAGCTAAATCATCTTTGCCAACCTTGCCATCTTTTTCTAACTTCTCCATCGCCTCTTTGGCACTTCGCCTAATTGCACGAATTGAAACCTTTGAGTCCTCCGCCTTGCCCTTTGCCACCTTAATAAACTCTTTGCGTCGCTCTTCAGTTAGTTGCGGAAAGTTAACTCGAATTACTGTGCCATCAGAGCCTGGATTAACACCTAGATCTGAATCTCTAATTGCTTTTTCAATTGCAGCCATCGCACCCTTGTCATAAGGAGTAATCAGAGCAAGACGTGCCTCTGGAACTTGAACTGTGGCAAGTTGGGATAGCGGTGTGCCAGTTCCGTAGTAATCAACCATCAACTTAGCAAACATCGCAGGGTGAGCCCGGCCAGTTCTAATGGTGGCAAAATCCTCTTTGGCAACATCAATTGCCTTATTCATCTTGGTATTGCACTCAGCTAATGAGGTGTTTAAATCTGACATATTCCCAACTCCTTTAATTAATCCAACTCTACTAGCAAATTACAATTGATTAGAAATAGGGCTTAAGAAACTAGAGTGCCAACACTTTCACCAGAGACCGCCCGCTTGATATTGCCCTTATTTTTCAAATCAAAGATCACGATCGGCAGTTTATTCTCACGGCAAAGTGCAAAGGCGGCCGCATCAGCCACCGCAAGTGACTTACTTAAAACCTCATCGTAGGAGATCACTTCATACTTAGTTGCACTCTTATCCTTACGTGGGTCCGCAGAATAAACTCCATCTACACCACTTTTTGCAAGCAGTAACGCATCCACACCAATTTCAAGTGCGCGCTGGGCAGCAACTGTGTCGGTGGTAAAAAATGGCATACCAGCACCTGCACCAAAAATTACAACTCTTCCCTTTTCTAAATGTCTAATGGCACGACGTGGTACATAAGGCTCAGCTACCTGACCCATTGTGATTGCAGTTTGTACGCGGGTTTCAATTCCCTCTTTTTCTAGAAAATCTTGAAGAGCAAGACAATTCATTACTGTGCCAAGCATTCCCATGTAATCAGCACGTGCTCTATCCATGCCACGTTGTTGAAGCTCAGCACCTCTAAAGTAATTTCCGCCGCCTACGACGATGGCGATTTCTGTTTTGCCTCTGACAACCTCTGCAATTTGATTTGCTACATCATGGACTACATCAGGATCAACACCGATGCCTTTTTCCCCACCAAAGACCTCACCAGATAATTTAAGGAGCACTCGTTTATAACCCTTACGTGGCATGAGCGCTCCTTTAATTAATTTATTATCGTTAGTTTACTGACCTACGCGGAACCTATTGAAGGCTGACACGGCGGTCTTTGCCTCATCCAGAATTTGTTGCACCGTCTTTTTTGCATCCTTTGCAAATGCCTGCTCAAGCAGAGATACCTCTTTCACAAAGCCAGTAACCCGCCCTTCCACAATCTTGGCGATTGAGCCTTCAGGCTTTCCTTCAGCCCGTGCGGCCTCCTCTGCCAATCTGCGCTCTTTAGCAATCTCATCTGCTGGTACTTGATCTCGGCTAACAAAAAGTGGTGCGAAGGCAGCAATATGTTGGGCAATATCCTTGCCAACATTTTCTGCTGCACTCTTTAATTGAACCAATACGCCAACTTGTGGTGGTAGATCAGGTGAAGTTTTGTGCAGGTAAAGTGAGACTGGTGAACCAGTTAAAACAGAGATTCGCTTAATCTCAATCTTCTCCCCCAACATCGCATTACCTTCATCAATTACCTCTTGCACAGTTTTACCTGATGCTAGCTTTGAAGATAAAAACTTATCTAACTCACCAATTTTTGAGGCGGCTAGATGATTTAAAAGCTCATCAGCTAAAACTTGAAACTTATCTCCCTTTGCAACGAAATCAGTCTCGCAATTTAACTCAAGCATTACTCCAAGGTCACCTTCAGCTTTTGCAGTAACCAGCCCATTTGAGGTGGCACGGCCTTCTCGCTTGGTAACACCCTTTTGGCCTTTAACACGGATGATCTCTACCGCTTTTTGGTAATCACCATCTGCTTCATCTAATGCTTTTTTGCAATCAAGCATTCCGGCAGCGGTCTGCTCCCGTAATCTCTTAACATCCTCTGCTGTGTATGCCAACTTATGCACCTTTGTTTTCAGTTGGCTCTTTGATTAGATCTTTTTCCCAATCAGCAAGAGGTTGTTCAGCAGTTTTCTCAGCAGCAGCGGCTGCTTCAGCAGCTGCCTTATCAGCAATCTTTGCCGCATTAGCAGATCTGATTTGAAGACCAGCAACAATTGCATCGGTCATAACTCGAGTTAAAAGCGCGATAGATCTAATTGCATCATCATTGCCAGGAATCTTAAAATCAACCTCATCTGGATCACAGTTTGTATCCAAGATTGCAATAACTGGAATACCAAGTTTCTTCGCCTCAGCAACAGCTAAGTGCTCCTTCTTAGTATCTACAACCCAAATTGCTGCTGGCAGCTTGGTCATATTACGAATTCCATCAAGGTTCTTATTCAACTTCTCGCGCTCACGGCGAAGAACAAGTAACTCTTTTTTGGTTAGCAGTTGGTCATTTGCACTCTCCAGCGCCTCTAACTCTTTTAATCTAAGCACGCGCTTATAAACAGTTGGGAAGTTGGTAAGCATTCCGCCTAGCCATCTCTCTGTTACATAAGGCATACCAACTCTGGCAGATTGCTGCTTGATTGGCTCATGTGCTTGCTTTTTGGTGCCAACGAAAAGTACGTGGCCACCCTTTGCAACTGCATCTTTAATAAACTCATAAGCGGCATCAATTAGCGCTAATGATTGTTGGATATCGATGATGTAGATGCCATTGCGCTCAGTGAAGATATAGCGCTTCATCTTTGGATTCCATCGACGAGTCTGATGTCCAAAGTGAACACCGCTGTCGAGAAGCTCTCGCATTGTTACAACTGCCATTTAGGCACACTCCTTTTTTCACTCTTTATTTACCCACGGTAAAGAAAGAGCACTCGGTTTGTGATCTAGCAATTTGCTAAATCCCTAGCATCTTCGAACCGAGTAGTTATTGCTAACTACACCGAACAGGTTCTTAAGCTCTTAATTAGTAATCAATTAATCACTTTAAGATGCGTGAAGTCACAAAACTTTTTAAGGTCTTGTGCTGAGGCAAATCCTACCTGAGCTTTTCACCTTGAAAATCCACAATCTCATCCCCCAGCTATGCGCAAAGGTGGTGGGGTAATCCAAAATCAGGGCATGAGAGCTGCTGTAGTAATTACCGCCCTAGTGGTGGGGATGGTCTTTGGGATCGGCTTTGATGATTATAAAAGTATAAATTGCGAGTTAAGTTTTAGTAGCTACTGCCAAGGCCCATTAGATTCAAAGATTCGCCGCAGCTTTTAACTCATCCGCTAACAACTTTGCCAGATAAGGCTTTATTTGCCACTGCTTTAGTAACTCTTCATATCTTGTTATCTCAATCTGAGAAGGCTTTGCTCCGGTAAAGACTGCTCTAATTAAAATATTACGAGCTGTGTGCTCACCACCAATAAACTCCACAATATCTACCCGATACCCAAGTAGTTTTAAAATTTGAGCTCTAAGTGAATCAGTCATTAAATCAACTAGCCGCTCTTTAACCAAACCATACTTAGTCAATAAGCCCCATGGCTCAGGTGAATCTTTAATCTGAGTTTGCAGCTCATGCATGCAACATGGGGCTGCCATTACTACCTTGGCTTTATTTTTAACCGCCCAGAAAAGTGCGTCATCTGTTGCAGTATCACAAGCATGAAGTGCGATCGCAATATCTACCCTTTGATCGGGGGTATCAGCTATTTTTGCCGCAATAAATTTGGCATCAACCTTTAACTTAGCTGCCACCTTTTCATTGTGCTCCTTTGAATCTACTCGCTCATCTACTCCTAGGATTGAAACCTTTTGGTACTTATCCTTTAAAAACTCTTGAACGGCAAAGGTTAAGTAGGCATGACCACAACCTAAATCAACTACCGATACCTCATCCTGCTTATTTAACTCTGGATCCAATGTTTGGCTAATTAATCTTAAAAACTCATCCACCTGCTTGTACTTATCCATTTTGCTGGGCTTAATCCGCCCCAAAATGTCAGATAGTTCAAGTGCTTTAAATACCTGATTGTTCTCCGGCAACATTCTCATCTTTTGGCGATCATGGGAAAGATCCCGAGTTAAATTCACCTTACTTATTGCAACTAGCGCCTCATCTTTTTTAGAGATCCTCACCTGATAGGACTCATCTTGAGTATCTACTAATAGATTGGCGTAACCACTTTCAAACAATTGAGTAAAGTTAAAATCAGCTGCCACATTCTTAGTTATATCTTTCTTGCCATCACTTGAGATCACCTGCCACTTAATCTCATCCTTTATCAAAACCTGTCTGATATCAATCCGCTCATACTCAGTTTGCATATTTCGGCGTCGGCCAGAAAGAACCGCCCTTACAAAACTATCTGCTCTTATTCGTTTATCTAATTCAATAAAGGCAGAGGGTAATTCAATCTTCACAAACTACGCCCTTGGGTGTGCTTGCTTGTAAGCAGTTTGTAAACGCTCTGGGGAAACATGGGTGTAGATCTGGGTGGTAGATAAAGATGCATGTCCAAGAATTTCTTGCACAGTTCGCAAATCTGCTCCACCTTCAAGTAAGTGTGTGGCAGCAGAGTGGCGAAGTCCATGTGGTCCCATCTTGGCACCAACTGCCTTCATCGACTCATATACAACCTCGCGCACCGTTCGTTGATCAATTCGCTTGCCACGAGAACCTAAAAACAAAGCATCAGCTGATGAAGTTTTAACAAACTCACCTCTGCCATTTTTTAAGTAATTATCAATCGCACGAAGTGCCGGCAATCCCAATGGCACAACCCGCTGCTTATCCCCTTTACCAATTACATTTAAGGTATTTCTTGATCGATCAACATCGATCAGATTTAATCCACAAAGCTCAGAGACTCGAATTCCAGATCCATACAAAACCTCAACCAATGCTAGATCTCGAAGATTTGTCGCCGTTGGCTCTTCAACTGACTTTACCTCCAAGGATTTTAAAACAGTTGCCGCCTCATCAACATTTAAAATCTCAGGCAATACCCGTTGTGGTTTTGGAATTGCCAGATTTGCTCCCAAATCTGAGGTCAACCAGCCATTAGCTGCTGCCCAATTTGTGAAGGCTCTAATTGAAACAATTCGCCTAGTCAAAGTAGCTCTTGCAACACCTGTGCTTTGCAGATTGGCAAGCCATGATCTGACGTGTTCAATCTCTAATTGATTAAACTCAACAATTCCTAGTCTTTCCATATGTTTAAGAAAAGACTCTAGATCTGTGACATAACCTTTAATTGAGTTATCAGATAAATTTCTAACCAACGCCAAATGCTCTTCATACTGGGTGATCAGGGCGGCGGACATGAATAGCAGATTACTCGGGTTTGCGCCCCTGCCTTAGTAAGCCATAGGTAACCGCGTCATCTAGTGCCATCGCTGAGGCTGCAATCACATTCTCATGCACGCCAATTGTGCTCCACTCGCCATTGCCATCACTGGTCTCAACCAAAACTCTAGTTATCGCACCGGTGCCAAGGCGACCTTCCAAAATACGAACTTTGTAATCAGTTAACTCAAGCTTTGATAACTCTGGGTAAAACTTCTCTAAGCCGCTGCGAAGTGCGTTATCAATTGCATTAACTGGACCATTTCCAACACCAGATGCTGATATTGATTCACCCTTTGCATTTATCTTTACCGTTGCCTTACTAGTTACTTTACCTGAATCATCCTGGTGAACTGTGGTTTGCCAATCTAGGATTGTGAAAAAGCTTGGCCGCTTTCCAAGCACCTCAGTGCGAAGTAGTAATTCAAAGGAAGCATCTGCTGCTTCAAAGGTGAAACCTTTTCCTTCTAAATCTTTAACCTTCTCAACTACTCTGCCAATTAAATCCTTATCCCCACCTAAATCAATTCCTAACTCAACAGATTTCAACTCAATTGAAGCTCTTCCTGCCATCTCAGAGACCAACATACGCATATCATTTCCAACAGACTCTGGTGTCTCATGTTGATACATCATTGGATCAACCTTGATTGCAGATGCATGCAGCCCTGCCTTGTGAGCAAAGGCAGAGGTACCAACATATGGCTGGCGAGCACTTGGCGCTACATTTGTAATCTCAGCTACTGCATGTGAGATACGAAATGCCTCTTGTAATTTGCCAGCAGGTAAAACAGTTTGTTCCTTTTTCAACTCTAAATTTGCAATGATATTTACTAGATCAGCATTTCCAGTTCGCTCACCATAGCCATTTAAGGTTCCCTGCACATGGGTAACTCCGGCAGAGATTGCAGCTAGTGAGTTAGCAACTGCGCACCCTGTGTCATTGTGGCAATGGATACCAAGACGAGCCTTTGAGGCGGTTAATACCTCATGGACAATATTTGATAATTGATCAGGCAACATTCCGCCATTCGTGTCACAAAGGGCCACAACGTCAGCGCCTGCTTCAACTGCAGCTTTAACCACCTCAAGTGCGTAAGCCTTATTTGAAAGATAACCATCAAAGAAGTGCTCAGCATCTAAGAAAACTCTTTGTCCACCTGCCTTTAAAAACTTAATTGAATCGGTAATCATCGCAAGATTTTCATCAAGATGAGTTTTCAGTGCTAGATCAACATGGCGATCATGACTCTTTGCAACCAGAGTTACCACCGGTGCTTTTGAATCTTGTAAAGCGCGAAGTAGTAGATCATCTGCCGCCTTTACTCCAGGACGTCTGGTCGCACCAAATGCCACAAAGGTTGCATTCTTAAGTTTTAACTCTGTTTGGGCTAATTTAAAAAACTCAGTGTCCTTAGGGTTAGCACCTGGCCAGCCACCTTCAATAAAGCCAACACCTAAATCATCAAGGTGGCGAGCAATAGTTAACTTATCGTGTACCGATAAATTTAAACCCTCTTGCTGGGCGCCATCACGAAGTGTGGTGTCATAGATATGAAATGAATCATTAATTGGCATTAGATAACCCGTTTATTCCAACCATGTTTATCTTCAGCTGTGCCATGCTGAATTGCAAGCAGGGCTGCTCTAATTTGATTTGTGATTGGACCTGGTTGGCCATCACCTGTTTGCCAGGTGCCGTGAATGCTCTTTGCAACACCAACAGCTGAAACTACTGCAGCAGTTCCACAGGCAAATATCTCAGTTATTTCTCCTGATTCAACACCATCTCGCCAATCATCAATTGAGATCATCGCCTCTTCAGTCTTATATCCAAGATCTTTTGCCAGGGTTAATATTGAATCGCGGGTAATTCCTGGAAGTAATGTGCCAGTTAACTTTGGTGTAATTATCTTGGCATCTTTTCCACTTCCCTTAATGAAGTAGAGATTCATGCCGCCCATCTCTTCTACCCACTTGCGCTCAACTGCATCAATGTAGGCAACCTGATCACAACCTTCTTTTGCTGCTTGTTTTTGTGCAAGAAGGGATGCTGCGTAATTTCCACCGCACTTTGCCTCACCTGTGCCACCGAGCGCTGCTCTTACATACTCAGTTGAGATCCATACGGTTACAGCTTTTGCAGAGTTAAAGTAGGCAGCAGCAGGGGTAGCAATCAAAATATATGTTGCATGATTTGATGGCCGCACCCCTAAGCCAACCTCAGTTGCGATCATAAATGGGCGGATATATAAAGATTCACCTATCTTTTTTGGCACCCAACCAGCATCTGCCTTTACCAACTCCTCAACAGTTTTAACAAAGAAATCAATTGGCATTTCAGGCAGTGCAATTCGAGCAGCAGATTTTGCAAAACGTTTTGCATTTGCATCTGGCCTAAATAGGGAAACTCCACCATCTGGTTGTGAGTAAGCCTTCATGCCTTCAAAGATCTCTTGGCCATAATGAAAAACCATTGCTGCAGGATCTAATGTAATTGGGCCATATGGTTGTAATTTGGCATCTGCCCAACCTGTTGCCTCACTCCACTGCGCAATCACCATATTGTCGGTGTAGTACTTACCAAAACCAGGCTCATCAACTCGCTTTGCTCGCTCAGAGGCAGGAACTGGATTTGTATTTGGATTACTAATTACCTTCATGAGACTCCCTTCACTAATGCATCTCCAATTTCAGAGGTTGATCTCTTTTTATCCCCACGTGCTGCTAAATCTTTAGCTACCGCACTTTCCACATCAGTTGCAGCTTGTGTTTGCCCTAGGTGATTTAACATCATGGCAATTGATAAAACTGTTGCAGTTGGATCGGCTAGATTTTTTCCAGCAATATCTGGGGCTGAGCCATGTACTGGCTCAAACATCGATGGAAAAGCACCTGTTGGATTGATATTTCCACTTGCCGCTAAACCAATTCCGCCACAGATTGCAGCTGCGATATCGGTAATGATGTCGCCAAATAGGTTATCGGTAACAACCACATCAAATCGCTCTGGGTTGGTGACAAAAAACATCGAAGCGGCATCAACATGTAGGTAATCAGTGGTCACATCTGGAAAATCCTTAGCAACCTCATTAAACACCCGAGTCCATAATCCACCAGCTCTAGTTAAGACATTGTTTTTATGTACAAGGGTAAGTTTTTTGCGCGGTCTATCCATAGCTCGATTAAAGGCATCTCTAATTACTCGCTCAACACCTTTATAGGTATTAATTGACTCTTCAATGGCTAACTCTTTATTTGTGCCCTCATCTTTTATTGATCCTGCGCCAACATATAAACCTTCAGTTCCCTCACGGACTACAACAAAATCAATTCCCTTATTATTGGTGATTGGTGAGGTAACTCCTGGAAACAACTTTGCTGGGCGAAGATTTATATAGTGTTCAAAGGCAAATCTAAGTTTAAGTAACAATCCTCGCTCTAATACCCCACTTGGCACAGTTGGATCTCCAACAGCACCTAATAAAATCACATCAGCTTTTGCAAGCTCTACCATAACTGAATCAGGCAAGGTTTCCTTGGTCTTATGCCAGTAGGCAGCGCCTAACTCATAATTAGTTTTCTTAAACTCTAAATCATATTTCTGAGAAACAGCATCTAATACCCGCAAGCCTTGAGTTACTACCTCAGGACCGATGCCATCTCCTGGAATTGTGGCTAATTTAAAAGTTTTCATTCATTGACCAGGCTTACAAATCGAACCAGTGCTGCCCCAGTTTCTTTAGTGATTACATCAATTGTTTCTTTAGGAATAACAGAGTCAACTGTTAAAGCCATTAAAGCTTGACCGCCCTCTTGGGTACGACCTACTTGCATATCTGCAATATTGATCTGTAACTTGCCAAGTGCATTTCCAACAACTCCAACTACGCCAGGTCGATCAACGTAACGAAGGAAGAGCAGATTATTTGTTGGTTTTAAATCTAAATCTAATCTATCTATTGCCACAATCTTTTGGGTCTGTTTAATTCCCATCAATGTTCCGCTTACAAAAACCTGTGTGCCATCAGCACATGCTGCTCGTACTGAAACTAAGTTTCGATGATCTGGGCTTTCAGCATCTGTTGAAACAGTAGATGTTAAAGAACGCTCAGCAGCTAATGCTGGTGCATTTACATAAGTTACATCCTCAGAGCCCATTGCAATCAACGCACCTTTTAAGGCGCTAGTTGCTAAAACTGAGACATCAAAGGTTGAGATCTCACCTCTCACCTCAACATCAATTGATGAAATAACATCATTTGCTAAAGCGGTTGCCACCTGGGCTAATTTTTCAACCAATGGAAGTGCTGGGCGAACTGCTTGATCAATTGCGCCACCTTTAACATTAACCGCATCTGGTACTAACTCACCAGATAATGCTTTTCTAACTGAGATTGCAACTGCAATTCCAGCACGCTCTTGCGCTTCATCAGTTGAAGCTCCAAGGTGAGGGGTGGCAACAACATTATCTAAAGTAAAAAGTGGTGAATCTGTGCAAGGCTCAGTTGCAAATACATCAAGGCCAGCACCAGCAACCTTGCCATCTTTTAACGCTTGATAAAGAGCTGCCTCATCTAGCACGCCACCACGAGCGGCATTGATAATTCGCACCGATGGCTTTACCTTCTTTAACGCCTCAGTTCCAATTAGATTTGCTGTCTCCTTTGTCTTCGGCAAATGAATTGTTATGAAATCACTCACCTTTAATAACTCATCTAACTCAACTAACTTCACATTTAATTGGGCAGCTCGTGCTGGCTGCAAATATGGATCATAGGCAACAACCTCCATGCCAAAAGCTTGCATTCTGGCGGCAACCAACTGACCAATCCGACCAAAACCAACTACTCCTAAAGTTTTCTCAAACAATTCAGCGCCGGTGTATTTAGATCGAGCCCACTTACCATTTTGTAACGCAGTGTGTGCAGGTGAGATAAACCTTGCGCTAGCAAGGAGTAATCCAATTGCAAGCTCTGCAGCGGAGACAATATTTGAGGTAGGAGCATTTACCACCATTACTCCAGCTGCAGTAGCAGCTGGAATTTCAACATTATCTAAACCAACGCCTGCTCTTGCGATTACCTTTAAACCCTTTGCTGCAGCAATTGCTTCGGCATCCATCTTGGTAGCAGAGCGAATTAATACTGCATCTACTCCTTTACTAAGAGCGGCCAGTAACTCTGCGCGATCTGCGCCATTGCAATTGCGCACCTCAAAGTCAGGTCCTAACGCCTCTAATGTGGCTGGACTTAACTCTTCAGCAATTAAAACAACAGGTTTAGCCACGCGCTACATTTCCCTCTTTGTAATCATCATTGTTTGCAGATTTAACCCAAGACATCATCTTGCGCAGATCTCGACCTACCTGCTCAATTGGATGAACCTCACCCTTTGCACGCAGCGCCTTAAATTCAGGAGCTCCAGCATCTTGATCATCAATAAATCGCTTAGCAAAAGCACCAGATTGCACATCAGCAAGTACTTTCTTCATATTTTCTTTTACGCTTGGATCAATAACTCTTGGACCTGAAACGTAATCACCGTACTCAGCTGTGTCAGAGACTGACCAACGCTGCTTTGCAATTCCACCTTCATACATAAGATCCACAATAAGTTTTAACTCGTGTAGGCACTCAAAATATGCAACCTCTGGTTGGTATCCAGCTTCAATTAAAGTTTCAAAACCATACATAACTAATTGAGAAGCACCGCCACAAAGAACGGACTGCTCACCAAATAAATCTGTCTCACACTCTTCGGTAAAGGTAGTCAAAATTCCACCAGCACGTAATCCACCAATTGCCTTGGCGTAGGAAAGAGTTAGCGGCCAAGCATTACCAGTTGCATCTTGCTCTACTGCAACAATTACTGGAACACCACGTCCTGCTGAATACTCTCTTCTCACTAAATGTCCTGGGCCCTTTGGCGCGACCATACAAACATCAATATTTGCTGGTGGCTTGATATAACCAAATCGGATGTTAAATCCATGACCAAAGAACAAAGCTGCGCCATCTTTCATATTTGGCAGGATTGAATCATTGTAAATATGTCGCTGCACATGATCAGGAGCTAGCAACATCACAACATCAGCACCCTTTACTGCATCAGCAACAGATGCAACCTTTAGCCCTTCAGACTCTGCTTTGGCTCGTGATTTTGACCCCTCTGCTAAACCAACCACTACATCAACACCGCTATCTCGCAGGGATAGTGCGTGTGCATGACCTTGGGATCCATAGCCAATTACTGCAACCTTTTTTGATTGAATAATTGCTAGATCTGCATCTTCATCGTGATACATCGTTGCCACTTTGTTTCTCCTTATGTTGGTTGGTTTGTTAATTCTGGTAATCAGCAGTTGAGCTATTTGGATCTGATTCGTTAGCAGTTCCCATAGTGCTTAAGGTGCGGTCAGCGAGTGTCTTATCGCCACGCTCTAACGCCACCAAGCCAGATTGAACTAACTCTCGAATTCCATGTGGTTTTAAATCAGTTAGCAAGCTTTCAATTGCAGTTGATTGACCTACCGCCTCGATCGAGAGTGTGGTGGTTGATTCATCTGCAATAACAGCGTTGTGTTTTTTAACAAGCTCTTTTGTGGATGCAGTATTTGCTACCTTAACTAGTAAAATCTCTCGCTTTAAGGAATCAGAGTCCTTCATTTCAGAGATACCAATAACATTTACTAACTTAAATAGTTGCGCACTGACCTGATCCAGCGCATGCCCCTCTAAATTAAGCACAATAGTCATTCGAGAGACCTTTGGATTCTCAGTTGGACCAACTGCAAGTGAATCGATGTTGTAGCCACGACGAGAGAACAAGGAAGCAACTCGGGCAAGTACGCCAGGTGAGTTCTCAACTAAAACTGCCAAGGTATGAATCGCCATTACAACTCCTGTGAATCCCAAACTGGTGCCATAGATCTAGCAACAGTTATATCGTCATTTGAAGTTCCTGCTGCCACCATCGGCCAAACCATCGCATCACGGTGAACATTAAAATCAACCACAACTGGTCGATCATTAATTGCCATCGCATCCTCAATTGTCTTATCAACATCGGCTGGGCTTTCACACCGCAATCCCACACAACCCATCGCCTCAGCTAATAATTTGAAATCTGGAATCCGCTTTGAGTGCAGATCTGTATTTGAATACCGTTGGTTATAGAACAAGGTTTGCCATTGGCGAACCATGCCAAGGGACTCATTATTAATTACCGCAACCTTGATTGGAATATTATTTAGAGCGCAAGTTACCAACTCCTGGTTTGTCATTTGAAAACACCCATCACCATCAATTGCCCATACCGTTGCATCAGGTGCGCCAACCTTGGCACCCATCGCAGCTGGAACTGCATAACCCATAGTTCCCAAGCCACCTGAGTTAAGCCAGGTTCTTGGTTTTTCATATCCAATAAATTGGGATGCCCACATCTGATGTTGGCCAACACCTGCTGCAAAAATTGTATCTGGGCCTGAGATCTTGCCAATTCTTTCAATTACATATTGTGGTGAGACAGAACCATCTGCTGGTTTGTCATAACCTAGTGGAAACTTTTTGCGCCAGCCATAAACCTCATTAAGCCAAGGGGTTAAATCTGGCGCAGATTTTGCAAGTGCAACCTTAGTTGCAGGTACTAATACCCGTAGCGTATTTTTCAAATCTCCAATTAATGCCACATCAGCATGACGATTCTTACCAATCTCAGCTGGATCAATATCGGCGTGAATTATCTTTGCATTTGGCGCAAAGGTAGAAAGCTTTCCAGTCACGCGATCATCAAATCTTGCACCCAAAGTAATTAATAGATCAGCTTTTTGTAATGCAGTTACCGCTGCCACTGTGCCATGCATTCCTGGCATGCCAAGATGTTGTTGATGTGAATCAGGAAATGCTCCACGTGCCATTAAAGTAGTTACAACTGGTGCGCCTGTAACTTGGGCTAATTGCATTAACTCAGCTGCAGCCTCTGCCTTAATTACTCCGCCACCAACATATAACACTGGCTTTTTTGACTGGGCAATCAAAGCTGCGGCATCTCTTACCGCCTCACTCTTTGGCTCCATCACTGGGTTATAGCCAGCCAGTGAGACTGTGTGCGGGTAATCAAAGGTTGTCTCTTTTTGCAATGCATCCTTTGCAATATCAACTAAGACCGCACCTGGTCGACCAGTGCTTGCAATATGAAAGGCTTCAGCAATTGCTCGTGGAATATCCTTTGGATCGGTAATCAAATAATTGTGTTTTGTAACTGGCATTGTCACACCGCGAATATCTGCCTCTTGGAAGGCGTCCGTACCAATTGCAGCAGATGGCACCTGACCTGTGATGGCAACAATTGGAACTGAATCCATCTGTGCATCAGCAAGTGGTGTTACTAAATTTGTGGCACCAGGACCTGAGGTGGCAATACAAACACCAACTCGACCAGTTGCTTGGGCATAACCAGTTGCAGCATGACCTGCCCCTTGTTCATGTCTAACTAATATGTGTCTAATCTTGGAATCAAAGATGGGGTCATAAGCAGGCAGGATCGCACCTCCTGGAATGCCGAACATAACTTCGACACCAGCGGCCTCAAGTGCGTTAACTAAACTCTGCGCACCGTTGATCTTGCTCATCGCTTCCCTTCTTAAGTTGTGCCCATCTAAAGCAAAACCCCTCAGTTTTATCTGAGGGGTGCGAACTAACTTTTTCTAGTTAGCGCGCACGCTCAATAATCACCACGACCACTGATGTGATCACGATTTGTGAGATAAGTGAGCTCTTCTTCATGGCCTTAGTTTCGCAGGTGTTAGATGTAGTAGTCAACTCCTGAGATAGCAATCTCAGTATTTGAGCCTAGGCAGATAACGAAAAAGTATTAATCACAGACCGCACCCTTTGAAGCACTGCCAACTAATTTTGAGTACTTGGCTAATACGCCACGGCGGTACTTATGGGTTAGTGGTTTAAAGTTTTTTCTGCGCTGATTCATCTCATCTTCATTAACTAAGAGATCTAAGGTGCGCGCCTTTACATCAATTCTTACACGATCACCATTTTTAACAAATGCAATTGGTCCACCATCTACCGCCTCAGGTGAAACATGGCCAACACATAGTCCAGTTGTGCCACCAGAGAATCTGCCATCGGTTAGCAATAAAACAGATTTACCAAGACCAGCACCTTTTATCGCGCCAGTGATCATTAACATTTCACGCATACCAGGTCCACCTTTTGGACCTTCATATCTGATTACTACAACATCACCAGCAACAATTGATCCATTCTCCAATGCATCCATTGCAGCTTGCTCTCTTTCAAAAACTTTGGCAGGTCCTTCAAATAGATCAACCCCAATTCCAGCTGTTTTACAAACCGCGCCCTCTGGCGTTAATGAACCATTAAGAATTGTTATGCCACCACCGATAGAGATTGGATTTTTAACCGCTTTAAGAATCTCACCATCTGGATCTGGTGGAGTTATATCCTTTAGATTTTCAGCCATAGTTTTACCGGTAACAGTCAAACACTCACCATGTAAAAGTCCGGCATCAAGTAGGGCTCTTAGAATTACTGGAATTCCACCGACCTTATCAACATCTGTCATTACATACTTACCAAATGGTTTTAAGTCGCCAAGTAGTGGAACCTTTGCGCCAACTCGCTCAAAATCCTCAAGAGTTAAATCAACCTCTGCCTCATGGGCAATTGCTAATAGGTGAAGAACTGCATTGGTTGAGCCACCTAATGCCATCAAAATTGTGATCGCATTTTCAAAAGCTTTTTTAGTCAAAATTTGTCTAGTAGTAATTCCTTTACGGATTAACTCAACTACCGCTGCGCCAGATTTGATTGCATAATCATCACGACGCCGATCAATTGATGGTGGTGATGCAGAACCAGGAAGTGATAATCCGATCGCCTCACCAATTGCTGCCATTGTGTTTGCGGTGTACATGCCACCACAAGCGCCTTCGCCCGGACAAATAGCTCTTTCAATTTTGTCGACCTCAGCCTCTGAAATCAATCCGCGAGCGCAAGCACCCACCGCCTCAAAAGCATCAATGATTGTTACATCTCTACCATCAACCTTGCCCGGCATGATTGATCCTGCGTAAACAAATACCGATGCCACATCTAATCTAGCTGCAGCCATCATCATTCCTGGCAATGATTTATCGCATCCGGCAAATGTAACCATGCCATCTAAACGCTCTGCCTGCATTACCGCCTCAACTGAGTCAGCAATTACCTCACGTGATACTAAGGAAAAGTGCATTCCTTCATGTCCCATTGAGATGCCATCTGATACTGAGATAGTTCCAAATTGCATTGGAAAACCACCAGCTTCAATTACACCTTTTTTAGATGCCTTTGCCAATCTATCTAAGGACAAATTACAAGGAGTGATCTCATTCCAAGAGGATGCAATACCAATCTGAGCCTTTGCAAAATCCTCATCTTTAAATCCAACCGCGCGCAACATTCCTCGCGCCGGTGCCCGCTCTAAGCCATCGGTGACTAAGCCAGATCTTGGCTTCATCTTATTTATCGGCTTTTGATCACTCATAAGATTAGTTTATTGCCCTAAATGCTTAAGTAGAAGTTCACGCACTCTAGCTGCATCTGCTTGCCCGCCAGTTAATTTCATTACCGCGCCAATTAGCGCACCAGCTGCTGGAATATTGCCATCCCTAACTTTTTGCGCAGTCTCAGCAGATGCTGCAATCGCAGTTTCAATCGCCTTCATCAGCTCTGAATCATCTGAGACAACCTTAAGTCCCCGCTTTGCAATTACCTCACTTGGGGAGCCCTCTTTGGCAATTACGCCCTCAACAACTTGTCGGGCTAATTTGTCAGTTAACTCACCCTTTGCAATTAACTCAATAATTTGAGCAACATCTTTTACAGTCATTAACTCAGTTGGGGGAACAGCTTTGTCATTTGCAATTCTTGAGATCTCACCTAACCACCAAGATCTAGCCTTTGTTGGATCTGCGCCAAGTAAAACTGTTTGTTCAACTGTATCTAGCAGCTCAGCATTAACCATTGCATTCATCTCTTTATCTGGCACAGCCCAAGCAGTTTGCAATCGCTTTCTGCGATCTGCTGGTTTTTCTGGCAATAAAGTACGAAGCTCTTCAATCCATTTTGCATCAGGGACAACTGGTACTAAATCTGGCTCTGGGAAGTATCGGTAATCCTCAGCCTGCTCCTTTGATCTACCAGGTCTAGTTTCACCACTTTCCTCTAGGAAGTGACGAGTCTCCTGCACAATCTTTTCGCCACTTTCTAATCTATTTGCATGTCTAATAATTTCACCTGTTACTGCGCGCTCAACTGAACGAAGTGAGTTAACATTTTTTGTCTCACTTCTGGTGCCAAGTTTTCCACTGCCAATCTTTGATAATGACAAGTTCACATCACATCTAAGCGAGCCTTGCTCCATCTTTACATCAGAGACTTTCAAGGACCGCAAAATATCTCGCAATGTTGCAACATAAGCCCGGGCAACTAATGGAGCGTATTTTCCAGTGTTTGGCACAATCTTGGTAACAATTTCAACAAGTGGAATACCTGCTCGGTTGTAATCTAAAAGTGAGTGATCAGCACCATGAATTCGGCCAGTAGCACCACCAACATGTAGTGATTTACCGGTGTCCTCCTCCATATGAACTCGCTCAATTTCAACTCTAAATACCTTATTTCCCACATCTGTCTCTACCTCAACATCAAGAAAGCCATTTACGCAGATTGGTTCATCATATTGAGAGGTTTGAAAATTCTTTGGCATATCTGGGTAGAAGTAATTCTTGCGAGCAAATCTAGAAAATGGTGCGATTGAACAATTCAATGCAAGGCCAATTAATATCGAGCTTTCAATTGCGCGCTTGTTAACAACTGGAAGTGAGCCAGGAAGTCCAAGACAAACAGGGCAGGTTTGGGTATTTGGTTGGGCGCCAAACTCAGTTGCACAACCACAAAACATCTTTGATTTTGTATTTAACTCAACATGCACCTCAAGGCCAAGGGTTGGCTCATAGATTGCTAGTGCAGAATCGTAATTTAAACTCATTTTGATCCTGCTAGCTTTGGTGCAAAATCTAGAATTGGTTTGCCCCACTTTGAAAGTAGT
Source organism: actinobacterium SCGC AAA027-J17 (assembly GCA_000383815.1). Classification (GTDB taxonomy): domain Bacteria; phylum Actinomycetota; class Actinomycetes; order Nanopelagicales; family Nanopelagicaceae; genus Nanopelagicus. Next base: position 38,662 of record KB912813.1, read on the forward strand.
GCTGCCTCTAACGCTCCACCAACTAAATACATTCGATCATCCTTCATCGCAGGTGACATGATTTGAAAACCAACTGGCAAATTATCTTCCTCAGCTAAGCCACATGGCAGACTCATGCCGCCAATTCCTGCCATATTTACTGGAATTGTTGCAATATCATTTAAATACATAGCTAGTGGATCATTACTTTTTTCACCAATTTTAAATGCGGTAGTTGGCGCAGTTGGTGAGACTAAAACATCACATTTAGCAAAGGCATTATCAAAATCTTGCTTGATTAATGTGCGCACCTTTTGTGCTGAACCATAATAAGCATCGTAATAACCGGAAGAGAGCGCATAAGTACCAAGAATTATTCGGCGCTTAACCTCACGGCCAAAGCCTGCTTGTCTAGTTAAATTCATTACCTCTTCAGCGCTCTTAACCCCATCATCGCCAACTCTTAAGCCAAATCGAATGGAGTCAAATCTTGCTAAGTTTGATGAGCACTCACTTGGGGCAATTAGGTAATAAGCAGCTAGGGCGTACTCAAAGTTTGGGCAAGAGACTTCAATAATCTCAGCACCTAACTTAACTAACTCAGCAATCGCCTCATTAAATTTATTCTCAACTCCCTTTTGATATCCATCCCCTGATAATTGTTTTACAACGCCAATCTTCA